>NZ_NUNF01000057.1:459-45314 GCF_002585305.1 Bacillus sp. AFS037270 | reverse complement strand
TCGATTCCGGTCCTCGGCATCAAAGTTATTGTGAAAGCAAAATAACTTTCATATTTCGGGAAGTAGCTCAGCTTGGTAGAGCACTTGGTTTGGGACCAAGGGGTCGCAGGTTCGAATCCTGTCTTCCCGACCATAAAGTTCTAATACAAAATGGGGTCTTAGCTCAGCTGGGAGAGCGCCTGCTTTGCACGCAGGAGGTCAGGGGTTCGATCCCCCTAGACTCCACCAATTACTTATTAAAATAATATAATGGCGGTGTAGCTCAGCTGGCTAGAGCGTACGGTTCATACCCGTAAGGTCGGGGGTTCGATCCCCTCCGCCGCTACCATTAGTATAAATATGGTTTTATTAAAAATGGAGGAATACCCAAGTCCGGCTGAAGGGATCGGTCTTGAAAACCGACAGGCGGGTTAAACCGCGCGGGGGTTCGAATCCCTCTTCCTCCGCCATTTTTATATTCATTGGAGGGGTAGCGAAGTGGCTAAACGCGGCGGACTGTAAATCCGCTCCCTCAGGGTTCGGCGGTTCGAATCCGTCCCCCTCCACCACTTTAGGGGCATAGTTTAAAGGTAGAACTAAGGTCTCCAAAACCTTCAGTGTGGGTTCGATTCCTACTGCCCCTGCCATAATTTTTTTGATTATTAACACATGCCGATGTGGCGGAATTGGCAGACGCGCACGACTCAAAATCGTGTTCCGTGAGGAGTGTCGGTTCGACCCCGACCATCGGTACCAACTAGAATATTTATTCTAATGCGGGTGTAGTTTACTGGTAAAACCTCAGCCTTCCAAGCTGATGTAGTGGGTTCGATTCCCATCACCCGCTCCATAAATTTTAAATTATGGGCCTATAGCTCAGCTGGTTAGAGCGCACGCCTGATAAGCGTGAGGTCGATGGTTCGAGTCCATTTAGGCCCATTAAAAATGATTGAATCTTACCGAACAGGATGCTGTTCGGTTTTTTTGTGTCTTTAAACATGTATATTTCATTTTCTTTTTTGTTATGGGGAACGATACTAAGAAAATGGATTCTGGGAGGAGACCGATATGCCTGAGCTTCCTGAAATGGAGAACTATAAAAACCTGTTAAAAGACAAAATTGCGAATCAAGTTGTAACAGATGTTCAAATAAACCGTGAGAAATCCATTAATATCAATCCTGACCTCTTCAAAAAAACGGTTCAGCACCAGCAAATCATCGATATCAAACGTCGAGGAAAGCATCTCCTATTCCAGCTGAAAAATGAGCAAACACTTTTATTACACTTAATGTTGGGTGGATGGATGTTTTTCGGCACTGAATCGGAAAAACCAAACAGAACAATACAGGTCCGATTATCATTTGGACAAGATCATCTTTATTTTATAGGTCTACGGTTAGGATATTTGCATCTATATAATCAACCTCAAACAGAGGAAAAGCTGTCGGACTTAGGGCCAGAGCCATTGAATCCGGAATTTACCGTAAATGAATTTTTAAAAAGAATAGCTTCAAAACATGGCCGTTTAAAAACTACTTTACTCAATCAATCATTTATTGCTGGTATCGGGAATTGCTACTCTGCAGAAATATGCTTTCAGGCTGGGATCAAACCGACCAAGGATATTGACGACATTAATGATAGTGACCGAAGCAGACTTTATGATTCAATGAAAAATGTTCTTCAAGATGGGATTAAGCACGGCGGGTATATGGATAATCCAATCTTTAAGGGAGACACGTTAACCGGTGGGTTTAATAATCTTTGCCAGGTTTATGACCGCGAAGGTCAACCATGCTATCGGTGTGGCGCAACAATTGTAATTGAGGTGATTTCCTCCATAAAAATTTATTATTGTCCTAATTGCCAGAGGTGAGAACTCCTCATCGTATTTAGGAATACACAAAAAAAGGCACAAACGATTTAACTTATAATCGCTTGTGCCTTTTTTATTTTGGCGTCAATGGTGTAATTGTGTTTTTTTTAACAAATACCTATTTCCCTTTACACTTAAATGTTATATACTAAATAAAAATAAGTATAACACATTTAAAGTAATTACATATATTATATCATGTTAATAGGATAAAGGGGGTGGTAAAGATAAAACTTTCAAAGCGTCAGGACGAAATCTTGGAGATTGTAAAACAAAATGGACCAATCACAGGAAAAGAGATTGCTGACAAGTTGTCCTTATCAAGAGCAGCGTTAAGACCGGACCTAGCCATCTTGACCATGTCAGGCAATATCGATGCAAGGCCGCGTGTCGGTTATTTTTATAATGACAAATTTAAGGTTAAGCGCCAAGCGGAGAGAGTCCTGCATCATAGTGTCAATAATTATAAAGCGCACCCTATTGTAGTTGGTAAATCAACCTCCGTATACGATGCCATTGTCCAATTATTTTTAGAGGATGTCGGTACACTTTACGCGGTTGATTCTGAGGGGCATCTAGCTGGGGTCATTTCTAGAAAGGATTTGCTCAGAGCATCATTAGGTAATCAAAATCTTTCGGAGTTACCAGTCAGCGTCATTATGACGAGAATGCCAAATATTATCACCATATATCCGGAAGAAACCTTACTCGAGGCAGCAAAAAAAATGATCCAAAATCATATTGATTCGCTTCCTGTTGTGCGAGAAGCCGACGAACAAAAGAATACATATTTGCTAGTGGGGCGAATTACGAAAACAACGATCACACGGGCATATTTAGAAATGATGGATGAAAAATCAGACTAAGGGAGTGGCAGTAATTTTGGCAGAAAAAGAAGTGGTCTATGTGGTTTCCGACTCAGTTGGGGAAACGGCTGGGTTTGTTGTAAAAGCAGTTGCAACCCAATTTAATGGGGGCCAAGTTGATATTCGTCGTAATTCCTACGTGGAAGATTTTGAAGATATAGAGGATGTCATTCTATTAGCGATTAAGGCTAATTCAATAATTGCTTATACAATTGTAATACCAACCTTAAAAGATTATTTAGACCGCCGTGCAGCTGAAGAAGGCATCATGGCAGTTGATCTGCTAAGTCCATTGATGAATGCTTTCGAAACCAAATTTAATAAGGAACCTCATCACCGGCCAGGACTAATGAGAAAACTTGATGAGGAATACTTTCGAAAAATAGAAGCGATTGAATTTGCCGTTAAGTACGATGATGGCCGTGACCCAAGAGGCATAACAAAGGCAGATATCGTCCTGATAGGAGTGTCGCGCACCTCCAAAACACCGCTATCGATGTATCTGGCGCACAAGCGGTTTAAGGTGGCCAATGTTCCGCTCGTCCCCGAAGTCCAGCCGCCGGAGGAGTTATTTCAAATACCAAGGAAGAATTGCATTGGGCTTATTATTTCACCAGATAAGTTAAATGAAATCCGCAAAGAACGTTTGAGAGCGTTGGGGTTAGCTTCACGTGCTAACTATGCCAGCTTTGAGAGAATACTCAAGGAACTAGACCATGCAGAAAAAATCATGAAGCGGGTAGGATGCCCTGTCATTGATGTCTCAAGTAAAGCAGTAGAAGAAACAGCAGGCTTAATACTAGATATATTAAAAAAAGAGAGGAGCTTTTAGAGATGAAGAAATTTGTTTACTTATTTCATGAGGGAAACGGAAATATGAGAGATATACTTGGGGGTAAAGGGGCAAATCTTGCAGAAATGACTAGAATTGGCCTGCCAGTGCCATTTGGTTTTACCATAACGACCCAGGCCTGTAATGCTTACTACGAATCTAGCAAATCCATTCCAATAGAAGTGGAGCAACAAACACTAGAAGCACTTAGCCGCTTAGAGGAAAAAATGGGAAAAAAACTGGGTGACTCAGAAAACCCTCTATTAGTTTCAGTCCGATCTGGCTCTGTTTTTTCCATGCCGGGTATGATGGACACTATCTTAAACCTCGGAATGAACGACGAAACGGTAGCTGGTTTAGCAACACTAACCAATAATCCTCGTTTTGCTTATGATTCCTACCGCCGTTTCATTCAGATGTTTAGTAATGTAGTGTTAGAAATTGATACATTTTATTTCGAGCAATACCTAGAAGAAACACGTGAAGAGAAAGGGTATAGTACAGATCCAGAAATGTCTGCAGAAGATTGGCAGGAAGTGATTAGTGGCTATAAAGCCATTGTCAAAAAGCATACAAGAAAAAATTTCCCACAGGACCCAAAACAACAGCTTTTTCTTGCGATTAACGCTGTCTTTAATTCATGGAATAATCAGCGCGCCATCGTCTACCGCCGCCTGAATAAAATCCCAGACCACCTTGGAACAGCCGTTAATATTCAAAGTATGGTGTTTGGCAATATGGGCAATGATTCTGGGACTGGTGTTGCTTTTACACGAAATCCTTCAACAGGCGAGCATGTCCTTTACGGAGAATACTTAATAAACGCTCAAGGAGAAGATGTTGTTGCTGGTATTCGGACACCACAGCCCATCGCAACATTAAAGGAAGAAATGCCAGTAGTATTTAAGCAATTTACGGATACATGTAAAATTCTTGAACAACATTATCAGGAAATGCAAGACATCGAATTCACGGTAGAACGCGGAAAGCTCTTCATCCTTCAAACCCGTAATGGGAAACGAACAGCGCAAGCAGCGATTCGAATTGCTGTTGAGATGGTTCAAGAAGGAATTATTGATAAAAAGACGGCCTTGTTGCGCGTAGACCCTGACCAATTGAATCAACTACTCCACCGCCGGATTGATGACAAATTTGAAAAAAATATTTTAGCTAAGGGATTGCCGGCATCACCGGGAGCAGCGACAGGTCAGGTAGTATTCGACGCAGATGAAGCCGAAAGTTTAGGAAACGATGGAAGAAAAGTGATCCTCGTTAGACCTGAAACAACGCCTGACGATATTCACGGTATCGTCGCCGCGCAAGCGATCTTAACTAGCCGTGGAGGAATGACCAGCCACGCTGCAGTTGTTGCACGCGGAATGGGGAAAGCTTGTATCTGTGGATGTGAGTCGTTAAAAATCGATTTACGAGCAAAACAATTTACCATAGGAGAAACGGTAGTAAATTATGGTGATATTATTACCATCGATGGTTCCACAGGGGAAATTATGCTTGGTGAAATACCGATGATTGACCCAGAACTTTCAGATGAATTCCAACTCCTTTTAGCTTGGGCTGACCAAGAGCGGAAAATTGGGGTTCGTGCGAATGCAGATAATCCGGAAGATGCAAAGAAATCCTTTGAATTTGGTGCTGGCGGTATTGGCCTATGCCGTACGGAGCATATGTTTATGGATTTGAAGCGGATTCCTATCGTCCAAAAAATGATTTTAGCGGAAAATTACAATGAAAGAATGGATGCATTAGGCCAATTGTTACCAATGCAGCAAGGCGATTTTGAAGGGATATTTGAAGCCATGCAAGGTTTCCCGGTAACCATTCGTTTACTAGATCCGCCCCTTCATGAATTTTTACCAGATAAAGAGGAACTGTTAGTAGAAGTGACAAAGCTTCAATTGACAGATCCTCAATCAGCAGACTTAAAGAAGAAAGAACAATTGCTTAAAAAGGTGCGTCAATTAGATGAATTTAATCCAATGCTCGGCCACCGCGGCTGCCGTCTTGGAATGATCTATCCTGAAATTTATGAAATGCAGGCAAAAGCCATCTTTTATGCTGCAGCAAAATTAGCTGAAAAAGGGATGGAAGTGCGGCCTGAAATTATGATACCACTAGTTGGTCATGTAAACGAGTTAAAGCAAATGCGTCAATTAGTGATTGATGCTGCAGTCGTTGTTCAGCAAGAAACCGGTAAGAGTTTTAATTATACAATTGGTACGATGATTGAAATTCCTCGTGCCGCCCTAACTGCGGATCAAATTGCAGAGGAAGCAGACTTCTTCTCTTTCGGAACCAATGATTTAACGCAAACCACGTTTGGATACAGCCGTGATGATGCAGAAGGCAAATTCCTACAAGCGTATATTGAAACTAAAGTACTGCCGGATAATCCATTTGCTGTACTTGATCAAGATGGGGTTGGCAAATTGGTCGAAACAGGTGTGAAGCTTGGCCGTGCGACCAAACCGTCCTTAAAAACAGGGATATGCGGAGAGCATGGCGGAGAGAAAAGTTCGATTGATTTCTGTTACAGAACGGGTCTAGATTATGTTAGCTGCTCGCCATATCGTGTGCCGCTTGCCCGCTTAGCTGCCGCACAGGCAACCATTCGTCATGAATTAAACAAAGAAGAGGTTTATACAACTGCCTAAATAAACATTGGAAAAGGATGTGAGCATCCTTTTCTTTTTTTTTGTTGAATTGGAATAAAATGTAAAAACAGCCATAACTGTCAAAAAATGAGCCAATAATAAACAAAAATGAGCCAAAGCCGGTTGAAAATCAGCCATAAAACTCAGAAAGAAAGCCAATACTCTCCTAAAATGAGCCAATCGCCAAAACATAACTATTTCTAAACATGATAATCTCCACATTTTCCGCTTATACTATAATAAAAAATGAAAAAGGGGTCTATTGATGGGGGCAATTGAACGAAGTGGATACCGATTTGTACCAGAATATAGTGTCATCCAACAAAATGGAGCGATTCATGTGTATAATCGAGAGAGCTTTATTGAAGAAATCCAATTTCAGTTTTCCGGAAAATATCCTGAACTGGATCAAATCGAGGAATTAGTGGATGCATATTGTAATAAACATAATATTTAAAGAACGCTTGTTCGATAATTTGATTAATGCTATAATGAACATGCAATAGCATAGTTTTCTCAAGGGTGGACGGCACATCTCCTAATAGAAAGGGGGTGATGCTTTTGACAGTTTTTCAGGCATTGATGTTTAGCTTATCGTTTGCTAGTCTCATTGTCACGATTCTGTCCTTCCACAAAAAAAAATAATCCACCCTTGAGCCGGCAAGCAGAAGCGGTGGATTATGGTCCATAACGCCGATCCCCAAAAAGGAAAGCAGCTATTGCATGACCGAGCCATATTTGTCGTCATGCTCGGTCTTTTTTACTATACGATAATCTATACTCACATTATACATAACTTTGAGAAAAAAGGAAAATCAAATTTTCTAGGAGGGATGAGAATGAATAAATTAACATCTATTTACCCTCAAGCGATTGAACAGACAAAAGTGAAAATCTATGAAGATATCGATCGATACCTTGAAACCAAAGAGTCTCTGCCATCTTTCGAACAGTATTTAGCTGATCGTGGTCATTATAGTGAGCAAATATGGGTAAATGTCTGGTTGAACAAAGTAACAAACGATGTGCCTAAGAACGAAAAAAAGCAATTTTTAAGTGAACAAGGATTTGAAGTTCAAGGTATTGATCGGAAGCTCCTCAATAAACTTTTTCGTGATGAAATGAGAACCTATTTACCCTTTAATGCTATGGAATGGCTTCTAGAACAATTTGAAGGTCAGAAGGAAAAGTGGACTCACCGCTATCATGTTGCCAAGGAGAACTTCGTAAAGCGGGAGGAGCAGAAAAAACTAGAAGCTCGGAAGCACTCGATTCAGACGGAAATAGAGGATGTAGCGGTTGGTATCTTGGAAGATCAATACGAGCTCTTTTATTTATATGTTCGATACTTTGCAGCCAAACAGCTCGATGCTGACATAAAAAATAATGTAAAGTTCCAATCGGTTGATACCTTTGCCCTTGAAGAAAAATTGGTCGACCAGGGTGCATTTAATCCGTCTTCCTATACAACAGTTGCCACCTTTTTTGAGGAGCTAACAGGTGATATTCATAAAACCTTGCATTGGGGAAGGAGCTTTTATGAATATCAAACGTATTTTTTTGTCTATGAAAGCCTCATTTCCGATTATTTATCAGACCTAATACCACAGAAAGTACTGGAACAACTTCCGGAGGAACTTAAGGAAGATTTTTATGAAACCTTTCATGAAAAATTATCAGCATCCTTTGTTAAAGGAAGCATCGCACAGCCTTTATACGATGTAGAGAGTTATTTTATTGAAGATATTCAGCAGGAATATCTTACAGATTTATTAAAAGTAGCAGAGATTCCGTTCGACGAGAAGATTCATTGGGAAATTTTTGAGAAGGATTATCAGGAACGGGAAGTAAAGAAAAAAGCGGAGCAGGAAGAATTGCAGCGCAAAAAAGAGGCAGAAGAACGGATGATGCGGGATATCTTCGGGGAAGAGTATGACCCTTCGTTAAGGAGGAATGTCCGCTATGTTCTGCATATTGGCGAAACTAATACCGGAAAAACCCATCATGCGCTTGAAAAAATGAAGGAGGCGGCCAATGGTTTATATTTAGCACCGCTTCGCTTATTAGCGCTCGAGGTTTATGACAAATTAAATGCCGAAGGAATACTTTGTTCATTAAAAACAGGAGAAGAAGAAAAAATTGTTGCCGGTGCCGAGCACATCTCTTGTACCGTCGAAATGTTTCATGAAAAGGAGTATTACGAGGTTGTGGTTATTGACGAAGCTCAAATGTTAACCGACAAGGACCGCGGTTTTGCCTGGTATAAAGCGATCACCAAGGCAAATGCAGCGGAGGTCCATATCATTGGCAGCCGCAATGCCAAGACCATGGTACTGCAGTTATTAGGTGATGCTAATATTGAAATTCACGAATATAACCGCGACACACCGCTGGAAGTGGAAAAGAAAGAGTTTAACATCAAACACGTTAAAAAAGGTGATGCCCTGATCTGTTTTTCAAGAAGACGCGTGCTTGAAACGGCCTCAAGGCTGCAAAATGATGGCCATTCCGTCAGCATGATTTACGGGAGTATGCCTCCAGAAACGAGGAAAAAACAGATTGAGCAGTTTAATACAGGAAAGACCAAGGTGATTGTCGCGACAGATGCGATAGGAATGGGATTAAACCTGCCAATCCGCCGAATTGTTTTTCTGGAAAATGACAAGTTTGATGGCACAAGAAGAAGGCTGTTAACCTCACAAGAAGTAAAGCAAATTGCCGGTCGTGCTGGTCGGAAAGGGATTTATGATGTCGGTAAAGTCGCTTTCACGAGTGATATTAAGAAAATGCGAAATTTACTGGAGCAAGAAGATGAACCGGTTCATACCTTTGCCATTGCTCCAACCAATTCTGTTTTTGAACGCTTTCAACGTTATTATCATGACTTGGGAACATTTTTTGAACTATGGGATAAATTTGAAAGTCCAAAGGGAACGAAAAAGGCCTCATTGTCAGAAGAAAAGTCTCTATATCATTTGATTGCGGGGACTGAAGTGGAAGCACGGCTTTCCTTAATGGACTTATATGGATTTTTACACCTGCCTTTTTCAAAAAATGAATCTTTGTTAACCAGACAATGGGAAGATACAATGTACGCCCTCATTGAAGGAAGAGAGCTTCCGGAGCCAGGTGTAAGGGAGAGAAGCTTGGAAGATTTGGAATTAAGCTATAAAGCGATTGGGCTGCACTTGTTATTCTTATATAGGTTAGGTCAGCGAACAGAAGCGATTTATTGGGAACGTCTTCGTGAGGAAGTGAGTGACCGGGTCCAAGATCGGCTTAAAACGGATATAAGAAAGTTTGTTAAAAAGTGTAAAACCTGCGGTAAAAAGCTGCCATGGGATCATAGCTTTCCAACCTGTGATGCTTGTCATGCCGCCAAGTATAAACGATATCGATATGGTGATGACATTAAATCATGACAACGTAAATGGACTGTGAATTAAGGAAATAACCAGACGCTAAATTAATCAGTATAGGGCGATGAACCTGAGTTCTTTTTGAGCTCGGGTTTAATTTGTAATAATCTGTAAAGAAAGGGATACACTCATAAGAAAAAGGAAGGCTGGAACTTGGTTTGATTAGATTAGTTAAAAATACTGTGATTATATTAACAACGATGGTTATTTCCATAACCCCCTACACACAGGTGAAGGCAATGTCTGGTTATGGAGATATGTCTCAGCAACTTAATCAAATCATTATGAAAGATCCGGCCTTACAAGGGGCCATTGCCGGAATAAGTGTCAGGTCTGCCGAAAACGGTGCAATCCTATATGATTACCAAGGTGATGTCCGCCTACGGCCTGCTTCTAACATGAAACTATTGACAGCCGCAGCAGCTCTCAAGGTACTGGGTGAAAACTATACCTTTGCCACAGAAGTACAGACAGATGCAAATGAAATCAAGAAAACCATTCAAGGGAATCTCTATTTAAAAGGAAATGGCGACCCCACATTACTTAAAGATGATTTTGAGAATATGGCAATGGCGATTGAAAAACTCGGTGTAAAAAAAATAGAAGGAAATTTGGTAGCTGATGATTCCCGTTACGATCATGTTCGCTATTCACTCGATATGCCATGGAGTGACGAATCAACCTACTACGGTGCCCAAATTTCCGCTCTAACGGTCTCTCCAACAAAAGACTACGACTCAGGCTCCATTAAGGTAAAGGTGAAACCCGGATCGAAAATCGGCGAAAAGGCTAAAGTAGCGGTTACCCCGCAAAGCAATTACGTAAAAATTATTAACCGAACCGTAACACTGGCTGAAGATGGAAAAAAAAAGATTAAGATTGAACGGGAACATTCGAAAAATACAGTAACAATCGAAGGAACTCTTCCACTCAAAGCTAAAGAAGTAAAGGAATGGATTGGGGTTTGGGAGCCAACCCGTTTTGCGGCAACTCTTTTTAGACAAGCATTAGCTGATCATGGGATTACTGTTACAGGAAAAATTAAAACAGGTACAGTCCCTGAACAGGCAAAACTATTAACCAAACATCAATCTATGCCTTTATCGGAATTGCTTGTTCCATTTATGAAACTCAGTAATAATGTCCACGCCGAAATGTTAATCAAGGAAATGGGCATGGTGAAAGAAGGAGAAGGCAGCTGGGAAAAGGGGTTAGCGGTTTTGAAATCAGAAGTGGCAGAGTTAGGGATAAACCCTAATACGATGGTGATAAGGGATGGGTCCGGAATCTCACACGTTGATTGTATTCCCGCCAATCAACTTTCTTTAGCTTTATTTTCAGTCCAGAAGGAAAAATGGTTTCCAGTCTATTTACATGCACTTCCAGTCGCAGGTAATCCTGAAAAAATGGTTGGTGGTTCGTTAAGAAAACGCATGAAGGGTCCGAGTACGGCAGGAAAGGTAAAAGCAAAGACAGGTACCATTTCAACCGTTACTTCCTTATCTGGATATGTGAATACGAAAAGTGGGCAAATCATGATATTTTCCATCCTGTTAAATAACATGCTGGATGAAACGAAAGGGAAAAAAATTGAGGATGCCCTAGTGACTATTTTAGCTAATCAATAATTTATAAAATCAATAAACTACTGTCGTATAGAAAACGCAGCTGATGCAAAAAATATCCCTTATTATAGTGTACGGATGGGAAGGGAATAACTTATGATTTTCGGCAGTCATGTTAGCATTAGAGATGGATATCTAGGTGCTGCAAAAAGAGCGGTTGCTAATAAGGCATCCGCTTTTCAATATTTTCCGAAAAACCCAAGAAGTCTAACAATCAAGGATTTCGATCAAGAAGATGCGAAAAGCTGTAAGGATTTTTGTCTAGAACATCAGCTTTTTTCAGTTGCCCATACACCGTATTCCACGAGTATCACCCCCTCAAAAGACAAGCATGATCTAACCATTGCCTCTCTTCATAATGATTTAGAAATTACGGACGCCTGCGGTTCGATTGGGGTAGTTGTCCATTACGGCAGTCAAATCAGTAAAACAGACCCGCTTGCCAGTTATCATTTAATGTTAGACATACTTAACAGTGTTCTTAGCAAGTGGAACGGCAGCTCTTTAATTCTCTTAGAAAATAATGCCGGTACAAAAGGAGCACTTGGCACAACCATCGAAGAACTCGTCCAGATTCGAAATTTATGTGAGTATCCTGAGAAAATAGGCTTTTGCTTGGACACTTGTCATGCGTATGCAAGTGGTCTTTGGAATGGGGAAAATACCGAGGAGTTAATCGAAAAGGGTGAAAGCTTAGGATATTGGGAACATATAAAAGCAATCCACTTGAATAATTCCAAATATCCAACAGGCTCCAAGAAGGACCGTCATGCCAATATTTTTAATAGCAGCAATGGATATATCAACGCGGAACAGTTGAAAGAACTTGTTAAAACCCCCGTTTTGGCAGGAATCCCGTTAATTTTAGAGACACCTGATGATGAGGGGGTTAGCCACAGAGAGGAAATCAAAATGCTGAAACAAAAATGGGAAAAGTAGTTTCTTGAAAATTTTAAGTATTAATTTTACTATTTAAATAATGAATATATAAAATAGTCTTTGTATTGAGGGAGTAGGGAAATATGAATAAAAAGCAGGGACAACTTTTGTCGGAGCGTTTTGAGGTAGCCTTCAATCAGGTTCATGATGCCTTAAGGGATATCGTTCAAATAAATGATGAGAGATTCGTAGTATTAGTGAAAGTTGGGGCAAAAAAATATCAAATTATTGATACGTTTAAAAAAGATTTAGAGCAATATGCGAGGCTGAGAAATGCGATCGTCCATGAAAAAATGGAGGTGGGATTTTATATTGCTGAGCCGAATGCCAAGGTTGTTCATCATATTGAAAAAATTGCCGATGTGTTAAACCGCCCTAATTACGCCCTAAGCATTGCCACCAAAAAGGTTGTTTATTTTGACCATCAGGACAGCATCTTACATGTGACGGATGCGATTAAGAATTACGGTTATTCTAAATTCCCAATCTATAAAAATAATAATTGTATCGGCCTTTTGACTGCTGGCGCCATCATGAAATGGATGGTGCAAAATATGGAAAACGGCATGGTAAATCTATCAAATATTCTTGTTGCTGACATCATGGAGTTTGAAAAAGAACATTCGCTTGAGATTGTTGCGAAAGATTTGAATATTTTTGAAATAGAAAATATTTTTGAAAAAGCCCATAAAAAGAAACGTAAAATCGAAGGCGTGATTATTACTGAAAACGGGAAAATAGATGAAGTTCCCTTAGGGATCATCACTGCCTGGGATCTGATTCAAATTGATTATACAATTGATTAAACTCGAGAAGGCGGAAGTCCATTATTTAGAGACGACCAACCCCAAGCCCTTTCTATATGGTTTAACGATAAAAAAACGCATGGCAAATCACCATGCGTTTTAGGTTATTTTAATTAAAAGTCAAACTCGCTTAATTGGTCCATGTGGCTGGCAATCATGGCAATTATCGTAGACGCTTCTTCTTTGCTAAAAATAAAGTGGGACTCGTCCTTGATCAATTCATCATCAGTGGTCCAAATACGGTTAACTCGTTTTAGCACCCCATCACCAGTTTCCTGCACAACGCCAAACTGATAAGTTACCTCCACTTCATCTTCGTGCTTGAAAGCAGTCACTTCAGGTGTGGACCAGTCAACATCAATTTCCTCAAAAATATCATCTTCATTAATTTGTTCCGCTTCATAATATTCTTCGTCTATGTCGTCTTCAGCGGTCTCGCAGTCTTCCTCATCAAATACTTCCACTGACTGAAGATATACCCCATCATCAGTATAATGGTCATCGCCATTGATGTAGTCATGGAGGCTTGCATGCACTTCATCGATAATCTCCTCAATATCTGAAAGGATGATTTTCGCCGTGTGTCCGCTGTCAACATCGAAGCTATCGACGTAAAACTCTTCATTCTGCGGATCAAAGAAAAGTGTGCAGAAAAAATCACGATCGAGCTCTTCTGTATCAACATCTGCAGTGTCTACAAAGAACTCAATCCTTGGATGTTTGGCAGCTCTTTCAATGGTCATTTGACCAACTTGATCATATTCTTCACAAATAGACTCTAGGTGATCTTGCAATTCAGCACATACTCTGTCAAACCATTCTAACGACATCAAACATCCCATCCTCTCAAGGTTATCGGGGTTATTATTTCCAACCATCAACTATTTATGTTTATATTTTCTTTTATGGAGGAAAACACTATCTCTTTTATAGTTTTTCCAAAAATTGTGATTCTATTGGAAGAAATCATGAGATAATGGATAAGAATTGACTAAAACAGAAGGGGCCCATAGCTTCCCATGAGGTAAATGATCGGAGTGGTTGAATGTATACCTTCGTAAAAGAGATCAGTGAAATTTGTTCGAAATTTCCTTTACAAGAAAAAATAGTGATCGTCGATTCTTATGCGATCGTCGAACAAATCAACGAGGCCTTCGTAAAGGAAGGCTTACAGGCTATTAATCTGAAGTATAAAACGGTTCATGATCTTGCTCAAACTATTTTAGAACTCAATACTGTGAAGCCGTTTACCCGTTTGGATTATACAGTTGGACTGCATTTTACTTACATGCTGTTAAAGGATTTAAAGGAACAAGGAAAGCTTAATTACTACTATATCATTTATTAGAGACCCGACAAAATAGCCCACAAATACCTCTAAAACAGGCATGAGAATTTCTCCCAGACCCTTGGCACCATCATAAACCAAATCACCCGTAAAGAATTGTATGCCAAACATCAGCATCCAAAAACTAAATCCAATGATAAAACTTAGGGAAAAATTCTTCTTCCAACCCTGATGGAACAAGATGCCTAGTCCTTTTAACCCGCCCAATCCCACCCACTTTGAAACCAAATAGGCAAGCGGGAAGAAAAGGAGGGTAGTAATAAATTGAAGATATGGGTTTCCTAACTGAACAGGGACGAGCTTGAAGTATAAATCTAATATAATAAAGCCAATGATGCCTTTTAGTATGTATTTCATTTTGAACGGCACCTCCATTAATGATGATTATAACCCTGGTTAATTTTACCTTTTTTAAAGGTGAAAACAACTAGTTTTCTATAAATTCAGGTTTTTCTTATGCTGCAGCACGCTGAGCACATTGTATTGGTTTTGACCTTCTTTATGATACTATGAACGTAACACTACGAAAATTGAGGTGTAGATATGAAAATTGAAGTTTGGTCTGACTATGTTTGTCCGTTTTGTTATATTGGAAAACGCCGCTTAGAACTGGCGTTAGAACAATTTCCACATAAAGAGCAGGTTGAGGTAGAATTCAAGGCCTTCGAACTAGATCCGAATTCCCCTACATATAATGGGGAAAGTATTCATGAGGTATTGGCTAATAAGTATCGAATGAGTGTTGAACAGGCAAAACAAGCTAATCAAAATGTTGGAAACCAAGCCGCAACTGTCGGTCTATCGTATAATTTTGATGGTATGAAGCCAACCAATACATTTGATGCCCACCGCTTAGCGAAGTTTGCTAAAACGAAAGGGAAAGCTGCGGTCGTTTCTGAAAATTTATTGCAGGCTTACTTTACTGAGGCAAAACATATTGGGGATTTTGACACATTGGCAGACATTGCTGAAGCCTCAGGATTAAACCGTCAAGAGGTATTAAATGTCCTTCAGGACAAAACCGCTTTTGCCAATGAAGTCCGTGCTGACGAGGCGATAGCCCAGCAATACCAAATTGGCGGGGTGCCGTATTTTGTCATTAACTCAAAGTATGCCATATCTGGCGCACAACCACTGGAAACATTCAAGGGTGCCTTACAAAAGGTTTGGGAGGAAGAAGCACCTAAACCGATGTTTCAGGATCTGTCAACCGAGCAGGATGTCAGCTGTGCGGATGGAAACTGTATTATTCCTGAAAAAGACTAGGATGGGTTATTAGGTTATAATACAAATGGGAAAGGCTCATTAGATCCTTTCCCATTTGTATTGGATTATCATATTTCCATAGGTCTTCTTCTAACTCGATATTCCCACATATTTCCGCCATCCCAACAGATTTTTGTCTGGGTTTTCCCATTTACAGAGTTTTGCCATTGGGAGTTTCGACAGTTATTTGCATGTTTTACTGATGAATGGTTTGATGGTAATTGGTCTGAGCCATGATCCCCCGAGGATATTTTACTTGAAGATGACTCTTGGGGGTGGTGAACATGGGACCCTAACATAAAATCCCAGAAGTTTCCTCCTCTTACCTCTTCTGCCTCATTTTGAAATCCTCCTGTCGAAGATTCACTCATATTTGTCCACCTCCTTACAAACTAGAAAAAAGAATAACAATAACCTGCCTAACTTTCACTCTTCTTTTACCAATTTACGTATAGAAGGCTGTCCAAGTTTGGGACAAAAGCCTACCAATATGAAAAAAAGGTGACAATAGTGTAAATGGTGCCTGACACCAACGTTATTTAATGATTCATTAAAAGCTTCAAGTAAGTCCATGACTCAATTATAGAAAAAATTCAAACTTGCCGATCAGCTTAGCGAAATCTTCCAAGAATGCCAATCCACTTATAGTAAAACACTATGTTAAAAAGGAGTGCTTAACGGTGAAAGAAACTCTCAATTCAAAAGTAATTTCGGTCTTAGAAGACAAAATTCAATTAATTAAAACGGATAAAGGCGCCATTTACTTGGTAGGCCCCATCCGTCTACCGGTAAATTTGTATGGGGAAACGGTTGTTTTTAAATGGTATTGTTGGCTAAATTGTGATGAAGTAACAGAGGATTTTCAAAAAATCATTGAAAAATTATCTTCGGCCAATTTAGCCGAATTCCAGCAATCCAGCGTCCTCGCTTACGGGGACTTTGAATATGGTGATGATGCGATTATCCGTTTTCACTCCATTTGCCATACAGGAGATATCTTTGGGAGTAAGCGATGTGATTGCGGCTTTCAATTAAAGCAATCCATGAAGATGATTGCGGACCACGGAATTGGAGCATTATTTTACTTAGCGAACCATGAAGGAAGGGGAATTGGTTTATTCAGTAAGGCAATGGCTTATATCCTGCAAGAGAACGGATATGACACAGTGGAGGCTAATGAAGCGCTTGGATTTGTGGATGACTCCAGGAATTATGGAGATGCGATTCGAGTCCTTAAAGCATTACGGTCTAAACCAGTTACTCTAATTACGAACAATCCTAAAAAGCTTCAAGCATTAAAGAATGCTGGTTTAGAGGTTTCAGGCAGAGAATCTCTATGGGGGGATATATCAGAATACAATGAGAAGTATTTGAAAACCAAAATCAATAAGTCTGGTCATTTGAACGATGATGGGACTTGTTGCAATGATTAAAAATTCACTATTAGAGCAATAAATGTGCAGGGCTAATCTATAGATAAAGATTAGCCTTTTTGTTTTGAAAACGTTTACGGATAAAGGAAGGATATTATAATTTTTCATCGAATTATAAAAATGTAAGTTTATTCCACGTGAAAGAGGGCGAACGGATGTCTCTTGACCCACAAACGAAAATGTTACTAGATTATTTAGCTTCTTTGGGTACGCCGCCGTTAGAAACTTTAACACCAGAGTTGGCAAGGAAAGCATTTCAGCTTCCTAAAAGTGAAATTGAGCCAGTCGGCAATGTAGAGAACCGGACTATCCCTGGACCAGAGGGTGATATTCCTATTAGAGTCTATTATCCAAAAGAGGCAGAGGCCAACTGCCCGGCACTAGTTTATTTCCACGGCGGCGGCTGGGTGGTCGGCAACCTAGAAACACATGATAATATTTGCAGGGCTTTAACAAACCTTGCAAACTGTGTAACCATTTCTGTTGATTATCGATTAGCACCCGAGCATAAATTCCCAGCGGCTGTTTATGATTGCTATGCTGCAGTCGAATATGTCTATGCAAATCCGGAAGAGTTTCAAGTAGACCCTGCTAGAATTGCCGTTGGCGGGGATAGCGCAGGGGGTAATCTTGCGGCAGTAATCTCAAACTTGGCAAAAGACAAGCAAAAACCAGCGATTTGCTTCCAATTACTCCTCTATCCAGCTACAAACATTTGGGGTGAACCAACTCCGTCAATGCTTGAAAATGCAGAAGGCTACTTTTTAACCCAAGGGACAATGGAATGGTTCCTTAAGTGCTATTCGAACGGGGAAGAAGAGGATAAGGGTAATCCGCTCTTAGCTCCTATTCTCTATGAAAAATTCACCGGTTTGCCCCCGGCATTTGTTATTACGGCTGAATATGATCCACTCCGAGACGAAGGAGAGCTTTATGCAAGGAAACTTCAGGAGGCCGGGGTGAAGGCAGAATTGGTCCGCTACGATGGGACCATTCATGGTTTCATGAGCATGGCTTCTGTTATTGCACTTGGAAAGGAGGCACTGGAAAAATCAGGTCAAGCACTAAAAGAAGTGTTTTATCAAACAAAAAGCCCTATCAAATAACTCATCTTTTTGAAAGCATATGCTTGGATGGCATATGTTTTTTTGAAAAAAGGGAACGACGGTGAAATTATTATATGAATTTTTCAAATCATAATAAGGAGTGGATTACATGTTTTCACCACTAACCCCACTTGATTGGAAACGGAGAGCGATCAAGTATTATCCGAGAAAGATCGCAGTAATTGATGGTGATAAAGAATTTACATACGAAGAATTTGGACAGCGTGCCGACCAGCTTTCAACTGCCCTGCATCATGCAGGAATTCAAGAAGGAGATCATGTAGCAGTGATGCTGCCAAACACCCATTACATGTTGGAATGTTTCTATGGAATTTGTCAGCTTGGTGCAGTCATGGTGCCCTTGAATTATCGATTATCTGCAAAAGATTTAGAATATATTATCAAACACAGCGATGCAAAAATGTTAATTGTGGATGAGGAGTTCACGAAGCCAATTGAGGAAATCGTCCATAATCTAGCATTGGATGATATTATAATTGTCCGGGTTCCTGGACACGAGACTACATTAAAAGGTGTAGATTATGAAGATTTTCTTCAGCATACAGCAGAAAAGGCCGATTTTCCTGTGGTTGAAATCGATGAAAACCAGCTGCTAACGTTGAATTACACTAGTGGAACGACTTCTCTTCCGAAGGGTGTCATGCTGACCCATCGTAGTAACTATATGAATGCAGCTAATTTTATGTATCACCTGGGAGTAAACTGTGATGATGTATATCTTCATACATTGCCAATGTTTCATGCTAATGGCTGGGGCGGGGTCTGGGCAATTACAGCAGCAGGTGCTACCCATGTTTGCTTACGCAAGGTTGATCCACCATTAATCCTTGATTTATTTGAAAACAAGAAGATTTCATTGCTTTGCGGGGCACCAACCGTGGTAAATATGCTGGTAAATGAACCAAAAGCAAAAGAAATAAAAGTGCAGACGCATCCGCGTATGGCAACAGCTGGTGCACCGCCAGCAGCCGCATTAATTCAGAAAGCGCAGGAGATCCTGGGCTTAAAGATGATTCATGTTTACGGTTTGACAGAAACTTCACCATTTATCCTTTATTGTGAATGGAAAAAAGAGTTTGATGCAAAATCTACTGATGATCAAGCAACGATTAAGGCAAGACAAGGGATTGAACTCGCTTTTAATGGGGAAACAAAGGTCGTTCGACAGGACGGAGAAGAAGTGGCCTGGAATGGAAGAGAGCTCGGTGAAATTGTGACCCGCGGAAATGTCGTCATGACAGGTTATTATAAAGACCCGCAAAATACGGCAGCAGCAATTAGGGATGGCTGGTTTCATTCAGGAGATTTAGCGGTCACCCATCCGGATGGGTATATTGAAATCCAAGATCGTGCCAAGGATTTGATTATTTCTGGCGGGGAAAATATTTCTTCAACAGAGGTAGAAGGTGTGTTATATAAGCATCCTGCTGTATTGGAAACGGCAGTTATTTCCATTCCAGATGAAAAATGGGGCGAGGTGCCAAAGGCTATTATTGTACTGAAACCAGGAGAAGTGGCGACGGAAGATGAGATCATTCAATTTTGCCGAAGTAACATGGCCCACTTTAAAGCACCTAAAACAGTCGAATTTGTGGAGGCGCTGCCAAAAACAGCAACTGGTAAACTACAAAAATATCGTCTCCGTGAAATGTATTGGAAGGGGCCTAAGAAAGTAAATTAAGGATTTAAAAAAAAAGGCAATGATTTTACAAGAAAAAATCACTGCCTTTTTTTAATTTATTCTTTTATGAATTCTTTCGTGCTTCTTACTGTATCAATTGGGCGCACCATTCTTTCAATTTGTTCGCGTTTAGGTTCAAGGAATGGTGGTAAGGATAACTTCTCTCCAAGTGTTTCATATGGTTCGTCACCCATAAATCCAGGTCCGTCAGTGGCAAACTCGAATAGAATTTGGGGCGCTACACGAACGTATAAGGAACCAAAGAAGTAACGGTCAACAAAACCTGAAGTTTGAAAACCAAAGCCTTCCATTCTTCGAATCCATTCTTCCAATACAGAGCGGTCCTCCACACGGAATGCAGCATGATGAACAGTACCAAAACCTTGTCGTGCAGGAGGAAGAATCGCGTTATACTCGACTACAACCTGAGCCCCATTGCCACCTTTACCGACTTCAAATAAATGGAACGATCCTTCATGGGCAATTTCCTTAAACATAAGGATTTTTTCCATCATTTCCTTAAAATAATCAAAATTCGCCACCCTTACAAAAATTGGCCCTAGTGCTGTAATCGCAAATTCCAATGGAATCGGTCCTTTTTGCCATGGAGTTCCTGCAGCAACACCTTCGTTATTTTCATCTGAAATTAATTGATAATGTTGATCATCAAAATCTACAAATGACAATGTTTTTTTTCCAAACTGTTCTTTTATACCAGTATGTTTGACTTCTAAGCGGTTAAACCGCTTAACCCAGTATTCTAATGCCGTATTACTTGGCACACGGAAGGATGTTTTAAAAATTTCATTTGTTCCATGAACACCTTTAGGAATCCCAGGAAAATCGAAAAAGGTCATATCTGTACCAGGATTACCGGTATCGTCTGCAAAAAATAAATGGTAAGTTTGAATATCATCTTGGTTAACGGTTTTCTTAACAAGCCTCATCCCTAATACATAAGTGAAAAAGTGATAGTTTTTTTCGGCACTGCTCGTAATCGCCGTAACATGGTGAATACCTTTTAGTTGATTCATCTATATACACTCCTATAAGTCTATTTAATGATGCTTATTGTTCCAATTTTAGGATAAACCACTCAAGGATTATCTCAAGATAATTTATCTTTAATTCGAGATAAATATACCATGAATAGGATTGGTTGTCAAAAACGAAATCGCCAACGGTTCTTAAAGTTTTCACAATTAGAGGCTTATTAATGATGTAAATCACAATCTAATAAAATTTTAAGTGTTAAATTATTAATAAAGTTTCTCAATTAAACAGTTACATTAAGGAGAATATCACTATGAGTGAATTTATTAATAATCGTGAAAAACTAATTCCAATTAATACAGATCGCTTAACAATCATAAAACAAACCTTTCAGGACCTCCATAATGGCAGAAACCTTGATGAGGTAAAGGCACATTTTGATGCTTTTGTTGGCTGTATAACCATCGCAGAGATCACGCAGCTTCAGCAGGATTTTGCTGAAGAAGGAAGCATTCCTACAGGGGAGCTAATGCAAATCTACCATCAGCACTCCGACATTTTTAACGGCAAGATAGAAGAAGAGCCTCGAGCCGGAAGGCCGGAAGAGCAGCCGGGACACCCTGTACACACATTTAAATTGGAAAATCGGGAAATCGAAAAATTACTTGAATCAAAGTTAGAGATTCATTTAGAACAGTTTATAAAGGAAGATTCTGCTGACCATATTTATCAGCTCATCGAGGACATCAACCTGCTTCTAGATATTGATAAGCACTACAGCCGGAAAGAAAATTTAATTTTCCCTTATCTTGAGAGATACGGGATCCATGGGCCAACCACTAACATGTGGAGAATTAATGATTTTATTCGTGATGCCATTAAAGATGCTAAAAAAAATCTACTTCACTATAATGACGGCAAACAAGCAGTAATCGACGTCCTTCAGTTCGTCATTCGAGAAGTAACTGGGATGATCTATAAAGAGGAAAACATCCTCTTCCCAATGGCAATAAAAAATTTCACAGAAGATGAGTGGGTGAAAATTGCCCATGAGAGTGATGAAATTGGCTATTGCTTAATTGCTCCCGCTCAAGAATGGAAGCCCGATAGAAAGGGAATAGACGAGAAGGCGTTAACAGAAGGCTTTATTAAGATGGAAACCGGAATCTTATCATTAAAACAACTAGAGTTAATGTTGAACCATTTACCTATCGATATTACTTTCATAGATCATGATGATGTGGTTCGTTACTTTTCACATGGTAAAGAAAGAATCTTTGCCCGAACAAAAGCAATTATTGGCCGCACAGTCCAGAACTGTCATCCTCCACGGAGCGTCCATATTGTTGAGGACCTTCTCAGAGACTTTAAAGCTGGAAAAAAAGACTCAGAAGAGTTCTGGATTCAGTTTAAGGATAAATATGTATATATTCGCTACTTTGCTGTTCGTGATGAAGACGGTGTTTATATTGGTACCATGGAATTTACGCAAAATATTGCTCCTATCAAAATGATTGATGGAGAAAAAAGAATTCTATCATAAGAAAATTCGCCTTTTACACCGATTCAACCGAGGTGGAAGGCGTTTTTTATTATTTGTGAAAATATGACAATAACAGCCATTTTCTAGTGGTTCACACTTTTTCTGTCGATAAAAAAGCCTCAATCCTTCACAAAACTGTAACAGGTTGACCGGGAAAAGGGAAAAAATCGGAGATAATAAAGGTATAAGTATATCAAATTTTACCTACACGTACTAATAGTTGAAAAAATGAAGAGGAGGAGGTAGACGATGAAAAAGCAAAAGTGGATTGCACTACTGCTGGCTGGTGGAAAAGGAACAAGATTAAATCTGCTTACCAAAACGCTAGTGAAACCTGCCGTACCGTTTGGCGGGAAGTATCGTATTATTGACTTTGCTTTAAGTAATTGCCGGAATTCAGGAATTGAAACGGTAGGGATTTTGACACAATACAGGCCGTATGAGCTGCATGCTCATCTTGGCCGCTGTAATGATGGGAATTATTATAACCGTTATGGCGGACTTACGATTCTCCCGCCCTATCAGCGGAGTGATTCAGGGGTAGAATGGTACGAAGGAACCGCACATGCTGTATTTCAAAACATTGAATTTATTGAACAATATAATCCTGAAAATGTCTTAGTAGTTTCTGGTGATCAAATCTACAAAATGGATTATTCAATCATGTTAAAGCAGCATATCGAGACAAATGCAGATTGCACAATTGCCGTGGTGGAAGTTCCTTGGGCGGATGCCAATCGTTTTGGGCTGATGAGGATGGATCCGACGACTTATAGAATAACAAGTTTTGAAGAAAAACCCAAAAACCCGACTTCGAATTTAGCGTCTATGGGCATTTATATATTTAAATGGCCGATTCTAAGAGAATATTTACTTCGTGAAGAATTGAAAGAATTTAGCAATAGGGATTTTGGCAAGGATATTATCCCTTCGATGTTAAGTGATGGTTTACAGCTTTATGCCTATTATTTCAATAATTACTGGAAGGATGTTGGCACTATTCATAGTTATTGGGAAGCAAACTTGGATCTATTAACAAGTGAAAAAAATATTTTTTTACAAGATCCAGAGTGGAGAATTCATACCGCCCATTATGACGAGCCTCCTTTATACTTTGATACGCAGGCAAAGATGTATCAAAGTATTGTGAGCGACGGCTGTGAAATTTACGGGACCATTGAACATTCCGTTTTATTTAGTGGTGTAAAGGTAGGTAAAGGAGCGCGGATTAAGAATTCCGTCATCCTGCCTCAGACCATTATTGGAGAAAATGTTTGGATTGAAAATGCTGTTGTTGGAAGTCAAACACAAATTATGGACGGGGTCATCATCGTTTCTAAGAATGCCGATGCTCATTTAATGGTCGTCGGTCATAACGAAATGATTGATCCAGCATTGCAAGAATTTCCCCTTACAAACAAGGTAATCTCTGTGGTATCCTAGTTTTAAAGAAGGTGTGTGAATCCAGGAGTCACATACCTTCTTTATTTTTTAAAATAAAAGAAATATTTTGTTTTTAACTCGTAAAATGGTAAACTATTAAAAATAATCTTACTAGAGGAGTTAGCAAAATGATAAAAGCGATTTTTTTTGATTTAGATGATACACTTCTATGGGACCAGAAGAGTGTGAAGGAGGCCTTTGCTGCTACGTGTAAGGTGGCAGAGGAGCGTTATGGTGTAGATTCGGAGCAATTTGAAGAGGCTGTACGCGAGGCGGCAAGAACCATTTATTCGTCCTATGAATTTTATCCCTTTACACAAATGATAGGGATTAATCCGTTTGAGGGACTATGGGGTAATTTTTCTGATGAAAATCTTGAGGATTTTAAAAAAATGAAGGTGACCGTACCAAATTACAGAAGAGATGCTTGGACTGCTGGGTTAAAGAAGATGGGTATCGATGATCCTGAGTTTGGTTATGAGTTAGCAGAGCATTTCCCTGCGGAACGCAGAAAGAGCCCGTTTGTATACGAAGAAACGTTTGAAATTCTTGATTCTTTAAAAGAAAACTACAAGCTTCTCCTTTTAACAAATGGTTCACCAGAGCTGCAAAACACGAAATTAGAAATCACTCCAGAGCTTGTTCCTTATTTTGACCAAATTGTTATTTCTGGTGATTTTGGTAGAGGAAAACCTGATCCGTCTATATTTGAACATGCTTTATCCCTCATGGAATTACAAAAAGATGAAGTGATTATGGTAGGGGATAATCTGATGACCGATGTACTAGGGGCAAATCGCGCATGTATCAAAACGGTATGGATTAACCGTCATGACAAGGAGCGCAATGAAGTGATTCCTACTTATGAAATTAAGCATTTGGAAGAACTTTTTCCTATCTTAGCTGAATTAAAGGGAAAATAAACCAGTCATTTTTTGTAACTTTTCCCCCTTTTTCTACGACTATTTAGCTGATACTAAAAATAAATCGTAGAAAAAGGGGATTAACATAAATGAAAAAGAAATTGCTACTTGTCATCGGTTCGGTGCTGCTCGCAGGCTTTTTGTCCGGGTGTGGTGCAGGTGATAAAACTAATGCAAGTTCGGAAGTCAGCAAAAGTGTACCTCCTAAACAAAATGAGATTGCTGCTGCGTTCCTTCCGCAAATAGTCCTAAGAGAAGAAAAAGGAAAAATATTAGTCCGCTATACCGTGAAAAATATCTCTGGAGAACCTAAGAAACTAACGTTTCGTACGGGGTTAGAGGCCGATTTTATTGTCTATGATGCTTCGGGGAAAAAGGTTAAACAATATTCCGATGAAGTGATGTCCACTCAAGTGATTAAAGAGATGACGATAGAAAATAATCAAACCATCACCAAGAATTTTACCATTACGGATTTGCCTAATGGGAAGTATAGGCTTGAGGTGTTCTTGACCGCTAAGGAAGAAGAAGCAAAGGCTGCAGAGGATTTAATCATAAAGAATTCTTCTTCAAATGGTCAGCAGACAAGTCAGTAAATTATCATCTCCACTACGGTGGGGTTTTTTTTGTGACCTGATTCATTTATATACGTGTAATCCGTTATAATAATAGTTATTTAGTTTATTGACATGAGGTGTTGGCTATTGGAATTAAGACAACTGAAATTATTTTCTGAAGTGGCAAAACATAAAAGTATTACCAAAGCTGCCGAAGCGATGCATTTGTCGCAGCCTGCTTTAAGTAAGTCGATTATGGCATTAGAAGAGGAACTCGGCATGACATTAATCATTCGGACCAATAAAACGAGTGATTTAACCGATGCAGGCAGAGTGGTGCTTGACTATGCACAAAAGATGAATGGTCTGTTAGATGAAATGAAAACCACCCTAAACGATATGACCAATTTAACAAGAGGGCAGATTAATATTGGACTTCCTCCGTTTATAGGCAGCTTGTTTTTCCCAAGAGTAATGGCAAAGTTTCACCACACCTACCCTAATATTGAACTCAATATCACCGAATATGGCGGTGCAAGGGTCGTAAAGAGTGTAGAAGAAGGGGAATTTGAACTCGGCGTTGCCGTCTTGCCAATTGATGAACAACTTTTTGATATTTACCCCATTGTGGAAGAGGAAATGAAGCTGTTAGTTTACAAAGACCACCGATTGGCGATGCGAAAAGTAGTCGATATAGAAGAATTGAAGGATGAGGAATTCATCTTTTATCACGAGGAGTTTGCCCTCAATCAAATAATGAGGAACCATTGTATCGCGGCAGGTTTTGAACCCAAAATTTTGTTTAAAAGCTCTCAATGGGATCTTATGACAGAGATGGTGGCGGCAAACCTTGGAATTACCATCCTTCCACATTCTATCTGTAACCGGGTTTTTAATAGCGAGATTGAGGTGATTGACCTCAAACAAAAAATTCTGTGGCGGTTGGCAGTGCTTACAAAAAAAACTCGGTACATCTCAAATGCAGGCAGGACCTTTATTGATTTTATTTTAAAAGATCCATTATAACTTTTGGTTATGGAATTAATTCGTAATATGTATTTTACGAATGGTAAGAATGAGCGTAGGATTACTCTATAGTAAATTTCGTGAAGCAAAAAGGAGAAAATGACTCCTTTTTTTCATATAGAAAGGATCATGACGATGAGACTAGGAGTAATCGTAATACAAGTACTATTTTTGCATGTGTTTTTATTTTTAGGAGCGGTTCTTAAAGAAGTAATTCCACTTCCGATTCCAGCTTCGATGTTTGGCTTATTTCTTCTGTTTCTTGCGCTTTTCTTTAAAATAATCAAGCTTGAGTGGGTAGAAAAAGGGGCCAATTGGTTATTAGCTGAGCTGTTGCTATTCTTTATCCCTTCAGCAGTCGGGATTGTAAATTATGATGAAATTTTAAGCTTACAAGGGGCCGAGATTGTCGGGTTAATTGGGATTAGTACGATTATAGTCATGGGAATGACGGCCGTAACGGCTGAGAAAATGAGTGGACGAAAAAGGAGTGAGCAGCATTGATGATGTTTGTATATACCATAGCGACATATCTTATCTATCGTTTTTCAAAAATAGCCTATGGAAAATGGAGCATGCCGTTTTTTCATCCGTTATTGCTATCACCGATTTTGTTGATTGTTCTTATTTCCGTTACGCATGTGTCTGCAAATCAATATCTGTACGCCTCAAAATGGCTGACTCATTTACTTGGTCCTGCGACCGTTGCCTTTGCGGTGCCCATTTATAAAAACTTAGCAGTTATTAAAAAATATATTGGGACCATTCTTATTAGTATCACTTGTGGATCACTTGTGGCGATTTTTTCTACCTATGGTTTGTCAAAATTGTTCCATTTGAAGTCTGATTTTATTATTTCAATTTTGCCAAGGTCGATCACAACTCCAATTGCGATCGAGGTTTCAAAGGAAATTGGCGGTCTGCCAACGTTAACAACAGTGTTTGTCATTATTACAGGGATCGTTGGGGGTATGGTTGGCCCATCGGTAATTAAAGGACTGTCGATTAAAACACCAATTGCCAGAGGACTTGCATTAGGCATGGGGGCACATGGTGTTGGAACCAATAAGGCGATGGAATACGGAAAGCAGGAAGCTACTTTTTCTTCGTTAGCGATGATTTTTGCAGCATTGATTACCTTAGTTTGGGGAGCATTATTGATTCCTTCTTTAATGAATTTTCATCATATCTTTTAGAATTTTGGCTGTCATTCTATAATGGCGGCCATTTTGTTTTTAATAGTGGATATCATCATATTTATTTTGAAAAAATGGTATTTTTAATGGGCTAAATGAAAAGTTGAAAACATAAAATGAAGGGGTTGTTCAGAAAATCGATTTGATTGGAAACAAGGAGGAAGATTAATGCTCCGAAATGTCATTGTTGTCAGGGATAATGAGGAAAGTGTCAAGAAGGCAATCCGAGAGATATTACGTTCAAAGCATAAGGGGCATGAGTACGCCCTTGATTTGACAAGGATAACGGATAGAGAGAGAAAAAGAGAGATTATGAAACAACTAACAAGGTTTTAAAACTTGAGTCTCAAGAAGTTTATTGCATTAAAAAAGGGAAACGAGATTGATGAATTCTTCATTTCCCTCAAAGTAAGTATTAGTCTAGCAGCCCTAAGAGATGACGGACTGCATAGGCAAACCCGTCTTCATCATTGGTCTTCGTAACTATATCTGCTGCCTGTTGAACCTGCATTGGGGCATTTTCCATTGCTACAGCGGTTGTTGCTACCTCAAATTGAGCAATATCGTTTCCTCCATCACCAAAGGCGATAATCTCGTCAAATGTGAGGTTCATTATGTCTTGGTAGCGTAGAAGGGCCTTACCTTTATGGGCCTCATTTGAGGTGATCTCCACATTATTTGGATGGGAAGACGCCATCGAGATAGGGAATTTCCCCCCTAGTGCTCTTTTAACCTCGTCAATTATTTCTAGTTGATCTGGGTGAACAAGCGCAATTAGTTTGTAAATTTTTAAGTCCTCAAGTTCAAGTATTTCATCATAGTTGAATTCATTAAATAGTCTGTCGAGTTCCTGCTTACTTTTTTCATGTAACGGTGGCAGTGTTGAAGGTAAGCCGCCATGATTTGTGTAAACGAGGATTCCTACATCCATTTTTCTTAAAATCGAAAAAATGTCCTTATACACATCAGTAGTCAAGGTTGCTTCGAAAAGTAGTTCTCTCTCGGCTGAGAACAATACAGACCCATTGATGCAAAAGATAGGCATCTTCATCTTTTGGACTGCCTCTAATTTAATCACATCTGCATAAGCACGACCAGTGTTTAATATTAAACAGTGCCCTTGAGCCTCTAGCTCGTTTAAGACTTTCACACTTTCCTCTGTAATCTCATGCTCAGAATTTAACAACGTACCATCTAAATCAATTGAAATACATTTCATGGGTGTCTATTATTCCTTTCCATTATACATAAAATTACTATATCAGATTAAAATAGGGCTGCCAATTGATACTTTATTAAGATGTTACTTAACATAAGGAAATTACTACCATTATACGTGTGTTATAGTGAATAATGGTGACAGGCACCTTTGAAGGAAAAAAGGCAAGCCTTTTTAACAGGCTTGCCTTTTGATTTATATGGAGATTTATTAACAGGTGCGGATATTAGCCGCGTCTGCCGCCTCGACCACCGCGTTTTGTTTCGGTGTTCCGTTTGAGGCTTGATAAATTCTCTTCACTAGACTTTAAGAACTTAGCCATTTTATCTTCGAAGCTTTCCTTTGGTTTGAAGTTCCCTTTTGAACGGAAGTCTTTCGAACGGCTATCTCCTCTACCTTGACGCTGTGGGCGCTGTGAATAAGAAGAAGTTTGTCCTTCAGGCTTATCGATTGCTTTTTTGATGGATAGGGCAGTTTTTCCGTCTTTCTCACTAATTACTTTTACCTCAACTACATCGCCAATCTTAAGATGATCATTAACATCCTTTACATAGCTATCTGCAACCTCACTAATATGCACTAAGCCGGTTGTCCCGCCTGGCAATTCCACAAATGCTCCAAAATTAGTGATACCGGTTACTTTACCTTGTACTTTACTGCCTACTTCAACTGACATAAAAATATGTTTCCCCCTCATAAATGTTAAAGACACTTTATTATAACAAAAACTTTAGAAAAATAACATATAGTCTATTTCTTCTATTTTGCCAATTCATACCTAGTTTCGACAACAGCTTTTTAAATATCAATTGGAACCTCTTATACGCTGCTCCCAGCCTTACATAAAAGGTTCACAGGAATGTAACATCTATACTGAAACACTTGGAAAGGAGAGGAAATAATAGTAGTGTAATGAGATGCAAAAAAGAAAAAAATTCCGATTGGAGTTTACTACTCCCAAGGAGGTGGATTAGGTTCTCATAAGAGAGTTAGAATGTTTTGCCGGTAGAAAGGAGGTACATTTTTCTATAAAAAATCCGGTAAACCACATAAATGAATCGGAATTAAAGGTCTAGGCTGATTGTTTTGCATTTCATTCAATATTATGGCGGGGGTTGAAGTATAGTTGGTCATTAGAGCTTTCGTCATAATCGCAAAACCTTATGTCTAAAATAGTTGCTTGCCATAGTAACGACATGATAACGGAGCAATAACAACTTAATAAAATTTTCGGTCAATCCAATAAAATGCCTCTACTATAACAACATCTGAAAACTAGGGGAAATGAGGATGATGCCAATAGGATGAACATTTTTTGTAGCGAGTCGGCCAAAATGGCCGACTCGCTTTTTAAAAAGGTTATGAATTATAGAAAAGTCACGTATAAGTAGTATGAATATGGAATGACCTTTATTGAAAGGGGAAAATGATTTTGACCAATCAGTCAGGACCATATAATATTTATAGCTACTTCGTGGGATACAATCCTCCAACCTCCATAAATCCCAATCCGATTTTTCCAAAAATAAAAAGAACTGCTTTTCTTAGTCCCTTCACCTTTGTGGTCGGAGACGTGACGATTCGTGATCATACCTATGTGGGACCTTTCGTGAGCATTCGCGCGGACGAGGGAACTCCGTTTTATATTGACAGGGATTGTAATCTCCAGGATGGTGTCATCCTGCATGGCCTGAAAAATAAGCATGTGGAGGTTAATGGAAAAAAATATTCAATCCATATAGGACCAAGAGTTTCTTGTGCCCATGGTTCATTGATTCATGGTCCCTGTATGATTCATCAAGATGTGTTTGTTGGTTTTAAGGCAATCGTTTATAACGCTCAGGTTGGAGAAGGAAGCTTTATCTCCACAGATGCAGTTGTTACAGGAGGTGTTACCTTGAAGCCACACAGCTTTGTACCGCCTGGCGCTCATATCGATTCACAACCAAAAGCTGATAGTTTATCCCCTGTTCCAAAAACTGAAGAAGAGTTTGCTAAGGAAGTACAAAGGGTAAATGAGGAATTTCCATCAGCCTATTCCTTGTTGTTCGGTAAGACTAGATGTTCATGTGGGTTATCCTATTGATTTTTATTTACAGGGATAAGATACTTTTTCCTCGGTAAAACTACCTTTTGTTTACTATTCGATGAAATGGGGACTATCTATGAAGGAAGTTTTACAGCAGGTAAAAGAAGAATTAGAAAAGGCGTATGACCGTCCGCAATCGACTGACCTGGATCGTTGTATTGTCCAGCTTCAGCAAGCATTGGAACAGAATGGCGATAAAGGAACAATGATTGAGGATTGTATCCGTGCTTTAACGCAAGCGAGAAATGCAGTGGGGGCATTGGAGAATGCAGGAGATGTCTCGTCTGCCGCAGCCTTCGGGGAAGCCTATAATGCCTTGGATCAGGCAATCGAGTCCTATACTGATTAAAAAATGTGATTTAACCTCTAGAAATGGCTAGAGGTTTTTTAGTATGTATAAAAGAATGAACAGGTTGAAAAGGTCCATAATAAAACGTAAAGGAGGCGTGAGCTATGGATGAAAAATATAATACGAACGATGACGCGAATGTTGAGATGAAAAAGGCTCTTAGAAATAGCCCACCGAAGAAAAATCCAAATATGAGTGAAGCAGAATATAAATTAAAGATTTTAGGATTAGGGAAGAAAAGCTAATTATGCCAAGTGTTTCATGGAGGTGATATTATGCCGCGAAATAATCCGGTTGAGTATACAGGCCGAGTCCTAGACCAAAGAAATGATCTTACCGGTCCTAATGATCGTGACGGGAAGGCAACATATCCTGAACGTCCAAAAAATGTGCCGATCCAGGACCCGAATAATAAAAATAAATAACCTCAACGAGGCTGCCATTTGGCAGTCTTTTATTTTTCAAACAAGGGCTGTCACAGTTCATTTAGCACAACCTAAGCATATAAGTATGTTTCCTTTATTTCAATTGATACTATAGTAATGAATCTTCAACATGAAAGGATATTTATAAATATGGCAACTATTAAGATACCTGTTTCAGTGTTAAATCTTGCCCCCATCCGCGAGGGACAGGACTCTAAACAAGCGATTGAGGCAATGGTAGACCTTGCCCAAGCGGTAGAAAAAATGGGCTATCAGCGCTATTGGATTGCGGAGCATCATAATACTTCAACACTGGTCAGTTCAGCGACATCTATTTTAATACAACATACATTGGAACATACGAGTCAAATTCGAGTGGGGTCGGGAGGAATCATGCTCCCAAACCATGCACCGCTTGTGGTTGCCGAACAGTTCGGCACAATGGCCACGATGTTTCCAAACCGTGTCGATCTGGGACTAGGCCGCGCACCTGGTACCGATATGATGACAGCAAGTGCTCTAAGACGCTCGAAAAATGATTCTGTCTACACCTTCCCAGAGGACGTACAGGCATTGCTTACTTATTTCGGACCAATCGAGCAACAAAGTTACGTCAAAGCATATCCTGGGGTCGGGACCAATATTCCAATTTATATTCTCGGGTCCTCAACGGATTCTGCTTATTTGGCAGCAAGTTTGGGTTTACCATATGTATTTGCCTCCCATTTTGCTCCGAGATTTATGGAAGAGGCAATATCAATTTATCGGGAACGTTTCCAACCATCCGAGTATTTGGAAAAACCATATATGATGGTTTGCTTAAATGTGATTGCGGCTGAAACAGATGAGGAAGCGAAATGGCTGTCAACAACCAAGGAGCAATTCTTCCTTAATGTTGTCCGAGGGACACAAAATCCGTTAAGCCCTCCTGTCGAAAATATAGATGAGCTATGGAGTCCGGTGGAAAAAGAAATGGCTTCTTCTATGTCGAGTGTCACGTTGTTGGGAAGCAAGGAAACCGTCCGTCAGCAATTAATGAATTTCCAGGATAGATACCACGTCGATGAGATTATGGCTGTATCCTATATCTTTGATGAAGAAAAACAAAAACGTTCTTATGAAATTTTTAAAGAAATCGTGGATGGAAAATAAACCTTGCAAAAAAAATCACCCTCTAAAAGTAAAGAGGGTGATTTTTTTTTAGTTATTTTCTTTTTGAAATTTAGTCATAAATTCACTGAAAGCTTGGCAAGCTTCAACCGGAACGGCATTGTAGGCAGAAACTCGGCATCCGCCAATAGAACGATGTCCATTAACCCCTACGAATCCTTCTTGTTTCGCCAGCTCTAAGAATTTCTTCTCCAATTCAGGAGTTTTTAAGTTAAAGGTAAGGTTCATTAGTGAACGGCTGTCCTGGTCCGCATGGCCAATGTAAAAACCATTACTATTGTCAATAACTGAGTAGATGTAGTTTGCTTTTTCTTCATTTCGCTTAGCGATTGTCTCAAGACCACCTAAATCACGTGCCCAGTTAAGAACTTCTCCAAGCATATAAATGCCAAAGGTCGGCGGTGTATTGTATAAGGAATTATTTTTCGCATGTGTGCTGTATTTTAACATTGTCGGAATGTTCGTGTTCGCACGCTCAAGGAAATCTTTGCGAATAATCACAACTGTTACACCTGAAGGACCAAGGTTCTTTTGCGCACCCGCATAAATTAGGGCAAACTTGCTGACATCAAACGGCTTAGAAAGGATATCGCTCGACATGTCGGCAATCAAAGGCACATCTCCAGTATCAGGGAAGTCCTTCCACTGGGTACCATAAATCGTATTATTGGAGGTAATATGCACATAAGCATCTTCCTGGTCGTACTGTAACTCATCAAGTTTAGGAATGCTGCGGTAGTTTCCTTCTTTTGTTGAAGCAGCATGGTAAACATCGCCAAATAATTTAGCTTCGGAAAAAGCCTTCTCTGACCAGGATCCTGTCATAACATAACTTGCTTTTTTCCCTGACTGTAAAAAATTCATCGGGATCATCGAAAATTGAAGGCTGGCTCCGCCTTGTAGAAATAGAACTTCATGAGTATCCGGTATGGCTAATAGTTCTCGTAAGCTGCTAATCGCCTGATTATGTACTTCCTCATACGGGCGGCTGCGGTGGCTGAGTTCCATAACTGACATTCCAGTACCACGGAAATCGATTAACTCTTCTTGAGCTTTCTCTAGAACTGAAAGAGGTAAAGCAGAAGGGCCGGCATTAAAATTGTAGGCGCGTTGAACTTGTAATTTCACTTTTCTCACTCCATCTGTTTTTGTTTATTTGACTATAACATAGATTCAATTTTCGGAAAATAAATTTTACCCCGCGAAGGAAAGATATTTTAAAAAAATTAAATGGAAGCGTTTCATCTTACAGGTTATGTAAAAATGAACTTCATTATTTAGGATTTACATTTGTTCTGTCTAAATCCAGCCATTATGGTAACTATACATAAAGAGTAAAATGTTTATTCATTACACTATGGTTAGGAGGACACAACATGGAAGCATCCCTGAAAGTGGGGGAAATAGCCCCGGACTTTTCACTGCCGGCTACCACAAAGGAGAAAATTTCCTTATCGGACTATCGCGGCCAGAAAAATATTGTCGTCGCTTTTTATGGAATGGATTTTACCCCAGGCTGAATTAAAGAAATAGCCTCTTGGAAAGAGGATTATAAACAGTTTGATCAAACGGATTCAGAGGTTTTATCGATTAGCGTTGATCATATTCATTCGCATCGGGTTTTTGCAGCAAGCATGGGGACTCTACCGTATCCATTATTATCGGATTGGCATAAACAAACGGTAAAAGACTATTTTGTTTTTAATGAAAAAGGAGGGACTGCCATTAGGTCCGTGTTTGTTGTTAATAAAGATGGAATCATTACATATTTAAATACTACATTTAAGGCAGATAAAAGAGAGGATTATGAAGCCGTATTTCATGAACTCGAAAAATTAAATGGTCATTTGAAAATCAAACAATAAAATTAACTAAAATAAAAGACCATTGAGAAGTGGTCTTTTATTATTTTCATATCCAAAAATTTTCTAGATTAATAAAACATAAGGAATATTTAATAAAATTTGTCAAAAATTATAAATCAGGTGGTGATGTAGATGTCATTATTTCGGAAAATGAAGAAAGCCAAGATCAGTGTCAAAAATAGACCATTTACTATCCCTGATCAAGTTTTAGATGGACAAAGTAAATTATCTGCGTCACTAAAAGAAACGGAGTCATTAATAAAAAATGTTTTAGGTAAAAATGATGATTTTCAGGTAAAACATTTTAAAATTTTTGGACAGTACCATGCGGCCATGTTTTATTTTTCTAATTTAGTTAACCAGGACCATGTCAATAAGGATATTTTAAGACCTCTTATGTATGTTCCTGAGCATTTAATTTCAAAAGAGAAGCCTCTTAATCAATTAATCGACATCATCATGCACGAAACCCTTTATCATGGTCAAGCTATGGTAGAAGAAAGTTTAGATAAACTGATTTCAGTTCTTTTACGCGGAGAAACGGTTATTTTTGTTGATGGCATCACAGAAGCCATCCATGTATCTACAAGGGAAGTGGAACATCGTTCTGTCACTCAGCCGGAAACAGAACAGGTTATTTTGGGTCCACGCGAAGGGTTTATTGAAAATATTGATACCAATATTGCGATGCTGAGATACCGTCTTCCAACAGCCGATTTTCAAGTTAGAACGATGGAAATTGGAAGATTGACGAAATCAACTGTTTGTTATTGTTATATAAAAGGAATTACAAACGAGACCGTCATAACCGAGGTCGAAAATAGACTTTCGGCCATTGATATTGATGCCATAATGGATGCCGGGTATTTAGAACAATTTATTGAAGATAATCACTTTACACCTTTTCCCCAAATCCAGACAACAGAACGTCCTGACAAAACAGTTGCCAATTTAGTGGAAGGCCGGGTTGCCATCCTTGTAGACGGGTCCCCTTTTGCGCTGTTAGTCCCGGTTGTTTTTAACCAATTCTACCAAACGGCAGAGGATTATGCTTCAAGGTTTTTGATGGGTACTTTTGCGAGGTTTGCTCGCGTGTTGGCACTTGTCTTTTCACTGATCTTTCCTTCACTTTATGTGTCGTTGATTGCGTTTAATCCTGAATTGCTACCGACCGAATTTGCTGTAGCCGTAGCGGGAGGGAGGGCAGGTGTCCCATATCCTGCTGTAGTTGAGGTACTTATAATTGAGATATCTATGGAAATCTTAAGGGAAGCAACGGTACGGCTGCCGAGGCAAGTGGGTGGCGCCCTATCCATTGTAGGGGTGTTAGTTGTCGGGCAGGCTGCGGTGGAAGCCGGTTTGGCAAGTCCAATTACAGTGGTTGTTATTGCTTTAACGACTATAGGCTCATTTGCAACACCAGCATATACAGCCGCCTTTGCCCTAAGAATGTTAAGGTTCCCAATCATGATTTTAGCGGGAATATTTGGTCTTTACGGAGTCATGATCGGAATTATCCTTACTTTCAATCATTTACTGAATCTTAAATCCTTTGGAGTCCCATATATGGCACCAGTTTCTCCAGGAAGTACACAGGGAATGAAAGATGTTGTCACACGTAGCCCTCTTTGGTCGATGTCGAAAAGACCTAGTTTCCTTCAACCTGCGAATCGTAAAAGACATGAACAAAATGATAATGAACAGTAGGAACTAATCAATGGGAGGGTACTTGCAATGGAAAACCATAGGGAAATCACCACCGTACAAGCCTCGACGATCCTAATAAGTACCATCATTGGTGTAGGAGTACTTCCATTGCCGTTGTTTGCTGTTCGAGGCGGGGGATCAGGGGCTCCGCTTGTCACGTTAGCCGGAATCATCCTAGCGGCAATAGGGTTATTTATTATTACAATATTAGGAACCCGCCATCCGCAAAAAACAATTATCACCTACGGCGAGGATATTGTCGGAAAATGGATTGGGAAAATGTGCAGTATGATTGTGATTTTCTTTTTTGTCATATTATCGGCATTGGCTGCTCGTGAATTTGGAGAGGTTGTTGTTTCGGCTGTTTTGAGAGAAACACCATTGGAAGTAACGGTGTTTGTTATGCTGCTGATTGCATGCCTGAGTGTAAGGTACAATATAAACACTTTTGCTTATATTCACAATTTCTATGTACCAGCTATTTTGGGGCCAGTCTTAATTATTGTTGCATTTTCGTTAAAAAATGCAAATCCCTTATACCTGCGTCCTCTAATTGAAAATGATTTCTATTCCATGGCCAAAGGAATGTTAACGATTGCTGCTTTGTTTCAAGGTTCCTTTATCGTCACGATGATTATACCTTTTATGAAAAATCCAAAAAAGGCAATAAAGGCAAGCTTTTGGGGCATTTTTATATCAGGAGGGGTTTACCTGTTAATTGTGATCGCTACCATAGCTGTATTTGGAACGGAAGAGATTAAACAGATATTCTGGCCGACACTCGAATTAGCACGAACCACTGCACTGCCAGGGAACATTCTACAACGATTAGACGTAATTTTTTTAGCTGTTTGGGTGACCGCTGTATTTACTACTCTTTTTTCAAGCTATTATTTTACAATTTATTCTATCAAACAGATTGCCAAGTTAAAAGATCACAGAATGTTGTCGTTTTTTATAATGCCTTTTGTGTTTTTTTTAGCTATGCTGCCGCAAAACATTTTGCAATTGTACGATGTTATTCAAATCGCTGGAAGAGCAGGATTATTAATAACCATTCTTTACCCCGCAATGTTATTAGCCATGGATCTCTTTAGGAGTAGAAGAAGGAGGAAAAAAAGTGTGGTACAAGAATCCTAGCTTACGATTAGTCATCATTTTTTTTCTCCTTTTTCCTCTCCTTTCAGGGTGTTGGGACTCACAAGAAATCGAACAGCGTGCAACTGTATTAGCAATAGGTATTGACCAGGCTTCCAATAAAGAAGAAAATCAGCAATCTGAAGGCGGTATAACCCATTTAGACAAGAATTCCTCAGAACCAAATGAGGAGTTGATTAGGGTGACTGCTCAAATTGCAGTCCCTGGCCGCATTCCACTCGGACCAACACAAGGCCAAAGTTCGCATAATTCGGTGTTGATTGTCCGAGTTGTAGGCCACACCATTCAGGACGCCATGCTCAATCTTCAACAGCAGGTGGCTTACGAAACGTTCCTCGGACATTTACGGATTATTGTTCTGAATGAAAAGATAGCGAAAAAGGGGACGCAACGATTTAATGACTTTTTAAGGCGTAATCCGCAGATCCGCAGAACAGCTTCACTAGCTGTTTCAAAAGAGCCAGCAGAAGATTATATGAGGCTTGTCCCAGAACTGCAACGAATACCATCATTGTATTTAGCAGACATGGTCGATAATTTATCGGCATTAGGAAGATTTCCGCCCAGTTTTATTGGTTTGTTCTGGACCATACTTTCTAGTAAGGGACAAGACCCGTATCTTCCCTATCTTACCATCAAAGATAAGAAGTCCATTCAATTAAGTGGGCTAGCTTATTTTAGAGGAGATAGGATGGCAGGAAAGACAACACCCCTTGAAATAGGATTTTATATGGCTATCAGAGGGATTGGGAGAGGCGGATATAGCGCTTTTATTAAAGTGCCGGGAAAAGAGGAATTTGTACTGGTTAAGGCCATCTCTCGAAAAACAAAAGTTAAGGTAAAATTAAAAGATGGGAAACCACATGTGGATATCAAGGTTCGTTACGAGAGTGAAATAGAAGAAAAGACAAGTCAAAGTATTTATATTAACGATTCAACTATTATCGGGAAAATACAAAAAGAAACTTCAAAAGAAGTAGAAAAATCTCTAAAGAAGTTTATTGCCAAAACACAAAAAGCTGAAAGTGATATTTTTGGTTTTGGAGAACATGTCCGAGCAAAATATCCGAAATATTGGACCAAGGAGATTGGAACGAAAGAAAATTGGAAAAGAGTATATAAAGACATTACTTATGATGTTCATGTTGATACCCGTATTCATCGGGTAGGGATGAAAGCAAAGTAAATGTGGAGGACTAGATAGGATGTTTATTGGTTTTTTACCATATGTCATTGTTATCTTCATCGCAACAGGGCTTTTCATTCTACTGGTCGATGCAAAAATGTACAAAAAAGAAAAACAGAAAAAAGAACATAAAGCATCATTAATTTTCGGATGGATGAATATAGCCCTCGGTCTTGGATTGTTTTTGGTTAATTGGATTTACAACAATTTTATTTGGTAAGGAATGTATTCAAAACAGATATTGGAGGAGTTAATACATGGAACATAATGAAAAAATGGAACAATTACTTCGCGATTACGGTTATCCTGAGCAGTCTATTCCAAGACTAGTCCAAGAAATAAGCTCAATGAGCTTTGATAAGGTAAAAAAGCTGATTCTTCCATATAACGATATTACAGCAGACAAATCATCAAGAACTTAATGAGAAACTAAACATGACAACAAATAAGACCCGGTTTATTCTGGGTCTTTTTCATTTACTTAAAGGGATAGTATGAATATTTTTAATTATACATCTGTATAATGTTTTATGAACAAAAATTATGCCCAAAATACTTTACTGGTCTACTGTACGAAAGGGAATGAGTAAATATCAACAATATATTATAAAAATAAGATTTAGAATATTTTTATAATATATTGACATAAAAAAGACAAGCATTTATATTAATAGAATATTATACATAAATATACATAAAATTAGAGGGTGATTGATATGTTCGTAACGGTTGGCCCCGGGCAATATCACAGAAATGCTGGTTTAATATCTGATTCTGGTTTATACATAAAGAGGTTTGGATCCACCGCCGTTCTAGTCGGAGGAAATACAAGCCGCCAAGTTATCGATGGACCGCTCCGGCAAAGTTTATCCGAGCATGGAATGACTTTGAAACATTCACTTTGGTTTGGGGGAGAATCCTCGCAAACGAATATTGATATATTGGTAGAACAATTAAAGAATGAAACATTTGACGTACTTATTGCAACTGGTGGAGGAAAGGCGCTAGATACAGCGAAAGCTGCAGCCTATTATCTGAATAAACCGTTAGTGGCCATCCCAACGATTGCTGCTACCTGTGCTGCTTCAACCCCGATTTGTATTCTCTACAGTGATGAAGGAGAATTCCTAGAAATCAGCCGAAATTCCAAAGTACCAGAATTAGTCTTGGTAGATACAAATGTTATTTTGAATGCACCTGTCCGCTATTTAATTGCTGGGATTGGCGATACATTGGCGAAATGGTTTGAAACCAAATGTTCGATCAAAAAAGCAGTGCCAAATGCGATTAATCAAACGGCCATTGCAATTGCTGGCCAATTATATCAAACCTTAATTCAAAAAGGAACAACGGCAGTAAGCTCGATTCATGAGCAAAATATAACGGATGCACTTAATGACATCATTGATGCAATTATTGTAGTCAGTGGCAGCGTAAGCGGCTATGGCGGAGATGATTGCCGGACAGCAGCAGCTCATGCAATTTACTCAGGATTGACCATCTTCCCTGAAATTCACGATACCTACCATGGTGAGATTGTCGCATTTGGGATTTTAGCGCAGTTATGTATGGAAGGCACGGAAGAGCAAGAAGTAAGAACGTTAATTAATTATTATCAACAAGTAGGTTTGCCTTACACATTAGAACAGATGGCAATCAAAAGCTTAACCGAAAATCAATGGAAAGCGTTAGGTGAAATTACCGTTACGATTGAAGATATGGCGAATATGCCATTTGAGGTGACACCTGATATGGTCATAACATCCGTCAAAAAGGCAAATGAGATTGGAACAGACATGTTAGTAGCAACTAAATAAATTAATAGATAAAATAGGGGGATTTATTCATGAAAAAGTGGTTAGGTTTATTATGTTCAATCATGTTGTTAGTTGCATTAGCGGCTTGCGGGAAAGACGAAGCATCCAGCACTAGTGCGGATGGAAAGAAATCATCGGAACCTTTAAAGGTAACACTGCCTACATGGACAGGCTATGGTCCATTATTTTTAGCAAAAGAAAAAGGATTCTTTAAGAAAAACGGAATTGATGTGGATCTTTCTATCGTAGAAGGTTTAGCGGAGCGTAAACAAGCATTAGCTAGTGGGAAAATTGATGGTATGGCAACAGCCCTCGATGTTCAAGTCACACTTGCTGCATCAAAGATTCCTGTACAAGTTGTTTGGGTATTAGATGATTCCCATGGCGGTGACGGAATTCTTGTTAAAAAAGGCATCAATAGTGTAAAAGATTTAAAAGGTAAAAAAGTAGCATTTGAAGTAGGCTCAACAAGCCATATGCTGGCATTAACAGCATTGAAACAAGGCGGGTTAACGGAAAAAGACGTTGAAGTTGTACAAATGTCTGCAGGCGACGCCGGAGCAGCATTTGCTGCAGGTAAAGTAGATGCAGCCGTAACTTGGGAGCCGTGGTTATCCAAAGGTTCACAAGCAAATGGTAAGGTTTTATTATCGACAAAGGATTTACCTGGTATCATTGTTGACACCGTTAGCTTTAAGGAAGATGTCATTAAAAACCGCCCGGATGATGTAAAAGCATTTGTTAAAGCTATGGGTGAAGCAATGCAATATTGGAAAGATCATAAAGATGAAGCAGATGATATTATGGCCAAGGGCTTAAAAATTGATACAAAAGAATTCGTTGGAACTGAATCAGGTTTGAAGTTCTTTACAAAAGAGGAGAACAAAGAACTTTTTGGTACTGAAAGCAGCAATGGTTCAATCTATAAATCAACCGAAAATGCGATTCAGTTTTATAAAGAGCAAGGTATTATAAAAACTGAACCTAAAGCGGATGAGATTATTAACCCAAGTTTTCAGTAATAAGTGGAATCCAATACAGCCTAATATATGAGCTTCTCATATGTTAGGCTTTTTAAACAGATTGATAGAATGGGTGAGTATGATGTTGGCAAAATTGTTTACGCCTAATAAGGAGATTCCTAAAGGGATATATTCGACGGCGGGGTTTGTTACCTTTGTTATATTTTTAGCGGTTTGGTGTGTCCTAACTTACGGCGGAATTGTCAATCCGCTTTTTTTGCCGACACCGACTTCAGTTTTAGCAACTAGCGTTGATTTATTTGTGAATGGGGACCTAGTCTCTAATATAGGGATTAGTTTTACAAGGGTATTGGTTGGATTTCTTATTGCCGCTCTTATCGGCATACCTCTCGGGATATTAATGGGGTCTTTAAAAATCATGGAAGGCGCCTTTGAACCAATCATTGGATTCATCCGCTATATGCCGGCCTCTGCCTTTATTCCATTATTAATCTTATGGATCGGACTTGGAGAACCGGAGAAAATGAGCGTTATTTTTCTAGGAACCTTTTTCCAGTTAACCCTCATGATTATGGACGTGACGAAAAATGTTCAAAATGATTTAATTGAAGTTTCTTATACGTTAGGTGCCAAAAAAGGCCAATTGTTTACCAAGGTTATTTTACCGGCAGCCCTCCCAGGTATTGTTGATACTTTACGAATTACCTTTGGATGGGCTTGGACTTATTTAGTCGTAGCAGAAATAGTTGGTGCCTCCAGTGGTTTAGGCTATATGATTATGCAGGCGTCTCGTTTCTTGCAGCCGGATAAGATTATAGTTGGTATTCTAATCATTGGTTTACTTGGGCTGTTGACAGATATGGTCTTCAAAGCCATTTATCGTGCTTCATTTTCATGGATGAGAAAGGATGGTTTGTAAGATGGTTATCACAGCAGCGAATAATGTAGAAATGGGTAAAAATCAACCAAAAATCACAACGCCAAAGTTAGAAATTAAAGAGGTTGGCAAGGTTTTTAAGACAAAAAGCGGTGAAACTACAGCGTTAGAGAAAACCTCCTTTACAGTAAGTGAAGGTGAGTTTGTTACGATTTTGGGACCTTCAGGATGTGGTAAATCTACCGTTTTACGGATAGTAGCTGGTTTGGAGGAGGCTACTTCTGGAGAAGTATTACTTGATGGTCAAAAAATCAATGGTCCCGGACCTGACCGTGGGATGGTGTTTCAGTCCTATACGTTATATCCATGGCTAACGGTAAAGGAAAACATTACATTTGGCTTAAAATTACAAGGTGTTTCGCAAAAGGAACGTGACGATGTTGCTCGTCATTATCTGCAGTTAATTGGGTTAGAAGGATTTGAGAAGCATTATCCCATTCAATTGTCAGGCGGTATGAAGCAGCGGGTGGCGATTGCGCGTGCCTTGGCGAATGATCCGAAAATTCTCTTAATGGATGAACCATTTGGTGCACTAGATGCGCAAACGAGAAATATCATGCAGGAAGTCCTTTTAAAAGCTTGGGAAGAGTCGAAGAAAACGATATTGTTTATTACCCATGATGTAGAGGAATCGATTTTCCTTGCTGATTCTGTCTATGTGATGACTGCAAGACCAGGCCGTTTAAAGAAAAAGGTACCAATTACATTGGATAGACCAAGGGATTTCAGTGTCAAAGGATCCGTAGAATTTGCAGGTTATAAGGAAGAATTGCTGTCGTTGATTAGGGAAGAGAGTCTGAAAGCAATCCATTAGGCAGTTTGACAATCTAATACTGTCAAAAGTAAGGTGGATTCTACAAAGCAAGGATGGAATTCTACAAATATATGAGGAATTCTACAAATCAAGAAAGTAATTCTACAAAAATTGGAGTATTTTTCAAAATAATTTCTTTAAGGATTAGCGGAAGGTGTTTATCAGGTGAAAATTGATTCATTTTTTTCGAATAACATAAAAAAGGCACTTAAGAACAATCCTCCAGGTGAATGGATGCCCGAGCTTCCAGAGGAATGTATCCGTTTGAGTTCAGGCTATCCGGATCCCGCTCTAGTCCCTTCACAGCAAATTAAGGAAGCCGTAGCTAAACTAATTGAAGAAGAACAGGATTTACCCCTTCATTATCTTGGAAGTCCCCGGATTGATTTGCTCAAGCAGCAAATCCAGAAGCGATTACACCAGCGTGGAATGAAGGTACATGAGCGAGAGCTATTAATAACTTCAGGAGCTTGTCAAGCGCTTGATTTAATTGCCCGTGTTATTATTGACGAGGAATCGGTTGTGGCGGTAGAAGCTCCAACATATATGGAAGCATTAGAGATATTTCAAAACTATACGAAGCAGATTATTAATATACCTGTAGATGAAAACGGACTTCAAACTAGCTTATTAGAAGAAGTATTAAAGGAAAGAACGCAAAAAGGTCTACCGTTGCCCCGGATTTTGTATACAATCCCTACTGCGCAAAATCCGACAGGGACAACAATGGATTTGGAACGCCGGAAGCATTTGTTAAAATTGGCCGGCGAATATGATTTCCTCATTTTAGAAGATGATGCATATGGGGAACTTTCATTTGGAGATAGTCCAATCCCGTTAAAAGCAATCGACACTGAAGGAAGAGTCCTTCACGTCGGCTCTTTATCCAAGGTGGTTGCTCCAGGGATGCGGATAGGCTGGATAGCTGGCAGTGAGGAATTCATTAGTGCATTTGCTTGGTTTAAAAAAGACTTAGATCACCCATTTGCACAGGCATCAGTGGCCTCGTATTTAGAGGAAATTGATTTTGAAGAACGGCTTAACATGTTAAAAGAAATATATAGGAAGAAATGTGATACGTTAATCAATGCACTGCAGATTTATTTTCCTGAATCTGTTACTTGGTATATGCCAAGCGGTGGTTATTTTGTGTGGGTTCATATTCCTGGACTAGATACTTCGGAATTGTTAGTACGGTCCTTGGTAAAGGGCGTTTCTTTCATTCCAGGGGAGTATTTCTTCTTAAATCCACAGGATGGGACTGAGTTTTTCCGTCTCTCGTTTTGTTATGAAGGTGAAGCTGAAATTACTGAAGGTATAAAACGCCTAGGACAGCTGCTTACGGAACAGTTAAAAGTTAATTCTTCATTATTAAAATGAGGAAGGGGGTGTTCCTTCTGTTAAGGAATGTTCCCTTCTTTATTTGAGATAATAATTCTTCACCTGAGATTAATAAAATGGAAATAATTTCTGATTGTGTACACTTTATATAGGTGGTATTATATAAAAGTCGCCTCTGAAAGAGGAATAAAAACATAGTCTGGCAATAATGGCGAGAATGTCACACCCGTTCCCATACCGAAC
>NZ_NUNF01000057.1:0-446 GCF_002585305.1 Bacillus sp. AFS037270 | reverse complement strand
TTTCTGTCTTTTTCTTTCCCCTTTTTGAGAATTGGAAAAAACTTTCTGTTGTAAGTAAACACCGACGGTGTTAAGATAGAAAGGTCGCTCTTGAAAAGAGTAAACAAGGAATCAAAAAATGGAAAAAACTTTCTATTGTTCTAAAACATATCACGTGTTAAGATAGAAAAGTCGCTCACGAAAAGAGCGTACAAGTCAATCGGAATTGGAAATAATTGATGATTGATAGAATGTGAGAAATGCGATAAGATAGTATTCCTGTCGCTTTTGGTGACATTGTTCTTTGAAAACTAAACAAACAAAAACGTCAACAAACAATAATTTATTAGTTTCTATTATGAAACTAAGCCAACGTAACTTTTATGAGCTAATCAACTTTTCCGCGTATTAACGGGCAGTAATATCCTATCGGATAACTGCCCGTAAATACCCGATTGATTCGACTA
>NZ_NUNF01000056.1 GCF_002585305.1 Bacillus sp. AFS037270 | reverse complement strand
ATATTTCTGGTTGACCATTTTTTATATGGTTTTATTATAACGGTAGCCGGGGTAGAACGTAAGCACCCGTGGGACTTCGATCCCGTAATCTAAACAGTTCGCCCCCTACTTGTAGAAACATGTTTGAGGCTGGTTGGGACTATGGATCTCGTATAACAAGCGAAGCTATGATACTGCAAGAAGGAATTAGGGGTACCGGTGATTTTATTTATTAGAGGAGGAGATTTAAAAATGAATCCAGTCGTTGGTCTGGATATAGCAAAAGGTGAAAGTCAGGTTCAAGCTTTCTTGGATAAGAAAAAACCTTACAAAAGTAGTTTTAAAGTATCACATACTCTAGAGGGATTAGATATTTTACATCAATTTCTTAGAGAAATTGAGAACTTAACAGGAGTTAAACCTCCAATTGTTCTAGAAGCTACAGGGCATTATCATACTCCCGTTGTTCAGTATTTTGAGGACAGAGATTATTTATTAATTATAATCAATCCTCTTATCTCCTATCGTGCAAAGAGCTCGAGTTTACGAAAAGTAAAAACAGATAAAATCGATGCTTATCATCTCTGTGAATTGTACTATAAGGAGGATTTAGAGCCGTATAAAAAACGAGGAATTCACCTCTTAAACCTTCGTAATCTAACACGACAACACGAAAACTTAACTGAAATATTTGTACAAGCGAAGCTGCAGTTTCAAGCAGTTCTTGATCAGGTTTTTCCTGAGTATAAAGGTGTTTTTGGGGACTTATATTCAGTTGTTTCTTTACTAACTCTACTAGAATATCCTACATCTAACGATGTATTAGAAACTTGCGAAGAAACAATAGCAGCTAGAATAAAGGAAAACTGTAATAGTCGATCTCATAGTTGGGCGAAAACTAAAGCGAAGGAACTGAAAGCTTCAGCAGCTCGGAATCCTTTTCAGAGAACCTTATACCAGAGCCATATTTTAACGCTAAAAATGTATATCAATATGCTTTTAGAATACCAAAAGCACCTATCTACGTTTCAGGCTGAGATAGATGCTTTAGCAAAAGAACTTATAGAATATAAGATTATCCAATCAATCCCTGGTATTGGAGAAAAAATCGCGGCAACGATTATTTCCGAAATTGGTGAGATTGATCGGTTTAATCACCCTAAAAAACTTGTAGCCTTTGCCGGAATTGACCCAAGTATTTTTGAATCAGGTAGGTTCAAAGGAACAGTGAACAGAATAACAAAGAGAGGGTCTAGCAGGCTTAGGCGTGCCTTATATTTAGCCGTTAAATGTGCCATTCGTGATTGTCGAAAAAAGAAAACAACCAAAGATATCATTCCACGCAACAAGAGGTTACGAGAGTTCTTTGATAAGAAACGGGAAGAAGGAAAGCCTTATAAAGTAGCTGTAATAGCCTGTGCGAACAAGCTTTTACAATGGATATATGCACTATTAAAAAGTCACTCAACTTTCCAAGATATAGCTTAATTAATAAATAAAAGTAAACAATGCAAAACCTTCCAAAAGTGAAATTTAGGAAGGTTATTTGGCATGCACATTTTTAATATAACACAAAAAAATTAAAGTTTTTAATGAAAAATATTGACAAACTATTAGCTGGTTTAG
>NZ_NUNF01000055.1 GCF_002585305.1 Bacillus sp. AFS037270 | reverse complement strand
ATTGTCTAGCTCCAGCGCCTAGCCCCTCGATGGTCTACAGCCAATCCGTCCAAAAGGTTAAAAAGCAAACCTTTCGGCCGGCTCGTCTTGTGCTTGTCGGGGCTGACCAAGGCGCTTGCGCTTTTCTAAATAGGAAAACCAGCTTCACAAGAAAGCTGGTTTTTTAAAGAAATTATGTAGCCGCATTTGCCGTAGAGATATAAGAAAGTTTTAAACCACCACTCCTCAAAGTGGGTGTTCTCAGAAGCGTACCTGCGTGTCCTCCAGGTCTTATAGACAGAGGCATGTCATTTCGGCTTCGATAGTTAAACTCCCTTTTACAGCTTAAAGGTTAAAACTTTATTATGATTACGTACAACGCAGCTTGTATTGTTATAATACATTAAATCTTGGTGAAGTTCAATGTAAAAAAGCCCCAAATTTAATTAATAATTTGCAGTTCTTTTGGGAACTTAGTTAGTATTTTTGCTCCATTCGCAGTGATAAACACATCATCCTCAATTCGGACGCCAGCAACCTCTGGTACATAGATACCCGGTTCGATGGTGTAAACCATTCCCTCTTCAATTACTAAAGGGTTTGTCTCCGTTAATGAAGGATACTCATGGACACTAATCCCAAGACCATGGCCTAAGCGATGTGGGAAAAATTCTCCATATCCGGCATTTGAAATAATTCGCCGGGCAGTAAGGTCCACTTCTGCAGCGCTGACACCAGGCTTACTAGCGTCTATCGCAGCGAGTTGGGCTTTTAAGACCGTATCATAGATTTCCTTTTGCTTATCGTTAATCTCTCCATAAGCAACGGTTCTCGTAATATCAGAGCAATAACGGTCAACCACAACCCCTAAATCAAACAAGACAAGATCGCCTTTCTTAATTTTTGTTTCTCCTGGTGTACCATGAGGAGAAGCTGCGTTAGCCCCAGTTAGAACCATGGTCGAAAACGACATTTCAGTCACACCCTTTTGTTTAAGGGCGTACTCCAATGCATTAAGCACATCGAGTTCTGTTTTGCCTTCCTTTATTTCACTAACACCGAACTGAACAGCGTAATCAGCCAGTGTACAAGCTTCTTCAATGATTTTTAATTCCTGTGCATCTTTAATCATGCGAAGCATACGTAATTTTTCTTCTGCAGATACGAACGAAGCATGCGGAAACAAGTTTAAAAGTCGTTCGTAGCGCTCAACGTTCATATGTTCTTTTTCAATCGCAGCCTGCGAAACATGTTGGATTCTTTTATTAATCGAGTTTAGAATCATTTCCCACGGATTTTCAATGTCGCTGTAGCCGATGATATCATGCTCCCAGCCAGAACGTTTTGCATCGTGCACCTCCATTGAAGGGCAAACCAAGAATGGTTCCTCTTCCTGGAATACAGCAAGTGCCAACAGTCTCTCATGAGGATCGGTATAATAGCCGCTTAAATAAAAGACATTTTCTGAAGATGTCAGAAAGCTGACTTCAATTTCATTTTCCTTCATCCAAGTTTGAAGCTTAACTAATCGTTGTTTCATGACTAGGGGACCCCCTTACCTTAAAATCAAAACCAATCTGAGCGTAACAATATTAATGATAAATGTAAACTATCCAAACTTATCATGCTCTAAAAAGAGAGGGTTATGGGTATAAAGTAAGAAGGAATTCTTAAATTCTTATGGAAGACATAAAAAGAACTATAAAAAGGAGTTGTTAAGAATGAAAGTATCTTATCATGGGCATTCAGTTGTTCAAATTAACACGCAAGGAAAAAATATTATTATTGACCCGTTTATTACAGGTAACACATTAACCGATTTAAGGGCGGAAGACGTAAAAGTCGATGTAATCATTTTATCGCATGGCCATAATGACCATGTCGGGGATACAGTGGAGCTCGCCAAAAGGAATGATGCACTTGTGGTGGCAACGGACGAGCTGTCTACCTTCTTAAGCTGGCAGGGAGTAAAAACTCATGGGATGCATATTGGTGGATCCTATCAATTTGAGTTTGGAAGAATAAAGCTGACTCAGGCTTTCCATGGTTCAAGCTATGCAACAAATGATAATCAAATAATTTATTGCGGAATGCCGGCGGGAATACTCTTTATGAGTGAAGGGAAAACCATCTACCACGCAGGGGATACAGCTCTTTTCTCAGATATGAAATTAATTGGCGAGCGTCACCCAATCGACCTTGCCTTCCTGCCAATAGGTGATAACTATACAATGGGTCCGGAGGATGCTGCCTATGCGGCCGAACTGTTAAGAGCTAAAACAGTGGTTCCAATCCATTACAATACCTTCCCGCCAATTAAACAAGACCCTAATCAATTTATTGAAATGCTTTCCAATAAAAATGGGCTGGTATTAGCACCGGGTGAGGCAATAGAAATTTGATTGTTTAGAGGTTTTCACATACTTTTTTTCCTTCCGCTAGCATAAAATGAAACAAGCAGTCTTTTAGGAGGAAATGTATATGAAAAAGAACCGATATTTACTTTGCTTATTACTTGCGGGGGTTATGCTCTATTTTGCTGTACCCAGATTGTCCGTGAACCTTGACGGGGCACCAGGGATATTTTCCTTAACATGGCTGGCATTTGCTTTAATCGTTATTGCAGGGAATCTAACTGGACTTCTCTATAGTCCAAAGAAAACAGTCCGAAAAATGCAGTCAGGACGATTAAAGAAAAAGTCCCGTTCTTACTATTAATTTTTTAAAATTTAGCATTAGATCCGTAAAGCGCCTGTAAAGAAGGCGCTTTCCTATTTATAAATTGTGAGAAACCGCATTGAATCAAGGCATTCAACACTTTATAATGAAAAATAGGCATAATTCCGGTTTAAGACTGGATGAATTGGAATTCAAACAATAAAGGGTGAAGGTCTTGGCTACTAAGCATGAACAAATTTTGCAATACATTGATGGACTTCCGATAGGGGAAAAAATATCAGTGCGGCAAATCGCCAAGGCGATGACCGTAAGTGAAGGAACAGCCTATAGAGCGATAAAAGAAGCTGAAAATAAAGGATATGTCAGCACGATCGAACGGGTCGGCACGATTCGGATTGAGCGAAAAAAGAAAGAAAATATTGAAAAGCTGACATTTGCAGAAGTTGTAAATATTGTTGACGGCCAGGTGTTGGGCGGAAGAACCGGTTTACATAAAACACTTAATAAGTTCGTGATTGGTGCCATGAAACTAGAAGCCATGATGCGCTACACGGAAGCTGGCAACCTTCTCATTGTTGGTAACCGGACACAGGCACATGAGCTTGCTTTAAAAGCGGGAGCGGCTGTTTTAATTACCGGTGGATTTGATTCTGAAGACCATGTGAAAAAGCTTGCTGATAAACTGGAATTGCCGGTCATTTCAACTAGTTATGATACCTTCACGGTAGCAACGATGATAAACCGGGCCATTTATGACCAATTAATCAAAAAAGAAATCATCCTGGTAGAAGACATTTTAACACATCTTGAGGAAACCTATTATCTCAAAACAACAGATAAAGTGTCCAAGTGGCATGAGTTAAATCAAAAAACGACTCATAGCCGCTACCCTGTTGTCGATCAAAACATGAAAATCCAAGGAATGGCCACAAGTAAAGATATACTAGGCCAAGAATTAGATACTCCGATTGAAAAAATCATGACAAAAAATCCGATGACGGTGAACGGAAAAACAAGTGTCGCCTCAACAGCTCATACTATGGTTTGGGAAGGGATTGAGGTCCTGCCAGTTACCGATGATTCGAATCGTCTTGAGGGTATTATTAGTCGTCAAGATGTATTAAAGGCACTGCAAATGAATCAGCGTCAGCCGCAGGTTGGTGAAACAATAGACGATATCATTACTAACCAAATGGTCTTAGTCCAAGGGAAAGCTAAAGGAGAAGAAGTCTACTCCTGTGTAGTAACTCCCCAGATGACCAATCATCTTGGGACCATTTCTTACGGAGTATTCACCACAATTGTATCTGACGCGGCAAATCGGGTCTTGCGCAGCTATAAAAAAGGTGATTTGGTAGTAGAAAATATGACGATTTACTTTCTAAAACCGGTTCAAATGGAGAGTACTTTGGAAATTTTCCCTAAAATACTTGAAGTGGGCCGTAAATTTGGAAAAGTGGATGTCGAGGTTTTTAATGATGGAGTGTTGGTTGGCAAAGCGATGATGATGTGTCAGTTAATTGATCGAAATTAAAACTATTTACAAGAAAGCCGCTTCTCTCAAAAAAGAAGCGGCTCAACTTATTTTTGGGCTTCAAGACTATTAGCCTCTTCGATAGCAAAGGGCAGATAGTGCTTATATTTTTTGAAGCCAATCCAGCTGAAGTAAGCACCATAAATAGTAAAGATGGATGCAATAATGTATGATGTGGTAGTCTCAGATATAAAGAAAAGATGATTAATGCCAAATAAGCAGACAAAAAGGCCTAGAGCAATATTTGATTTTGCGGAAAGCCATTTCTTTTCAACTTGACGGTTGCTTCTAAAGTATTTTGTTTTATAAAATAAGTAGAAAGCAAATAAAACGACAATCAATACAACGAGTACAAACATTATTCAATCCCCCAAATTTCTAGAAGTCATCTATTATTTTAGCGTGGATTGAAAAAAAAAGCCATAATTGGTACATAAGGAGCAGTGTTCATGATTGAAGAAATTTTAAACGCGATTAAGCAATATGAAACAATTATTGTTCATCGTCATGTCCGTCCAGACCCCGATGCATACGGTTCACAAGGCGGATTAACAGCTATTTTAAAGGAATCCTTTCCGGAGAAAAAAATCTTTGCCGTAGGTCAGGAGGAGCCAACTCTAAATTTCCTGCGCCGGCTTGATGTGATTGAGGATGAGGTTTATAAAGGGGCATTGGTGATTGTTTGTGATACAGCTAATCAGGAAAGAATTGATGACCGCCGCTACAATTTAGGCGATAAATTAATTAAAATTGATCATCACCCAAACATGGAGCCCTATGGTGACTTGCTATGGGTCGATACAAACGCAAGTTCCTGCAGTGAAATGATTTATGAATTTTATCTAAAAGGTAAACAATTGGGCTTGAAAATGAATGACGAAGCGGCAAGACTATTGTTTGCGGGAATTGTTGGCGACACGGGAAGATTTTTATTTCCAAGCTCGACTGAAAAAACATTTGCTTATGCAGGTGAATTAATTCATTACAATTTTTCCCGTACTGAACTTTTTGACAGAATGTACGAATTAGATCCTAAGATCATTAAATTACAAGGTTATATCCTGCAAAACTTTGAACTACAGCCAAACGGTGTTGCTTCTGTTATGATTACGAAAGAATTACTTACAGAGTATGACGCAAGACCTGCAGAAGCATCCTTGCTTGTAGGTACACTTGGGGATGTAAAAGGCATCAAAGCGTGGGTCTTTTTCATAGAGGAAGAGAAACAAATCCGAGTAAGACTCCGTTCTAAGGGACCTGTTATTAATGTGGTCGCAAGGAAATTTAACGGCGGAGGACATCCACTTGCTTCGGGTGCAACGATTTATTCATGGGACGAAGTGGAACAAGTCGTTAATGAATTAGGGAAAGTTTGCGAGGCCTATACAAAATAGACTGCTAAACTAAAACGGCCCGCTTTCAGGGCCGTTTGTCTAGCTGCAGCGCCTAGGGGCTCTTAGGTCTAAGCCAATCCGTCAAGAAGGCTAAAAAGCAGCCTTCTCGCCGGCTCGTCTTATGCCTGTCGCCCCTGATCAAGGCGCTTCCGCTTTTCTTATTCAAAATCAATTTCTAGTTGGATAGTTAAGTTTGTATAAATCACCATTTCTTTCACTTTTAATTTATATCGTTTATCATTGATTTTTACTTGTTTATTTTCAATAATTTTTTTAATCAAGTCTTTACTTTTATAAACCGTGTCAATATCTTTTGCAAGCATCATACTGATGTCATCATGAACAGAATCTTCAGTTTCAAGCACACTCAACGAGTCTAGCTTATATTTTTCGGCGTTTGTAATTTTAATATAAATTTTCTGAACCGTTAGCTGTTCAATCTTACGTCGATTAATTTCCTTATACTCATCCTGCCATATCTTTTTCTCATTATTTAAGTCAACAATCTCCTGCTGCTGTTTTTGAATTAACTCCGTGTTTTCTTCCTGCCAAACACCGTAAATATATAGAAAGATACACCAGCTAATCGCTCCTCCAACCGCTGTTCCAGCAAAAAAACGCTGCCAGCCGGGTCTCTTGTATAATTGCGGGACCCTCATGACGATATATGCTCCTGGGTTAACCAATTAATGATGAGAGCTCCTGTCTGTGCACCGCCTAGGGCAGAAAGGATGAGTAATAGTTGTTTGAAAAGATCTTTTGTATCCGCATTGAATAAGCCTCTTTCAAAGGTGTATACCGCATCAAATGTTCCGCCAATCGCTGAAACGATTGCCCAAATCCTGAGTGCGGAGGATAACCGGTAGACGGTCGTAAGTGGGGGCTGCCCGGTTAAGAATGAAGCAATTCCACCAATTAAGGAACCGCCAAGCACGACTCCTAGCGCTATAAAGTAGCCCTCAATAAAAGCAGGAAAAAAACCAATTTCTTTCATGAGCAAACCGCCCTTACATATTGTTATATTCATTTATATGGACAAGAGTCTGGGAATATGAGTTAGCAAAAAAATAAGACCTTTTCAAGGCGCTTCCGCTTTTCTAAAAATAAGAACATATTTTCTTTTTTTCGTATTAAGCTCTATAATTAAATTAATGAAATTTTTTTAAGAAACGGTGTGACATTATGTCTTTTATTCACCTCCAAGTGTATAGTGCTTATAGCTTGTTAACAAGTACAGCCTCTATACCAAATTTAATTGAAAATGCTAAAAGTAAGGGATTTAGCGCCCTTGCCTTAACCGATCGGAATGTTATGTACGGGACGATTGAATTTTATAAACTTTGTAAGAAAAACAACCTTAAACCGATCATTGGTTTAACCGTAGATGTGGAAAGTGAAAGGTCGGAAAATGCTGCTTATCCACTTGTTTTACTCGCCGAAACAGAAGAAGGATTTAAAAACCTATTAAAAATATCAAGTGCTGTTCAAACAAAGTCCAAAAATGGAATCCCGTTTAAATGGCTGAAGTCTTATGCACAGGGGCTTATCGCGATTTCTCCAGGTTTAGAAGGGGAAATTGAACAATCACTTTTGAGCGGAAATCAGGATTATGCAAGAAGGTTAATCCGTAAGCTCGACTACATATTCGGGAATGGCAGCTTTTTCTTATCGGTTCAACAGCATCAGTTGGAAGGTGAAATCAGGATATTCAAACAGTTTCTTGACATTTCTAAGGAAGAAAACATTCCGCTTGTAGCCACAAACAGAGTTCATTATTTAGAGAAAGAAGATACTTTCGCGCACGAATGTTTATTAGCCATTAAAAATGGTGATAAACTCCAGGATGAGCATAGAGTAAAACTAGATAGCGACCAGTTTTATTTGAAGAGTGCCAAGGAAATGGTCGATAGCTTTTCAGAACATCCAGAAGTCTTGGAAAATTCCTTGAAAATTGCAGAACGTTGTACGGTAAATATTGAACTTAAGAAAACATATTTACCAACATTTCCAAACGATAATGGAGTTCCTGCTGAGGAATTTCTTGATCAACTGTGCCAAAAAGGATTGTATGAACGCTTTCCCAACCCGGGCGAGGAATATTTAGATCGATTGCAATTTGAACTTGCCGTAATTAAACGAATGAAGTTTAGCAACTATTTTTTAATTGTTTGGGATTTTATGAGATATGCCCGCGATCATAATATTTTAACTGGACCTGGACGGGGCTCGGCGGCAGGTTCGCTAGTTGCTTATGTACTGTATATCACAGATGTAGATCCCATTGAGCATAATCTATTATTTGAACGTTTTCTAAATCCAGAACGGGTATCAATGCCTGATATTGATATTGACTTTCCTGATCACCGCCGTGACGAGGTTATCGATTACGTTGCAAAAAAATATGGGGACATGCATGTGGCCCAAATCGTTACGTTTGGAACACTCGCTGCAAAAGCGGCTTTAAGGGATGTCGGCAGAGCGTTTGGCTTAAATACAAAAGAGTTGGAGTATTTATCAAGATTGGTTCCGGCTCGCTTAGGAATAGATTTAAAAGCCGCATTTAAAGAATCAGAATCATTAAGAAGGTTTGTGAAGGATACGCCGCTAAATCAAAGGCTTTTTGAGACAGCTCTCAAGCTTGAAGGGCTGCCTCGCCATACTTCCACACATGCTGCCGGTGTAGTCCTTAGTGAGAAGCAGCTAGTGGAGTTAATCCCGATTCAACGAGGATCGGGAAATGTATACTTAACCCAATATTCAATGGAACACCTTGAGGAGATTGGCTTACTAAAAATGGACTTTCTCGGTCTCCGAAATCTTTCACTGATTGAAACCATTTTATCTTCTATTTATCGAGATTCGGGAAAGAAGGTTGACATTAAGCAAGTGCCGCTAGTAGACACAAACACCTTTGAATTACTTGCACGAGGTGAAACCACCGGGATCTTTCAGCTTGAATCGGAGGGTATGAGGAAGGTATTGACGAGGTTAAAGCCGTCACGATTTGAAGATATCGTGGCAGTAAATGCCTTGTATCGCCCGGGGCCAATGGAAAACATTCCTCTCTATATTGACCGAAAACATGGTAGGGCGGCTGTTGATTATCCCCACCCTGATTTGGAGCCCATCTTAGAGAATACATATGGGGTTATTGTATACCAAGAGCAAATCATGCAGATTGCTTCTAAAATGGCCGGTTTTTCACTCGGTGAGGCGGATCTTTTGAGGAGAGCGGTTGGAAAAAAACAAAAAGAAGTGTTGGACAAGGAGCGCTATCACTTTGTTCAAGGAGCAATAAAAAAAGGATATACGGAAGAACTGGCGAATGAAATATATGATTTAATTGTCCGATTTGCAAATTATGGGTTTAATAGGAGCCATGCGGTCGCCTATAGTATGATTGCCTATCAGCTGGCATTTTTAAAAGCAAATTTTCCTGCACATTTTATGGCTGGGCTCCTTACCTCAGCCATTGGAAATGATACAAAAATTGCTCAATATATCATGGAAACGAGGCAAAAGGAGATCCAGGTCCTCCCTCCATCGATTAATCAAAGCAAATACTCCTTTCAGGTTGAAAGAGGTGGAATCCGCTATAGTTTGGCGGCAATTAAAAATGTCGGCGGTGCTGCCTTAAAGGAGATATTTCAAGCCAGGAAGCGGAAGAGATTTGATGATTTATTTGATTTTTGTATCAGAGTTTCTTCTAAAGCAGTTAACCGAAAAACACTTGAATTTCTAGTACATTCCGGTGCTTTTGATGAATTTGGCGAAGATCGTGCTGTTCTTTTAGCCAGCTTGGACGTTGCTATTGAACATGCTCAAATCTTTAAACCGGATGACGCTGATCAATTTGCCTTATTTGATGATGACATGATTCCGAAGCCGAAATACGTTCATGTGGATCCCATTAGTCTCGAGAATAAATTGACTTTTGAGAAAGAAGCACTTGGTTTTTACCTTTCTGACCATCCCATTTCCATTTATGAAAAAAAGCTGAAAGCTAGCGGAGCCTCGCTGTTATTTCAATTAAACCCGGAAATGAAAAGGGCTTTTTCAGGTGTTTATATTTCGGCCATGAAATCGATTCGTACAAAAAAGGGAGATTCGATGTCCTTTTTAACAATAAGTGATTCGAGCGGTGAAATGGAGGCTGTAGCGTTTCCAAATGTCTTTAAAAGGTTTCAGGGATTACTGAAACAAGGCAGCTTTGTCATTCTCGAGGGGAGAATTGAAGAAAGAGAGAACATGCTCCAATTTATCATCCAGCAGGTATTTGATATGGAACAGTGGCTAACAACCAATTTTAAGCAACAACCAGTTTTATATTTAAAAATTTCGGCTGGCATAAGTGAGGAAGCATCACTGCAAAAAATAAATCAGCTTTTAAGAGAAAATAAAGGAAACATCCCTGTTGTTCTTCACTATGAAGAAAGACGAAAAACGATAAGGTTAGGTGACGAATACAGGGTAAAACCCGAACCGTATTTCATGGAGAAACTAAGAAACATTCTAGGTTCAAAAAATGTGGTCCTAAAGGAATAATTCTTTACAACTTTCCTAGATATGTTATAGTGATAAAGAGACGAGTGTGGTCTGACCACTACAGCAGGCAATTAATTATTGGGTATTGATATTTTATATATATATTTTAGGGGTGACAGTTCTTGACTTTACGTGAAGAAGCATTACATATGCATCGAATTCATAAGGGGAAATTAGAGTCAAAATCAAAGGTTCCAGTTCGAAATGCTCATGATTTAAGTTTAGCCTATTCACCTGGTGTGGCGGAGCCATGTAAGGACATCTATGAAAAACCTGAAACTGTCTATGATTATACCATGAAAGGAAATATGGTTGCCGTAGTTTCCGACGGTACTGCTGTTTTAGGACTTGGCAATATTGGACCTGAAGCTGCTCTTCCAGTTATGGAGGGCAAAGCCGTTCTTTTCAAAAGCTTTGCCGGTGTGGATGCTTTTCCAATCTGTTTAAACACAACAGATGTGGATAAAATTGTTGAAACCGTTAAGTTGTTGGAACCAACCTTCGGAGGAGTGAATCTCGAAGATATTGCAGCTCCAAACTGTTTTGTGATCGAGGAAAGATTGAAAAGGGAAGCCAATATTCCTATTTTTCATGATGACCAGCATGGTACAGCGATTGTTACGGTAGCAGGACTAGTCAATGCCCTTAAACTTATTGGAAAGAAAATAACTGAAATTAAGGTAGTTGCAAGTGGGGCAGGAGCTGCTGGAATTGCAATTATCAAGTTGTTATATAGCTACGGAGTTAGAGACATCATCATGTGTGATACAAAAGGCGCGATTTATGAAGGCCGTCCGCATGGGATGAACTCAGTCAAAGCAGAAGTAGCGAAATTTACCAACCGAGATAATCAACAAGGAAGTCTCGCCGATGTCATTAAAGGTGCAGATGTCTTTATTGGTGTATCGGTTGCCGGAGCACTGACCAAGGAAATGGTTGCTTCGATGAACCAAGACTCAATTATTTTTGCCATGGCGAATCCTGATCCAGAGATTATGCCGGAAGAAGCTAAAGCAGCAGGGGCGAAAGTTGTCGGAACAGGTCGCTCTGACTTTCCGAACCAAGTAAACAATGTCCTAGCATTCCCTGGGATTTTCCGTGGAGCCCTTGATGTTCGGGCGACACATATTAATGAAAAAATGAAGGTAGCAGCAGTAGAGGCTATTGCCGGTCTAATTAACGAAGATGAACTACATGCAGACTATGTCATCCCAGCACCTTTTGACCCAAGAGTAGCACCAAATGTTGCTGCTGCAGTGGCCAAGGCAGCTATGGAAACAGGTGTAGCCCGTCTTAAAGTTGATCCGGAAGACGTAAAGGAAAGAACACAAAGGCTCGCAATCATTGGTAAAAGTGAGTGATTTCGTAAGTGACGAATTCCAAAGTTTATTTAGAGATTGTGAAGCAATTAAGAGAAATGATTACGATTGACGGTCTCAAGACCGGTGATAAAATTCCATCTGAACGTGAATTGTCGGAGCGCCTGAATTTCGGGCGCTCTTCCGTTCGCGAAGCATTAAGAGCGTTAGAGCTTCTTGGTTTAATTGAGACAAGAAGAGGCGAGGGAACGTTTATCAGAGATTTTCGCGGTCATCAGCTGGTTCAACTCCTTAGCACTTTTATTTTGCAGGACCAAAAAGCTATACGTGATGTGTTTGAAACCAAAAACTATATTGAAATGGATTGCTTGCATTTAGTACTCCAAAAAGCGGATAATCAGGAAATAAACAAGATTAAGGATTGGGTTGAAAAAACGGAACACTTCTCTGATGATGAATTTTTTCAGAGAATAATGGAACTGTCCGATAACCACTTATTCTTGCGATTGTGGTCTATCCTGAATGAGTATTATCATTCACTTGAAGAAAGTCATCTGACCTTTAAGCGGGAATATTATCTTAAATTAACAATCGCTTTAGCCGAAAAGGATCTTGAAAAAACACTATCTGCGTATAAAAAACTTCGAAATTTGTCAAACTCTACCGACAAATACTAACAGATTTTGAACTATGTTTATTTTATAGTGAAAGTTATACAAGCCTGTTAGGAGGGCTATTTTTTAGTCTAATACTGGTCTGACCACGTTTGAATCCAATAGGTATGAAGTGAAGGCAGGATAGAAAGACTTCTATAATAGCAGTAATTTGGAGAATCTTGCCAATGGCAGTCGCGTTACACAAGGGAGGTTTTAATTTGGCGCTTAAAGATCTTTTTACAAAAAATCAACCAAAAAAGAAAAAATATGCAACTATTCCAGAAACGGCTAAGATTGACGTGCCGGAAGGAATTATGTCTAAGTGTCCTTCATGTAAAAAAATTATGTATACAAAAGAATTAGTCAAAAACGCAAAGGTATGCCTGCATTGCGGCTATCATTTTCAGATGACAGCAAAAGAGCGGATCGATAGTTTTATTGACGAAGAAAGTTTTGTGGAATTAAACGAGGAAATGATTTCAAAGAATCCACTTAATTTTCCGGACTATCTGGAAAAGCTTGAAAAAGACCGGCAAAAAAGCAATCTAAATGAAGCGGTTGTAACCGGCATGGGGTCTGTTAACGGCAATAAAATTGTCTTGGCTATTATGGATGCCTCTTTCCGAATGGGGAGTATGGGTTCAGTCGTTGGTGAAAAAATAACCCGAGCGATTGAAAAAGCAGATGAACTGTCACTTCCATTTATTATCTTTACAGCATCAGGCGGGGCGAGAATGCAAGAAGGTGCTTTGAGTTTGATGCAAATGGCCAAGACAAGTGTTGCCTTAAAGAGATTTAGTAATAATGGCGGCCTTATTATCTCAATTATGACTCACCCGACAACAGGGGGGGTTTCTGCAAGTTTTGCCTCCTTGGGGGATTATAACTTTGCCGAACCAGGAGCATTAATTGCCTTTGCAGGCCGAAGAGTTATTGAACAATCTATTCGTGAGGAATTGCCTGAGGACTTCCAGACGGCTGAGTTTCTCTTAAAGCATGGACAGTTAGATGCGATTATTCCTCGTTTGGAAATGGTAGAACAAATTACCAACATATTAGAAATTCATCAATCTGGAGGTGAACTCGATTGGTAGGAGAATTAGAATTCGAACGCCCTATTGTGGAGTTAAGAAAGAAAATTGCTGAAATAAAAGAGTTCACTAAAACAGCAGATGTTGATTTAAGCACGGAAATCAAAAAGTTAGAGGCCCGGCTTGAAAAACTTGAGCAGGATATATATGAAAATATTAAACCTTGGGACAGGGTTCAAATAGCCCGTCTAGCCAGCAGGCCAACAACACTTGATTATATTTCGTATCTCTTTGACGGCTTTTTTGAGTGCCATGGTGACCGGACCTTTGCCGATGATGAGGCCATAGTTGGCGGTGTTGCCAAGTTTAAAGGATTACCTGTTACAGTGATTGGTCATCAGCGCGGGAAAGATACGAAAGAAAATATTCGCAGAAATTTTGGAATGCCTCATCCTGAAGGCTACCGAAAAGCATTGCGATTAATGAAGCAGGCTGATAAATTTAATCGCCCGATTATTTGCTTTATTGACACAAAAGGAGCTTATCCAGGAAAAGCGGCTGAAGAACGAGGTCAAAGCGAAGCCATTGCTCGGAATCTGTTTGAAATGGCGGGTCTTCGGGTCCCGGTAATTTGTGTTGTGATTGGTGAGGGCGGCAGCGGCGGTGCCTTAGCGCTTGGCGTTGGCAACCGTATTTATATGCTCGAAAATTCAACTTACTCCGTTATTTCTCCTGAAGGAGCAGCTGCTATTTTGTGGAAGGATGCGTCTCTTGCAAAAAATGCAGCTGAAACAATGCGAATTACCGCTCCTGACCTAAAAGATCTGGGCATTATTGATGATATTATTCCAGAAATTAAAGGTGGCGCTCAAAAGGACGTAAAACAGCAGGCAGAGGAAATTGAAAAGATGCTGAAAGCTTCACTAACAGACTTATTAAAACTATCAGAAGAAGAATTAATAGCGGACCGGTATAACCGGTTTAGAACGATTGGCGAATACACAGTAGCGAAAGATTACATTAGTGTAAATTAAAAAATCGTGCTCTCCATGGGCACGTTTTTTTAATTTTGTTGTTCACAGATTTTTCACGAAAAATCCCTTAAATTGTTAAAGATAACGATTACAAATGGATATAAAGCGCTACCAGTTTACTAATTATTCCGTCTATTATAATTACTAATATGAATCGGTTGTTAACGCGTTTTCTTCATGTTATTTTATAAATATTCGAGGATTTTATGTTAATAATAATAAAGTACTAAGAAGTGTAGGCTTAATTAATTCTTTTACTAACAAAGTGTACATACGGTTCAAATTTATTTCTGAGGTGATAAACATGAAAAAAATAGGCGTACTTACAAGTGGGGGAGATTCCCCGGGGATGAATCCAGCCATACGTGCTGTTGTCCGTAAAGCAATTTTTCATAATGTAGATGTTTATGGTATTTATGGCGGCTATGCAGGATTAGTTAGTGGGAATATAAAAAAACTTGAGCTTGGTTCTGTAGGAGATATCATTCACCGCGGAGGCACAATGCTTCAGTCTGCCCGTCTACCGGAATTTGCAAATAAAGAAGTACAAAAAAAAGGAATTGAGCAGCTTCTTGCTCACGGGATTGAGGGACTTGTTGTAATCGGTGGTGACGGTTCCTACCGCGGCGCAAAAGCCTTAACTGAGCAAGGATATCCATGTGTTGGTGTACCTGGAACGATAGATAATGATATCCCAGGAACAGAATTAACTATCGGCTTTGATACGGCCCTTAATACAGTTATTGATGCGATTGATAAAATTCGTGATACAGCAACATCCCATGAAAGAACATTTGTTATTGAAGTAATGGGACGTAATGCCGGTGACATAGCTTTATGGGCTGGACTTGCAGGCGGCGCGGAAACCATTTTAATTCCCGAAGAAAATTATGATATGAGAGAAGTGGCTGAAAGGCTGCGCAGTGGACATGAACGCGGCAAAAAGCATAGTATTATTGTCGTGGCAGAAGGCGTATGCAGTGGCTACGAATTTGCCCGCCAGCTTAAAGAAACCACTGAATTTGATACAAGAGTCTCGGTTCTAGGTCATATCCAGCGCGGCGGTTCACCAACCGTAGCAGATAGGGTGCTTGCCAGCAGGCTTGGCGCACGCGCGGTTGAACTGCTAATTGAAGGAAAAGGCGGACGTGCCGTAGGAATTGAAAATAATAAGCTTGTTGACTACGATATTATTGAGGCCTTAGAGAAAAAACACACGCTCGATCTTGACTTATTTAGATTATCTAAGGAATTATCAATATAGGAATTTGAAGTTGTCTTTTCTAAAATAGGAGGAAAAAAGCATGCTACGAAAAACAAAAATCGTTTGTACGATTGGACCTGCAAGCGAAACAGTGGAAAAATTAACTCAATTAATTAATTCGGGTATGAATGTTGCCCGATTAAATTTTTCTCATGGAGATTTTGAAGAACATGGGGCAAGAATCAAAAATATCCGGGAAGCCTCAAAGCAAACTGGAAAGACCGTAGCCATCCTGCTCGATACAAAGGGGCCGGAAATCCGTACCAATAATATGCAAAACGGAGCGATTGAGCTTGAAGCAGGTAAGAATATCATTATTTCCATGACAGAGGTAGAAGGTACAACTGAGAAATTTTCTGTTACATACCCTGGACTAATTGAAGATGTACATGTAGGCTCAAGAATTCTTTTAGACGATGGATTAATCGGTCTTGAAGTAATCGAAATCAATCAAGCTGAAAAAGAAATTTATACTAAAATTTTAAATAGCGGTACCTTAAAGAATAAAAAAGGTGTAAACGTTCCTGGAGTATCGGTTAATTTACCAGGGATAACAGAAAAAGACACCCAAGATATTTTATTTGGGATTGAGCAGGGTGTTGATTTCATCGCAGCATCATTTGTTCGCCGCGCTAAAGATGTATTAGAAATTCGTCAGCTTTTAGAAGAAAATAATGGAACAAACATTCATATCATCCCTAAAATTGAAAATCAAGAAGGCGTAGATAACATCGATGAAATTCTTGAAATTTCTGATGGTTTAATGGTTGCGCGTGGAGACCTTGGCGTAGAAATTCCTGCTGAAGAAGTACCACTAGTGCAAAAAATGCTCATTAAGAAGTGTAATGCTCTAGGAAAACCTGTAATTACAGCTACGCAAATGCTTGATTCTATGCAGCGTAACCCTAGACCAACTCGTGCAGAAGCGAGTGACGTTGCAAATGCCATTTTTGATGGTACCGATGCCATTATGTTATCTGGTGAAACAGCTGCAGGACAATACCCTGTAGAAGCCGTACAAACCATGCATAACATTGCGTCAAGAGCGGAACAAGCTTTGGATCATAGAGAAATCTTATCAAGCCGCAGTAAGGACACAGAGCACAATCTTACCGATGCAATTGGACAATCTGTAGCCCATACCGCTTTAAATCTTGAGGTTAAGTCGATTATTACACCAACAGAGAGCGGTCACACGGCTAAAATGATTTCTAAATATCGTCCAAAAGCAGCTATTGTTGCGGTGACAGCTAATGAGCATACAGTTCGTCGTTTACAATTGGTTTGGGGTGTTTATTCACAGCTAGGCAGAACCTCAACAACTACGGATGAAATGCTGGATACTGCTGTTGAATCAAGCCTAGAAAGCGGTCTTGTTAAACATGGTGAATTAGTTGTCATTACTGCTGGCGTACCTGTTGGAGAAGCAGGCACAACGAACTTAATGAAGATTCATGTGGTTGGGGACATCATTACAAAGGCTCAAGGCATTGGACGCCGTTCTGCTTTTGGTAAAGTAGTCGTGGCACATGATGCAAAGGAAGCATTGGATAAAGTAAAGCCAGGAACGATCCTTGTTACAATCGGAACCGATCGTGATATGATGCCTGCAATTGAAAAGTGTGCAGCACTTATTACTCAAGAAGGTGGATTAACCAGCCATGCTGCTGTGGTTGGCCTTAACTTGAGCATTCCAGTCATCGTTGGAGTGGACCGTGCCCTTGAGTTATTTAAAGATGGTCAGGAAATTACCGTTGATGCAACAAGAGGAATCGTCTACAACGGTCATGCAAGTGTACTATAAACGTTTAAGCACTTTTTAACTGAGCAAATAAAAAAACGTCAGCATCCATTTAATTTGGTGCTGACGTTTTTTAATAATCTTCTTGGATCTCTTAGGTATATCATATTTCACGACCTTTAATAAACGCCCAGATATCATGGAAAACATTTGCACGATAAAGTGTGCTGATAATCACAAGGGTAACTGGTCCAACAATTAATCCTAAAAATCCTATTAATTTAAAGCCAACAAATAAGGCGATAAGAGTTGCTAACGGATCTAGGCCGATACTCGATGATAGGATCTTTGGCTCCATGATCTGACGCTGTACAAGGACAATAATATAAAGAACACCTAAACCAATGGCAAGCCCCATATCACCGTTAATGGAAGCATAAATAATCCATGGTACAAAGACTGCCCCTGTTCCCAAGTAGGGAATAATATCAACAATCCCTGTTGCTAATGCTATGGTAATAGCATAATCTACTCTAAGGATGAGCAAACCTATTAGAATAATGACAGTTGTGATCGATATAAGAGTAAGCTGTGCTTTAATAAAACCGAATAACGCCTTTTTTAAGTCGGCGAAAACCGTCTTACCACTTGTTTTCGCTTTTTGTGGAAGTATCCTGCCGCCCATTGCAGACAAATGATACCAATCCTTGCTGATAAAGAAGGTTGCTAATAAAGAGAAAATGAGGACAGTTGCAGCGTTGGGAAACCAAGAAAGGATATTAGGGATATTTCCGAATAGATTTTTAATAAAGGTCCCAACCGTTGAGCCGATTTTTGCCCCTACATTTTGAATATTACCAATAATCGTGTCCTGTTGGCCTGCTTCCAGTTTATTGAATACACTTGTTAATTGGTTGTATAAGGGGATAATTTGGGCTGTAAAATAATCCTCTAAATAATTAATCAGTGTATCAAGATGTTCTGGAACCACTGTAGCCAAGTAGGCAGCACCAGAGACAATCTCTGCGACTAAAAGCGTAATTAAACCAGCACAAAAAGCAAATATCACGATTAATGAGATTAGGACAGCAAGAACGCGCGGCATTTTTGCCTTTTTCTCAAGCAGATCGACTAAAGGATTAATCAGAAAGGCTATGATAAGACCTATTAAAAATGGATACGTGACTTTTGATAAAAAATAAAACAGATACAACGCCAAACACACACCGCCAACTACGAGTAATAATCGTATGGTCCGGTATATATATTTAAGCTCCAAAAACAGCCCTCCTATAGTAATTAATAACTTCAGTTTAACATTTTATGTTCAAAACTGCATAATTTTCCAGAAAATTTATTCTCTGAAAATATTACGAACCAACTTAGAAAAAGTTTCACTAGATCATAAAAAAGAAAAAAGGCAGATGGCTATTCCAGGCTGTGAAAAAATAGTATGGTAAGATAATTTGGAAAGGATTGGTGAACAATGCTAAGCGAGTCATTATTATTCCTCTTGCTTTTACTCGTCATCGGATTAATTGCGAAAAATAGTTCCTTGATGATTGCTATTGTTGTCTTGCTATTATTGAAGGCTGGGGGGTTAGAGGCTAAATCCTTTTCCTTTATTCAGTCTAAGGGAATTAACTGGGGGGTAACGCTGATTACTATTGCTGTACTGGCCCCAATTGCCAGCGGGGATATCGGCTTTAAAGACTTAACCTCATCCTTTAAGTCACCATATGCTTGGATTGCGCTTATTTCGGGGATGCTGGTGGCACTACTTGCAAAGGGGGGCGTCAAACTGTTGGCAGATGACCCGCAGATCACTACCGCATTAGTACTAGGTACGATTCTGTCTGTTTCTATATTTAAGGGTGTAGCAGTAGGGCCTCTGATTGGTGCTGGGATCGCCTATACCGCCATGAAAATTTTTGGTTTTTTTACCTAGATTTTTTGTAAAATAATATTTTTTTGCTTTTTTCGGTGTCTTTCCATTCACAAAAATCTGATAATTGTTTATAATAGGCTTGTAAGCGTATCCTTATTTACATAAACTATATATAAATGGTGAATTACTTTTAAAGTCTTTTTTTAAATGATTTTTAAAAAGAAACCTTTCTTGGATTGATTCCGAGCAATCGCTCAGTCCATAAAAAGAAAGAAAAAGATAGGCGTCACTTGACTAAGTCAAATACTATATATCAAGCTTTTAACTCAGGCTGAAACTGATAATTGCTTTCAGTTGTAATAAGTATTTTTGCCTTAAGGAAAATATAACTGTCTTATCAGGCATAAGTGTAATGATGAGCTGACTATTAGTAAATGTCAGCAGTTTGGTTTTTTTAGAAAGATGGGGAAATTTAGAATGTGAGGAGAGATTTTTCTATGACAGTAACACGCGGTCTTGAAGGGGTAGTGGCTACAACATCTTCCATAAGCTCTATTATTGATGACACACTGACATATGTTGGCTATGACATTGATGACTTAGCCGTAAATGCCAGCTTTGAAGAGGTCATTTATTTATTATGGCATCGAAGATTACCAAATGCAGAAGAATTAGCAGAGTTAAAAACACAGCTAGCTGAAAACTCAGCACTGCCAGATGAAGTCATCCAGCACTTTAAGATGTATCCGATTGAGAAGGTACATCCAATGGCAGCCCTTCGTTCAGCAGTTTCATTATTAGGTTTATATGATGACGAAGCGGACTTAATGGACGATGAAGCCAACTATCGCAAAGCAGTTCGCCTCCAAGCGAAAATGCCGGCAATTGTTACTACGTTCGCACGTGTTAGAAAAGGGCTTGAACCAGTGGCGCCAAGAAAAGATCTAAGCTTTGCAGCCAACTTCTTATATATGTTAACCGGCAAAGAACCTGAACCAATTGCGGTAGAAGCGATGAATAAGGCATTGGTGTTACACGCGGATCATGAATTGAATGCATCTACCTTCACTGCCCGCGTATGTGTTGCGACATTATCTGATGTTTATTCAGGTGTCACATCAGCTATTGGGGCTTTAAAAGGGCCTCTTCATGGCGGTGCAAACGAAGCGGTAATGAAAATGTTAACTGAAATTAGCACACTCGAAAACGTAGAACCATACGTTCGAGGCAAGCTTGCCAACAAAGAAAAAATCATGGGCTTTGGCCACAGGGTATATCGTAAAGGTGATCCTCGTGCCAAGCACTTGAAAGAAATGTCTAAAAAATTAACAGAGCTAACTGGTGCACCGCACTGGTATGATATGTCTGTTCAGATTGAAGCCATTGTTACAGGTGAAAAGAAATTACCGCCAAACGTTGATTTTTATTCAGCTTCTGTATACCATAGCTTAGGAATCGATCATGATTTAATGACACCAATCTTTGCTGTAAGCCGTGTATCAGGCTGGTTAGCTCATATCCTAGAACAATATGAAAATAACCGTTTGATCCGTCCACGTGCGGAATATACAGGCCCAGGCATGCAAAAATATGTGCCAATTGAGCAAAGAGGTTAATATTTTACTTTTTTTCAAAAAATTGATTCAATAGTATTGAATTAATAAAGGTTAGAGGTTAATCTCTCTAACCTTTGATTCAGTCTTTTGATACATCACGAACAAAGTTTAAGGTTTTTTACATACCAGGAGGGAGACTTACAAATGCAAGGCGAAAAAATTACAGTTACAAACGGCGTATTAAATGTACCAAACAATCCTATTATTCCATTTATCGAAGGGGACGGTATTGGTCCTGATATTTGGGCTGCTTCCGAGAGAGTTCTAAATGCAGCTGTAGAAAAAGCCTATAAAGGTGAGCGTAAATTAATCTGGAAGGAAGTTCTAGCTGGCGAAAAGGCTTTTAACCAAACCGGTGAGTGGCTTCCTAAAGAAACACTTGATGTAATCAATGAATATTTAATTGCAATCAAAGGTCCATTAACTACTCCTGTTGGCGGAGGAATTCGTTCTTTAAACGTTGCTCTACGTCAAGAGTTAGATTTATTTGTATGCTTACGTCCAGTAAGATGGTTTGAAGGCGTTCCTTCACCAGTTAAGCGTCCAGAAGATACTGATATGGTCATTTTCCGTGAAAATACTGAAGATATCTATGCTGGTATTGAATATGAAAAAGGATCAGAAGCAGCAAAGAAGGTAATCGACTTCTTACAAAATGAAATGGGTGTTAACAAAATTAGATTCCCTGAAACTTCAGGTATTGGCATTAAGCCAGTTTCTGAAGAAGGAACAAATCGTCTAGTTCGTGCGGCAATTAACTATGCCATTAAAGAAGGACGTAAGTCTGTTACACTTGTGCATAAAGGGAATATCATGAAATTCACTGAAGGCGCATTTAAAAACTGGGGCTATGCTCTTGCAGAAAAAGAATTCGGCGATAAAGTGTTCACTTGGTCACAATATGACCGTATTAAAGCAGAACAAGGCACAGACGCTGCGAACAAAGCACAAGCTGATGCTGAAGCTGCTGGTAAAATCATCGTGAAAGATGCGATCGCTGATATTTTCTTACAACAAATCCTTACACGTCCACGCGAGTTCGATGTTGTTGCAACATTAAACTTAAATGGTGACTATATTTCTGATGCCCTAGCAGCTCAAGTTGGTGGTATTGGAATTGCTCCAGGAGCTAACATCAACTATGAAACAGGGCATGCAATCTTTGAAGCAACACACGGTACTGCACCTAAATATGCTGGTCTAGATAAAGTAAATCCATCCTCCGTTATTTTATCAGGAGTGTTACTGCTTGAGCACTTAGGCTGGAATGAAGCGGCAACTATGGTAATTAAATCAGTAGAAAAAACAATTGCATCTAAAGTGGTAACATATGACTTTGCTCGTTTAATGGAAGGTGCAACCGAAGTAAAAACTTCGGAGTTTGGTGATGAGCTTATTAAGAACATGGAATAATCATCTTGCTTGCACAAAGCACATGAGTGTCTAAAAGGACCTTTGTTCTCTAAATGCTTTATCAGGAACAGGGGCTGTTATTAACAGCCCCTGCCTGCATGTATATGTTTTAAAAAAACTAATACGTTTAAGGGGAGAGCTTAAAATGTCATTAAAACGTAAAAAGATTTCTGTTATCGGCGGCGGTTTTACTGGTGCGACAACTGCTTTTTTACTAGCTCAAAAGGAACTTGGAGATGTTGTTTTAGTTGATATCGCTCCAATGGAAAACCCTACAAAAGGTAAAGCATTAGATATGCTTGAAGCTAGTCCTGTACAAGGTTTTGATGCCAGCATCACTGGTACATCTAACTATGAGGACACACGTGATTCTGATATCGTTGTGATTACAGCCGGTATTGCACGTAAGCCAGGCATGAGCCGTGATGATTTAGTGCAAACAAACCAAAAAGTGATGAAAAGTGTTACACAAGAGATCGTAAAATACTCTCCAAACTGTACGATTGTTGTTTTAACTAACCCAGTGGACGCGATGACTTACACTGTATTCAAGGAATCTGGTTTCCCTAAAAATCGTGTAATCGGCCAATCTGGCGTTCTTGATACAGCTCGTTTCCGGACATTTGTTGCTCAAGAATTAAATGTTTCTGTTAAAGATGTTACAGGCTTCGTTCTTGGCGGCCATGGCGACGATATGGTTCCGCTTGTACGCTACTCCTATGCGGGCGGTATTCCATTAGAAACGTTAATTTCTAAAGATCGTTTAGATGCGATTGTTGAACGTACTAGAAAGGGTGGCGGCGAAATCGTAAATCTTTTAGGTAACGGAAGTGCTTACTACGCACCGGCTGCTTCTTTAGTCGAAATGTGTGAAGCTATTCTTAAAGATCAACGCCGTGTATTACCATCCATTGCATACCTAGAAGGCGAGTTTGGCTATGAGGGGATTTATCTTGGTGTACCAACAATCCTTGGTGCAAATGGGATTGAAAAGGTAATCGAGCTAGATTTAACTGCTGATGAGAAGGCCGCATTAGACAAATCAGCCGAATCTGTCCGAAATGTAATGCAAGTATTAGTCTAATTATATTTTAGATTCGGGGATCACAAGCGGTCTCCGAATTTTTTCTATCACTAATGTAACCGTTTGCACAAAGGGGCGTATTTTGATGTTATTAGGAAAAAAAAGAAAGCTAGGCCGAAGAATTGAAGAGATTAGTGTTGGTGAAAAGTTGTCATTAACGGAAAAAATTGAAGACAAGGATCTCCTATTATTCCTTGGACTGACTGATGATGCAAATCCACTTTATATACAGCATGATTATGCTACCCAAACTCCTTTTGAAAAGCCGATCGTCCCAAGTATCATGCTAACAGGTATTATTACTTCCGCCGTATCAAAATATCTGCCAGGACCAGGCAGCTATATTTTAAAGCAGGAAATCGAGTTTCTTAAGCCTGTTTATCATTATGGGACTGTTGAGTTTCTATTTGAGGTGGTTGCGGTGAAACGATCAGAGCATGTAGTGGATATTCGTGTCGTTGGTGTAAATGAAGCAAATGTAACGGTGATTGATGGGATGTTAAAGGTGTGCCCGCCGCATCGGCTAGAGGATATCCATGGGAAGGCTTTGGATAATTTTTGAATTTGAGTTATGGACAAATTTCTTCATGGACGGTCTTAAAAGAAAAGAGGTAATTGCGATCAAAGAAAGAAGGTTCCATTGACCGCCGAGGAGAAAAAGAGGCCTCTAAGGGAAAAGAAAGAGGGTTTCATTGACCGTCAGGGAGAAAAAGAGGCCAAAGGGGAAAAGAAGAAGGGTTTCATTGACCGACAGGAAGAAAAAGAGGGCGATGGGGGAAAAGAAAGAGGGTTTCATTGACCGCCGAGGAGAAAAAGAGGCCTATAGGGGAAAAGAAAGAGGGTTTCATTGACCGACAGGAAGAAAAAGGGGCCTCTAGGGGAAAAGAAAGAGGGGTTCATTGACCGTCAAGGAGAAAAAGAGGCCCAAAGGGGAAAAGAAGAAGGGTTTCATTGACCGACAGATAGGTAAAAAGGATAAAAAGGTCAATGAAAAAAATATCATTGACCTTCTTTTCAGAATAAGGGCCTGTAGGGTAAATGAATGTATTCTAATTGCTCAACAAGGAAGGTATGTAGCCTCTAAGATCAATGCGCTAGTAACCTCATTTATGTTGCTCTAAGATCTTTACTCAAAATATCGTAAATTTCTGTCCCCTATTGATTTAAAGTTCTTTTTAAGTATCCGTCGAATGCTCTTTCTTGAATCAATTATTCCACACCACTCAAATACACCATTTGTAGTAATCCTCATACTCGGAAATAATAACCGAATCTCCTCTACACACCGTAAAACAGCAGATTCCACACTCTCTACATGCCCGCAATCATCACAAACAACAATTCCACTAGAAACAGAACACGAAAATGAATGACAAACAGAACATGTTATATCTCTACGTAATTGATTGTAATTATAAGCTGGGATATTCAAATTGGAATAAGGGGATTTAACTTGATGCAATGAAATGAGTTTATCAGCAATCTTTTTATGCCGATACGTTAATTTAGATGGCTCATTATCTAGTTTTCTCATAAGCTGTTTTAACTGTGGTGGATAGAAAATGGGCTTATCCATTGGAGCTTGATACAAGAAAAACTCTGGGTTTACAAATACAACACAGGCATCAATAGATTGGGAAAAGCCAAGGTTTTGGAATAATTGGAGGAGTAAGGAGTTGCTCCTTTTTATCTGGTCAAGAGGGTTTTTAATAATCTTTCCAAAATTCGTTTCGAATCGTTCCTCCCGATAACAATAATCGCCTTCATAATTTTTAACCTCAAAGAAATAAAAAGTTTCTTGAAAAATAATTGAAGTATCAAGCTGAAACGATGTGTTATTAATTTCAAGATTCAAATCATTTAAAATTAAGCAATCACTTTGCAGTTGCTCTGTTAATAAATCAAACTGGACCTCCCCTTCAAAACCTTTCTCTTTATATAGATAATACTTTTGCTGTTCCGATGTTAAATCCATTCGATTATTTAAGATTCTAAGAGCCTTTAAATCTTCGGGTACCGAACGTGGTTTATATGCCATATTACACAACCTTTCTTTTACAAATACTATTGTAAATAACAAAAATGGCGAAACCAGCGAGAATTGTGAATTCTTTGTAAACTTTTTTACATGAAAACGGTCTTATTTAACAAATATTGATCTTGGCCCATAAAACTAGATAATCGACATTCCTTATAGATATAATGAGGGTATCTAGTAAAATGGGGGTTATTTGATGAAAAATAAAGTACTAGTTGTCGATGATGAACAATCAATCGTGACCTTACTTCAATATAATTTAGAACAGGCTGGGTTTGAGGTTGTTACAGCTATGGATGGGGCAGATGGAAAACGATTAGCCGAATCGGAGTCACCTGATATTATTATCTTAGACTTGATGCTGCCAAACATAGATGGAATGGATGTTTGTAAACAACTGCGTCAACAAAATATTATGACCCCAATCCTCATGTTAACTGCAAAAGACGATGAGCTTGATAAAATTATAGGACTCGAGCTTGGTGCTGATGATTATATGGTCAAGCCTTTTAGTCCGCGGGAGGTCATCGCCCGCGTCAAAGCCATTTTAAGAAGAACACAAATCCAAACAGAAACAGCAGCCGTAGACAATGATCAAACAGAAGAGCAGATTCAGATTGGAAAATTAACGATCTACCCAGGAAAATATGAAGCCTTTTTCCAAGAAAATCAATTGGAATTAACCTTGAAGGAATTTGAATTGCTCCTTTATCTTGGACAAAATAAAGGACGTGTATTGACCAGGGATCAATTGCTAAGTGCTGTTTGGAATTATGACTTTGCAGGCGATACTAGAATTGTCGATGTTCATATTTCACACCTTCGGGAAAAAATTGAAGAAGATACAAAAAAGCCTGCCTACATCAAAACGATTCGCGGCTTGGGCTATAAACTGGAGGGACCTAAGGGAGAATGATCAAGTTCCGCTCAAGGACTTTCATTGCATTAATTAGTTTACTTGTGGTTGTTTTAATTGGATTAGGTATATTGCTTGGGCAATTTTTTAAATATAATTTTTTAGATACGCTGAATGATAAAATAAAAGTAGAAATCTGGTGGCTTTTATCGGCTGGTTTCGGGACTGCAATAATTGTCACTGTGATTCTTGGAATCAGGATTACCACAAGGTACACAAAGCCGATTAAAGCGGCAACCGAAGTGGCAATTGAACTTGCGCATGGTAATTATCGTGCCCGTACAACAGTGAATAGGTTAAATGATACCGGAATGTTAGGTTCTTCAATTAACATGCTGGCAGAAAATCTACAGGAACTCACCAAAGTTCGAGATATACAGCAGGACCGCTTGAGCGCTCTAATTGAAAATATGGGAGCTGGTTTAATCCTAATTGACAGCAGAGGGTATATTAATTTAATCAACAAGGGCTATATTGATATTTTTCATATCAATCCGAGTGAGTATCTAAATAAACAATATTATGAAGTTGTTGAATATGAAGAGATTTGTCAGCTTATTGCGGAGGTATTTCGTACGGAACAAAAGGTAAGTAAGCAATTACATTTACCTATGCAGATAGAAAGAAAATATTTTATCGTTTATGGTGTTCCAATCATCGGTGCTAACAATGTCTGGAAGGGTGTATTGCTCGTATTTCACGATATATCCGAAATCAAAAAACTGGAACAAATGCGTAAGGATTTTGTTGCCAATGTTTCTCACGAATTAAAAACTCCAGTCACCTCGATAAAGGGTTTTACCGAAACCCTCCTAGATGGTGCGATGAATAACAAAGAAACGCTTCAATCGTTCCTCTCAATTATATTAAAAGAAAGCGACCGGCTGCAGTCACTGATTCAAGACCTTTTGGAGCTTTCAAAAATTGAGCAGCAAGGCTTTCAGTTAAATATTCAGTCGATTGATTTATATTCGCTCCTTAAAGATGTCCTAAAACTTTTGGAGGGGAAAGCTAATACGAAAAATATTCAGTTCGAGTTTCACTGTAAACTGAACCAAGTCCGAATAAAAGGGGATTTAGATCGCTTAAAGCAGGTGTTTATCAATCTAATCAATAATGCGATTACGTATACACCGGCTGATGGGGTGGTTAGTATAAACCTGCTTGACAGTGATGGAAAGGTGCGTATTTCTGTAAAAGATACTGGAGTGGGCATTAGTAAAGAAGATATTCCCCGAATTTTTGAACGATTTTACCGGGTCGACCGAGCGAGAAGTCGAAACTCTGGTGGTACAGGCCTCGGCTTAGCTATTGTGAAACATTTAATGGAAGCCCATCACGGGAGCATAAGTGTGAAGAGTAAATTGGGTGAAGGCAGTGAATTTATCATTGAACTGCCAAAAGAAGTGATTTTGAAGGATGGTGAAGGTTAAATGGATAAGAAAAAGCTTGTGCTGATTGATGGGAATAGTATTGCTTATCGCGCCTTTTTTGCGCTCCCATTACTTAATAATGATAAAGGAATACATACAAATGCGGTTTATGGTTTTACAATGATGTTGATGAAAATATTGGAGGATGAAAAGCCGACTCATATGCTGGTTGCCTTCGATGCAGGTAAAACGACGTTTCGGCATAAAACCTTTGGCGAGTACAAAGGCGGCCGGCAAAAAACACCGCCTGAGCTGTCAGAGCAGTTCCCGTTCATTCGTGAGCTTTTGGATGCCTACGGTATTTCAAGGTATGAGCTCGAAAATTATGAAGCAGATGATATTATAGGTACGCTTTCGTTGACCGCTGAAAAGGATGGCTTTGAGGTAAAAGTCATCTCCGGTGATAAAGACTTAACACAGTTATCCTCGCCAATTACCACTGTCGGCATTACCAGAAAAGGAATAACAGATATTGAGGAATACACACCTGAGCATGTCGCAGATAAATACGGCCTGATTCCGGAGCAAATAATTGATATGAAAGGCTTGATGGGAGATGCATCTGATAATATCCCTGGAGTTCCGGGAGTAGGTGAAAAGACCGCCATTAAGCTTCTTAAAGAATTTTCTACCTTGGAGAACTTATTAGATTCCATTGACCAGGTAAGTGGGAACAAGCTGAAGGAAAAATTAGCTGAATTTAAGGAACAAGCTATAATGAGCAAAGAACTTGCGACTATTGAACGGCAAGCGCCGGTAGAAGTGGATTTAGATACGATTGCTTATGAAGGCTATACAAGAGAAAAACTAATCAGCTTATTTAAAGAATTAGGCTTCAACTCTTTACTTGAAAAGCTCGGGGATGAACCAATCGAAACAGTGGAACATGTGCTCGAAGATATCGACTACGTGATTCCAGAAGATATTACGGAAGATCTCTTTACTGATCACAATTATTTCTATGTTGAAATGCTTGATGATAATTATCATTATGCCGATATTATTGGTTTTTCAATTGTGAATGAAACAGGGTATTATTACTTGCCGACAGATCTGGCGTTAAAATCAGACGTCTTTAAAAAGTGGGCGGAGGATGAACAGAAAAAGAAAATTGTTTATGATGCCAAGCGCTCTGAGGTTTCTTTGCGAAGATATGACATCCATTTAAAAGGAACTGATTTTGATATTCTTATGGCAGCATATTTGGTTAACCCATCGGAAAATATTGAAGATTTAGCCGCGATTGCCAAAAGGTATCAAATCCTTAATATTCAATCAGACGAATCTTTTTATGGAAAAGGGGCGAAACGGAAGGTTCCTGAAACTGCAAAACTTGCCGAACATCTTGTTCGAAAAAGCCTCGCCATGTCAGATCTAAGAGACAAACTCGAAGATGAATTAAGGGAAAATGAACAATACGAATTATTCGAGGAATTAGAAATGCCTTTATCGTTAATTTTAGCGGACATGGAATCTTGCGGGATTAGGGTAGAGCAGGACCGGCTGCAGATGATGGGGAAAGAGCTCACAGAGAGGCTCATTGAAATTGAGGAGAAGATATGTGAGTTAGCTGGTGAAAAGTTTAATATTAATTCCCCTAAACAATTGGGTGTGATCCTTTTTGAAAAATTAGGCTTGTATTCCTATAAGAAAACAAAGACCGGTCACTCAACATCAGCCGATGTGTTAGAGAAATTAGCAGAGGATCATGAAATCATACAGTATATCCTTTTATATCGCCAGCTCGGGAAGCTTCAATCCACTTATATTGAGGGACTGCTCAAAGTGATTAACCCAAAAACGGAAAAGGTCCATACAAGATACCAGCAAACGTTAACAGCAACAGGCCGTTTAAGCTCGATCGATCCGAACCTGCAAAATATCCCGATTCGTCTTGAGGAAGGGCGGAAAATTCGTCAAGCATTTGTTCCTTCCGAAAAGGGCTGGGTTATTTTTGCAGCAGACTATTCGCAGATTGAATTACGAGTGCTTGCCCATATAGCCGGTGATGAAAAGCTAATTGATGCTTTTAAGCACGATATGGATATCCATACGAAAACAGCGATGGAGGTATTTCATGTTGAAGAAGATGAGGTAACCTCTAATATGAGAAGACAGGCAAAGGCTGTAAACTTTGGAATTGTCTATGGAATCAGTGATTATGGACTTTCGCAATCCTTAGGGATCACAAGGAAAGAAGCAGGACAGTTTATTGACCGTTATCTTCATACGTATCCAGGTGTTAAGGAATATATGGATGATATTATTCACTCTGCCCGACAAAAAGGGTATGTGACCACTTTAATGCAAAGAAGAAGGTACCTTCCTGAAATTACTGCCCGGAATTTTAATTTACGAAGCTTTGCCGAAAGAACAGCGATGAACACTCCAATCCAAGGAACCGCCGCTGACATTATCAAAAAAGCGATGATCGATATGGATGAGGCCTTAAAGGATAAAGGCCTTCAAACACGGCTTTTACTCCAGGTCCATGATGAATTAATCTTTGAAGCTCCTGAGGAGGAGATTGAAACCTTGAAGAAATTAGTTCCTGATGTCATGGAAAATGCGCTTGAATTAAAAGTGCCTTTGAAGGTTGACTATGCCTATGGTCCAACCTGGTTTGATGCTAAATAAAAGGAGGACCTAAATTGCCGGAGCTTCCTGAAGTAGAAACCGTTAGAAAAACATTAAAACAACTTGTCCTTCATAAGGAAATTGCCAACATTACTGTCTATTGGCCTAAAATCATTAAAAATCCTGTTGAGGTGGAGCAATTTATTGATGCCTTAAAAGGAGAAACAATCGTGGATGTAGGCCGAAGAGGGAAATTTTTAATTATTTATACAGATCAATTTGCGTTGGTGTCTCATTTACGAATGGAGGGCAAATATGGTCTCTATCCAAAAGAAGAGCCTTTTGATAAGCACACACATGTGATTTTTCATTTTACTGATGATACCGAGCTAAGATATCGCGATGTGCGCAAATTTGGGACGATGCATCTCTATAAAAAGGGCGAAGAATTCGTACAGCCTCCATTGTTGGAACTTGGTCCTGAACCATTTTCGGAGGAGTTTACAAAGGAATACTTAGCTGAAAAATTAAAAAAGACTAATCGCAGAATTAAAACAGCCTTATTAGACCAAAAATTGTTTGTTGGTCTTGGAAATATCTATGTTGATGAGGCTCTATTTCGTTCAGGTATTCATCCTGAGCGGATTGCAAGCACACTCAATGAAGAGGAAATATCAGTATTACATGATGAGATTGTTGCGACCTTAAGTGAGGCGGTTACAAAAGGCGGCAGTACGATTCGTTCATATGTAAACTCTCAAGGCCAAATTGGTATGTTTCAACTGGACTTATACGCATATGGACGAAAAGGGGAAGCGTGTAAAAAATGCGGAACACCCCTAGAGAAAACCACTGTTGGCGGTCGGGGAACACACTATTGTCCGAACTGCCAGAGAATTTAGAACAGACGCAGCGTTTTTGAGAAGAGAATAACAAAACACATTGGATGGGCTCCTGCCATATACTATCGTAGTGATTTCGGAGGAAGGAGCCCTATACATCATGGTTCAGTTATTCTCACTTCTTATATTAGCTTTCGCTCTCAGCCTTGACAGCTTTAGCGTTGGCTTCACCTACGGGTTGAGGCAAATGGTTATGCCGCTTAAATCCGTTTTAATTATAGCTACCTGCTCGGCGGTTTCATTAATGATAGCCGTGTCAATCGGACATGGTCTGGAAAAGATACTATCACCGAAACTAACGGCAAGCCTTGGAGGGATCATCTTAATCGTCCTTGGTGCCTGGGTATTGTATCAATTTTTCCGGCCTGAGAAAGAAAAAGAATTGCTAAAGCATGAAAAAACCATAGTAAATTTTGAAATACGCTCTTTAGGAATAGCAATAAATATCCTAAAAAAACCGATGTCTGCCGATTTTGACCAATCGGGTACGATTACAGGAATTGAAGCCTTGATGCTTGGATTTGCATTATCTCTAGATGCTTTTGGAGCAGGGATTGGAGCAGCAATGCTTGGGTACTCCCCCTTTTCATTAGCCTTTACTGTAGCCATCATGAGTTCCCTTTTTGTGATGTTGGGAATAAAAAGTGGAACATTTTTTCATAGATTTGAATGGATTCAAAAGTTTACCTTCTTACCAGGCATCTTACTAATAATAATCGGAGTTATGAAGCTATAACTTTAGAAAGGAATAAAGCATGTCACTAGTTATAGGGCTAACAGGCGGAATTGCCAGTGGAAAAAGTACAGTTTCAAACATGTTGAAAGAAATGTCAATCACAGTTATCGATGCAGATGTAGAAGCCCGCTTAGCAGTAATGGAAGGTGAACCTGCTTATAATCAAATAATTTATGAATTTGGCGAGGGTATTCTTTTAGAAAATGGAGAAATCGACCGGCAAAAACTTGGCGCGATTATCTTTCATCAAGCTGACAAACGGAAGCGTTTAAATGAAATAACCCATCCGGAAGTAAGACGAAGAATGCTTGAACAAGTGGAGACTGCCAAAAGGAATAATGAAGAGGTTGTGGTCTTGGATATCCCCTTATTATTTGAAAGTAAACTAACCGCAATGGTTGAAAAAACGTTACTGGTTTATGTGGACAGTGACATCCAATTGCAAAGATTAGTGGAAAGAAATAACCTAACCATTGCAGATGCACAAGCAAGAATCAGCTCTCAAATGCCCTTATCAGAAAAAATCAAGCTTGCAGATGCTGTAATTAATAATAATGGAACACTTGAAGACACAAAGCAACAGCTTCTTACGGTATTAGATAAATGGGGCTTAAAGCAAAAATAATTGATTTGAGAAGGCTCTAGCCTTCTTTTTTTTTGTTTGGAAAATGGTGTATCTGCACCTATTTAAAATAATTAATAAAATTCCGCTATTTAATGATCACAATCAAACCTAAATATGTTATACTAATTGCAACAATACTAGTTAATAGTATAACACTAATACGAAAGGGGCCGTAAAATGAAAGCGAGAATTGCCATTAATGGATTTGGGAGAATTGGGAGGATGGTTTTTAGAAAAGCAATCCATGAAAGTAATCTTGAGGTTGTAGCAATAAATGCGAGCTATCCGGCAGAAACATTAGCTCATCTAATTAAATATGATACAAATCATGGGCCATTTCAGGGGGATGTCATCCCTTTAGATAAAGAATTAATTGTCAATGGTAAAAGAGTTAAACTTATAAATAATCGAGTGCCTGAGGAATTACCATGGAGAGAACTTGGGATTGATATTGTTATTGAGGCAACGGGAAAATTTAATTCTCGTGAACTAGCAGCACTACATCTTGAAGCAGGCGCCAAAAAGGTTATTTTAACAGCACCAGGCAAAAATGAGGACGTTACCATTGTAATGGGAGTAAATGAAGATAGGCTTGATCTCACTCAGCATGATATTATCTCCAATGCCTCTTGTACAACAAACTGTCTTGCTCCAGTTGCAAAGGTGTTAGATGAAAAATTCGGTATTGAGTGTGGTTTAATGACAACCATCCACTCTTACACAAATGACCAAAAAAATATTGACAATCCACATAAAGACTTACGGAGAGCCCGTTCATGTGGACAATCTATCATTCCAACAACAACAGGGGCGGCCAAGGCTATTTCATTGGTACTGCCACAATTAAAAGGAAAACTCCATGGGATGGCATTGCGTGTGCCTACGCCAAATGTTTCGTTAGTGGACCTAGTGGTGGATTTAAAATGTGATGTCACACTAGACGATATTAACCAGGCATTCTTAGAAGAAGCCAATGGATCATTAAAAGGAATCTTGGATTTTACAATGGAACCTTTAGTATCTGTAGACTTTAATACAAACTCCCATTCTGCTATTATTGACGGCCTTTCGACGATGGTAATGGGAACGAGAAAAGTGAAAGTATTAGCTTGGTATGATAATGAATGGGGCTATTCATCCAGAGTGGTCGATCTTGCCCTTTATGTGGCAGAGGGAATCGCCAAAATGTCGAAGGTGAAAGTCAGCTAATTATTTCTCACAATCATTTATGAAAATGCTGTCGTTTGACAGCATTTTTTTAGTGGTTTAAAATAAAAAGCAACAAGAGGTGTACCAAATCGTACACCTCTTTTTATATTTTTATCAGAATGTTGTAAAATAGATAAAAAAAGGAAGAATCCTGGAGGGTAGAGCTACTATGGTGAATATTTTTACACGTTTTAAAAAACAAATCGAAACTTCTGATCGAAATACGGAAGACTCTTTAAAAACGCACTATTATAAGGCAACTTTTAATCAATTGTTTCAGTCTGTAGAAAAGTTATTTCATGATGATGCGGATTGCCGGGTAACAACAGTATCTAAAGATCACGGGGAGATTGCTGTTGAAATTAATAAACCGATCCCTTGCTTTCTTGTTGTAACAATTGTTTCTGTCAAACCATTGGAAACGGCAGTAGATTTTAATATTTCTTCCGAGAGTTTTTCCATCCTAGGCATGTACCCTCAGTTGAAAAAGAGGATTGAATCCTATTATGAAAAGATTAATAAACTACATAACCTTGTCGAAATAAGAAAAAACTCGTAATCCCCTACTTGTGTAAAAGTCCGCTTTTTTATAAGATAAACTTAAGGATTTTGTTCGGGATTATAGGCATGTTTTTAGAAAAATATGAAACGTATCACGCCTTTGTCTTCGCCCCTTTGGGGAAAACCAGTGGCAAGTTCTTTATTCAGATTTGGAGTTGATTAACAATGAAGTGCCCTTCATGTCAAAATTACGGTACACGTGTGCTTGATTCCCGGCCTGTTGATGAAGGACGTGCAACACGGAGAAGAAGAGAATGCGAGGAATGCGGTTATCGGTTTACTACTTTTGAGAAGATTGAAGAGATTCCCCTGATTGTAGTGAAAAAGGAAGGAACAAGAGAAGAATTCAGCCGTGATAAAATCCTAAGGGGCCTGATTAAGGCGTGTGAGAAACGCCCTGTCGCTTTAAAGGAGTTAGAGGATATTACGCATGGTGTAGAGAAAGACCTTCGCAGCCAGGGTATTTCGGAAATCAAAAGTGAGGCGATTGGCGAGATGGTTATGGACAGGCTTGCGCATGTAGATGAAGTCGCCTACGTACGATTTGCTTCCGTTTACCGCCAATTTAAAGATATCAATGTATTTATAGACGAACTAAAGGAATTAATAAAAAAGGAAAAATCGTAAAAGGAGCTAAAAATTTTGGCTCTTTTTGTTTAGAAGGCGAAAGCGCCTTGAACAGGGGCGACAAGCATAAGACGAGCCNNTGCTTTTTAACCTTCTTGCCGGATTGACTTATGACCTCGAGCCCCTAGGCGCTGTAGCTGGACTTTAATTTTATTTTTCAGGGGAAGGGTTGAATTGATATGGCGCAGCATTGGCAGGAAATTCTTCCTATCGACCGTTATATGGTAGCTGCCGGAGGGCTGCTGCATGAATATGATCGGAAAGTGCTGACGTTTTTATATCAGCCTCTGATTGGGTCAACTTGCTTAAGTTTGTATATGACACTTTGGGCAGAGCTTGAGGAAAATCGTCTTTGGTCAGAATCATCTACACACCATCTATTAATGAATCTGATGGGGATGAATTTAAAGGAAATTTATGAAGCACGGTTAAAGTTAGAGGGAATCGGATTAATCAAGACCTATGTCAAGACGGTTGATGAAGAGCGTTCCTTCATTTATGAGCTTCAGCCGCCTTTAAATCCGGAGCAATTCTTTTTAGATGGAATGTTAAATATCTATTTGTTCCGAAAAATTGGGAAGAATCATTTTGCCCGGCTGAAACGGTTTTTTACCGATAAACTAAAACCAAAGGAAAATGAATTTCAAGATGTAACAAAGGCATTCCAGGATGTGTTCGCCTCGGCCACGCTTGGGAGCATGCAATATATCCAAGATGTTTCAGGGGAATTACAAGCAGAAGAGGATGAACAATTTATTGGCCGTCAGGAGCAAAAAGGGATTCAAATGGATATCGAAACTTTTGATTTTGGTCTGCTAATGGCCGGATTAAATGAATCGCTTGTACCTAAAAAGGCATTAACGAAAAAAGTGAAAGAAGTCATTAGTAATCTTTCATTCCTCTATAATATTAATCCGATTGAAATGAAAAATTTAATTCTCGATGCTATTAATCCAAATAATGAAATCGATCTCGAAGAATTACGAAAAGCAGCACGGAACTGGTATCAATTTGAAAATAATGAGCAGTATCCAAGCTTAGTAGAACGTACGCAGCCGCCAAGGTACCGAGTCCAATTGGACGAACCAAAGACGAAGGAAGAAATGTTGGTCCGTTCGTTAGAAACTACCTCTCCCGTTAAGGTGTTTAGAGATGCTTCACACGGAATTGAACCATCTGATACCGAATTGAAAATTATTGAAGATGTGATGTTCAAGAAGAAATTGCTTCCTGGTGTTGTCAATGTTCTCATCCAATATGTCCTGTTAAAAGCAGATTCGAAATTCACTAAGAATTATGTTGAGCAGATTGCCAGCCATTGGGCGCGCAAGGAAGTTAAAACTGTAAAAGAGGCAATGGAATTAGCAAGAAGTGAACATAGTAAGTACCTTTCTTGGGATAAAGAAAGGAAAAACAGAAAAGCATCTAATAAAAAGCCTATTAGGACAGAGCTTTTGCCTGATTGGTTTGATAAAGAACCAAAGAAAGAACCTGCAGAAGGTCCAGAAGAAAAAATCCCTGATTTAGAGGCTAAAAAACGTGAAATCGAAGAAATGTTAAAAGCAATCGAAGATTAAGAGGTGACATATGGAAAAGATAAACCGAACACTAAAACGGATAGCCTCAAGTGAAAACTTTCAAAAACGATACGAAAAAATGCGACAAGAAACGCTTTCGAACCCAGCTGTTAAGTCGTTTATATTGGAACATCAAGATGAACTGACCAAGGATTCAATCGAAAAGGGCTTAAATAAGCTATATGAGTACATTAATCAAAGTAAAGAATGTAATAAGTGTGAGAGTCTTGATGGCTGTATCAATATGATGAAAGGATACCATCCGGAGTTAGTATTAGTAAGAAATACAATTGATGTCCGTTATGAAAGATGCCCAAGAAAAATAATGGATGATGAAAAACGAAAAAATGAAAAGTTAATTAAAAGTTTATATGTTCCTAAAGATATTTTGAATGCTACGTTTGAGGATTTAGAACATGATGATAATCGAATCGATGCGATTCAAAAATCACTTTCATTTATTTTAAACTATGAACAAGGGAAGCCGGCAAAGGGATTATTTTTATATGGAGAATTTGGAGTAGGGAAATCATATTTACTGGGTGCAATTGCTAACAAGCTGGCCAAAAAACAAATTTCCTCGATGATCGTTTATGTCCCGGAATTATTGCGAGAAATGAAAAGTTCAATAGCCGATTCCACCTTAAACGAAAAAATTGAGGCCCTGAAAAAAGAACCGATTTTAATGCTGGATGATATCGGGGCGGAGGCTATGTCAAGCTGGACAAGGGACGAGGTTCTTGGTCCTATCCTGCAGTTCCGGATGCTGGAAAGCCTTCCTACCTTTTTTACTTCAAATTTTGATTTAAAAGGGCTCGAGCACCATTTAACCTATAGCCAGCGTGGCGAGGAAGAGAAAATGAAAGCCCGCAGAATTATGGAAAGAATCCGTACCTTGAGCCAGCCTGTTTTAGTAGATGGGCCCAATAGAAGATAATAATATTATTATTAAAGGATTGCCTATACGATGGCGATCCTTTTTTTATTTAAATAATATTTCTGAGGCCTAGCGTACTTCTATTTTGGCCAAGTCCCCCATATATATTAAACAGAGATTTTTCTAAAAAGGGGGGATTTGGTTGGCGGAAATTATCTTCCAAAGCAAGAAGGATGCGAAGCGGTTTTATAACCACTTGCTAACGTATTTACCATGCATTTCTGATGAAAAAACTATTCTTCTAATAGAAGATCGACATATAGTACAAGTTTTAGATGGCAGCTTTTCTAATGAGATGTTTCATAAGGTGAAAACAGCCTTTTATGATTTTATTACCACCGTGAAACGTAATGACTGGTTTCGAGATATTATTAAGAATCACTATTTTTTTCACAATGAGGAAGAACAACATCAGATTATCGAAATTATTTATTCCATCCTGGAAGGTCAAAGAGAGGACCTTGTCATTTTCTTAAAGGAAACCAATAAAGAGACGTCTTTTATTGAGGATGCAGTTGATCAAATGTTTCATGGAAATGTTTCTTTCTCCTTCGATTCCTTGCTAAAATTTCGCTTGCGGCCATACCTGCAGATGCTCGAAGAATATGTAGAACTCGCCATTGATGAATACAAAATGGAGCAGGAATATCAAATGTTTATCCAAATGCTCCGCGACTTTTTGGTAAAGCGGGAGCCGAAAATGGCGACTCTGCATGTATTATTTGACGAGGAAATTACGTTTTATAATGAGGAGCTGGCAGAAATTAAACGGGCGGAATTAACGAGAATGATTGACCGGAAATTATTAGTCAATCATCCAGTTTATGTTGATTCTGTTTCAATCGCACCACTCTTATCAATTGCTCCTACGTCTATTTATCTTTATACGAATAACCCCGATGAGCCGCTGGTAAGAACAATCAAAAATATTTTTGAAGAACGGGTGGTGATTAAAAATTATACCGCCCTAAGAAGTTTGAAAAAATGGACAGCGGAACCAGGGTCATCAGAAAATCATGCATAAAGTTATAAAATAATGTCAATATTTAGTTTTATGTACCTTGCTTTTTCAAAAGTAAATGATTATAATAACGTACATAGCAAATATTGAAGTAAAAGTAATGATAAGGACAATAGTATTTCTTTACGGTTTTTAGAGAGGAAGACCACCGGCTGAAAGTCTTCTAACACGGACTAAATACTTACCACCTTTAAACTTCGACAGTGAATGTTTCTTTTTTAGAAATTAGTAATTGTTGACGGTCTACAGCCGTTACCTGACCAAAGTCATTTTTAATTGTATTTATTAAAAATGAAAAATTGGGTGGAACCACGTGTTAATCAAAACTCGTCCCTATTCCTAGGGACGGGTTTTTTTATTTTTTAAAGCAGCCTACAAGGGCATAAAGTCCAGGGCGCAAACAATTAAAGGAGGAGTTAATATGTCAGATGTTGTTAAGATTTCGTTTCCTGATGGGGCAGTAAAGGAGTTCCCTAAAGGGACAACAACAGAAGATATTGCCGCTTCCATCAGCCCGGGCCTCAAGAAAAAGGCAATTGCCGGCAAATGGAACGGTCAAATGGTTGATCTTCGCCGTCCTATTCTAGAAGACGGTTCTATAGAAATTGTTGTACCAGAATCAAATGAGGCATTAGAAGTATTGCGCCATAGTACAGCACATCTAATGGCACAAGCGGTGAGAAGACTATATCCAGATGTCAATTTAGGTGTCGGCCCGGTTATTGAAGGCGGCTTCTATTATGACATGGACCTTGATGTATCGTTAACACCAGAGGATTTGCCAAAGATTGAAAAGGAAATGGCGAAAATCGTCAATGAAAATCTTGAAATCGTTCGGAAGGAAGTCAGCCGTGCTGAAGCGGTGCAGCTTTTTAAAGAAGCTGGAGATCCTTACAAGCTTGAACTAATTGAAGCGATTCCGGATGAAGAAACAGTAACAATCTATGAGCAAGGTGAATTTTTCGATCTTTGCCGTGGTGTTCATGTCCCATCTACTGGAAAAATCAAAGAATTTAAGCTATTAAGTATTGCAGGTGCTTATTGGCGCGGCAACAGCGATAATAAAATGCTGCAGCGCGTTTACGGTACTGCCTTCTTCAAGAAGGAGGACTTAAAAGAGCATCTTCGTTTATTAGAAGAAGCGAAAGAGCGTGATCATCGTAAAATTGGGAAAGAATTAAGTCTTTTTACAAGTAACCAATTAGTTGGTCAAGGCTTGCCGTTATGGCTTCCTAAAGGGGCAACCATCCGCCGTGTGATTGAACGTTACATCGTTGATAAAGAACAGCGTCTTGGTTATGACCACGTGTACACTCCAATTATGGGAAGCGTTGATTTATACAAAACTTCAGGTCACTGGGATCATTATCATGAAGACATGTTCCCGATTATGGAAATGGATAACGAGCAATTAGTGCTCCGCCCAATGAACTGCCCGCACCATATGATGGTGTACAAAAACAGCATGCACAGCTATCGTGAGCTTCCAATTCGGATTGCGGAGCTTGGACTAATGCATCGTTACGAAATGTCAGGGGCATTAGCAGGATTGCAGCGTGTCCGTGGGATGACATTAAATGATGCTCATATTTTCGTCCGTCCTGATCAAATTAAAGATGAATTCAAACGTGTTGTGAATTTAATTCTAGAAGTATATAAAGACTTTAATATTAACGATTACTCGTTCCGTCTTTCTTACCGTGATCCGCAAGATACTGAAAAGTATTTTGATGATGATGCGATGTGGGAAAAAGCACAAAGCATGTTGAAGGAAGCAATGGATGATCTTGGTCTTGATTATTTCGAAGCTGAAGGAGAAGCAGCCTTCTATGGTCCTAAGCTCGATGTGCAAGTAAGAACTGCACTTGGTAAAGATGAAACATTATCAACTGTTCAATTAGACTTCTTACTGCCTGAACGATTTGACTTGAATTATGTCGGGGAAGATGGCAAGCAGCATCGTCCTGTTGTTATTCACCGCGGCGTTGTATCGACAATGGAACGGTTTGTTGCTTACTTGATTGAAGAATACAAAGGTGCATTCCCTACATGGCTTGCTCCAGTACAGGTTCAAGTGATTCCAGTTTCTCCTGACGCTCATTATGAATATGCGAAACAGGTTCAGGAACAGCTGCAAAATGAAGGCTTCCGTGTAGAATTAGATGGCCGTGATGAAAAGATCGGTTATAAAATCCGTGAAGCGCAAATGCTGAAAATACCATATATGCTCGTTGTTGGTGACAAAGAAGTGGAAGATAATGCTGTCAACGTCCGGAAATATGGAGAACAAAAATCAGAAACGAAGCCATTTGTTGATTTCCTTGCAGGACTTCTAGCAGAAGTAAAACGCGGCTAAGCTTAGTTTGAAAAAAAACCACAGCCTTTTTGGGCTGTGGTTTTTATTTTGAAAATATTCATTTGGAACTCGCTAGTTTAGTCCTCTAGCTGGAACGTATGAGTAAAATGAGTCTTCCCGTTTTCATCTTGGATTTCAACAGTAGCCTGCTTATTTGCAGGGTCCACCTTAAATACACCGAAGTTGAAGAAATTACCTTCTGCGTATAATCTTTCAGGGCCAAAGGTTGTGTCCAAGGTGCCAGGGTTAATTTTTACAGCGCCGATTGGACCACTGATCAGCTCATTATAGTCTGTTTTTCCATCTCGATTGGCATCATATTTGATGATTTCTGCAAAATGGACATCGGTGGTAACGAAAAAGACGTTTTTAATTCCTTTTTCGATAATGAAATCTGAGATTTTTTTGAACTCGTTCTCATAGCCTGTTGGATCATTTGGGTTTACATTGTCCCCATTTGCCCATCCATCCCTAGCCATTGCTTTTCCGGTTGGTACGGAGATTGGCACGGAAGTCGCTACCAGTTTCACTTTTGCATCAGACTCGAGAAGCTGCTGCTCCAGCCATTTTAACTGTTCATCACCTAGCATCTGTTTATCCGGTCCGTCAGCCTGTGTGTTAGGTGAGCGGTAACCGCGGTTGTTCAGGATAATCATATCCATTGTATTACCCCAAGAGTATTTATGATAAAGCTTGTCCGCTGAACTGCGCTCACTTGAAATCGGCCAATAGTCCTTAAACGCTCTTAATCCGGTTGGAGTAAGCTCCTGAGAAGGACCTGAAAAGTCATTGGTCACTTCATGATCATCCCAAATCGAGAACGTCCCTGTTTTTTGCAAAAGACTGCGCAAACCAGCATCTGTACGGTTTTCTTTATATTTAGCCCAGAAATCCTGAACTGTTTTAGAAGGAGGGTTAGGGACAGCAGGTGTTTTATTATCTGCATAAATGGTGTCCCCGCTGAATAGGAAGAAGTCTGGATTTAAATTAGACATTGCTTTGAAAGATTTATATGGCGGAATCTCTCCCTGGCCGCCAGTATCTCCACCCCAAACCATTGTCATTGGCTTTAAGCTGTTTTCCTCCGGTGCAGTTTTAAAGGATCCGGTTACCTTATACTTACTGGAAAGTGCATGACCACGATAATAATATTTTGTATCGGCTTTTAAACCGTTGACCTCTAAATTTACCGTAAAATCATCCTCTTTAGAAGCATGACCGGTTTTTACGATTGTATCATTTTTAAAATTGCTGTCAGTTGAAATTTCGAATTGGACTCCTGCTTCTCCATTTGCACGAGCCCATAAAATGGCTGAAGAATTGGTTATATCACCACTTGCCACTCCGTGTGAAATAAATGGCTTTTTCAATAAATCGTCCAACAGGTCAGGATTATTTGTGAATTCTCCATCAACACCAAGAGATAGCATGGATACCAAATCATCCTGAGAATTTACGGTCCAAGGATGGACGAGAAGCTTGTTTTGATGAGCGGCCTCCATGAGTTTTGGAACAACAAGCTCTTTGCTAGGACCTACACCAGTAGCATAATCAGAGATTCTCTGCATCTCTTGGTACACATCTTTGCCTGCCAGCATGCTGCCGGTATAAAGCTGAATCAACTTTACTTTAGGAGCGAGGGTTTTTAACTTCCGCAGGCTATCCTCGCTAAATGATTCAAGAAAAAGCTTTTCATCATCCAAGGCATTGGTTCTTTTTAAGATTTCGATTACTTTCTCTTCCATACCGGGGTAAACGTTCGGTGCTTTTGTTTCCATGTAAAGACCGACTTTTCCGTTTCCGTGTAGTTTGACAAATTCTATTGCTTCTTCAAGAGTTGGGACCTTTTGTCCGATGTACTCTGTTTTTGCTTTGTCTGGATATGCTTTATTGAACCATGAGCCCGCATCAAGTCGTTTGATTTCATCAAGTGTAAAATCCTTAACCCTCCATGGTGCACGGTCCGGATAGAGGTCCTTTGCATTAGTTGTTCGTGCCAAGGTTTCATCGTGCATAGCGATTAACTGGCCATCCTTTGTCATTTGTAAATCGAATTCCACATAATCCGCCTTCATCGTCATTGCCTGTTTATAGGCTGCAAGTGTATGTTCAGGACCGTATGCAGATGCCCCGCGATGAGCAATAACGGCAACATCAGAATTAATCGGGCGTAATGTAGTTTGTCCATTGTCAGTAGCTGTACTTTCAATTGGGTGAGCAAATACTGCTAAAGGAGCTGCCGAAGTTACCGAAAGTGACAAACAAGCAAGGCTGGCGATCAAACCTTTTTTCATTTCATATCCATCTCCTATAAGTTTATGTATTTCAAACATAAAACTATAGGAGAATTGTAAAGTGGGAATTACTAGAATATTAATCTTCTGTAAAAGGAGCATAAACAGTACCTTTTACCTATCAAACCCGCCTGTCGACAGCCTTTCGTGGAAGATTGTTGTTTATCAGCTGGTTGATAATCATGAATGAACAAGAGCATTTGGAAAGGCTATAACAGCATTTTTAGAAAAAAACTATTGAATAATTTTTTGTTTCTTGCTACAATAAATTTCGTTGTCAAAGAAAAATAGTTCGTTTGACAAGGAATCTTAGCTATGATATAGTTACTAAGGTAAAATTGAATACTTATTTTTGGGAAAAGAAGAAGCACCCGCTTCTCACCTGATTGACGCTAGTTAAGCAGTTGGCAGGTTTTACGTGAACTTTTTGTTTATTACTTATGTTCTGTAAAGTGTGGGTGTATTCATCCGCACTTTTTTGTTTGTTTACTTAAGAAATAGCACTTTTAAAAGTAATTCATGCCTGTCAATCAAATTAGGGTGTCAAACAATAAGGTGATCTTATTCTTGTACCCAGACGTTGTATTCTTGATAAAACCTTGGAGGTGGCTAATTATTAGCAAAGATATGTTGTTAAATGAGGGCATCCGTGCTCGTGAAGTTCGTTTAATTGACCAGAATGGCGAACAATTGGGGATTAAAACCAAGTTCGAAGCATTGGAAATTGCCGGAAGAGTAAATCTTGATTTGGTACTTGTTGCACCAAATGCAAAGCCTCCGGTAGCCCGGATTATGGACTATGGCAAATTCAAATTCGAGAATCAAAAGAAAGAAAAAGAAGCTCGTAAGAATCAAAAGATTATTACTACTAAAGAAGTTCGTCTAAGCCCAACGATTGATGAACATGACTTTAATACAAAGCTTCGTAATGCCATTAAGTTTTTGGAAAAAGGCGACAAAGTAAAAGCGTCAATCCGTTTCAAAGGCCGGGCGATTACCCATAAAGAAATCGGTCAACGTGTGTTAGACCGTTTTTCCGAAGCGTGCAAGGAAGTTGCAACGATTGAATCACATCCTAAGATGGATGGACGAAGCATGTTCCTAGTTTTAGCACCTAAAAACGATAAGTAATATAGGGAGGACTATTACAATGCCAAAAATGAAAACTCACCGCGGCGCTGCAAAGCGTTTCAAGAAAACTGGTTCTGGTCAACTTAAGCGTGACCATGCTTATACAAGCCACTTATTCGCTAACAAATCAACAAAAGCTAAGCGTAAACTTCGCAAAGCAGGTCTTGTTTCAAAAGGCGATTTCAAACGCATTCGTCATTTACTAACTTACGTAAAATAATTATAAGTGATCGATTTATTATAGGAGGGAAATTCCATGCCACGTGTAAAAGGCGGTACTGTTACCCGCAAACGTCGTAAAAGAGTTCTTAAATTAGCTAAAGGTTATTACGGTTCAAAACATACATTATATAAAGTTGCTAACCAACAGGTTATGAAATCATTACAATATGCTTTCCGTGACCGTCGTCAGGTTAAGCGTGATTTCCGCAAACTTTGGATTACTCGTATCAATGCAGCAGCTCGTATCAACGGTCTTTCTTACAGCCGTTTAATGCATGGCTTAAAGCTTGCTGGTATCGAAGTAAACCGCAAAATGCTTTCTGAACTTGCAATTAGCGATGCAAATGCATTTGCTGAATTAGCAAACGTTGCTAAGCAACAATATAACAAGTAATATAAAAAAGCCATTCTCATCATGAGGATGGCTTTTTCTATAAAAGGGGAAAATGGAATGAAACTATTCTTTATTGCGGTGATTGTCATGAACTTAGTTGGGCTTTTGATTATGGGAGAGGATAAAAAGCGAGCCAAAAACCATCAGTATAGAATTAGCGAGAGGACACTCTGGCTTGTGGCGATCTTTGGCGGGGCGATTGGGACAACAGCAGGAATGCAAGCTTTCCGTCATAAAACAAAACATACAACCTTTAAACTTGGCTTTCCAATTCTTGCAATCCTAGAGTTTATTATCTTCTTAAAAATACTCATCTAGAAATGGCATCATACACGGCTAGTCTGTAAAAATTCGTTCACAGGGCTTTTCCAATGGATTTCCGCATTCGGATATTTTTCAAGTATTTTTTCAGTTAGATAAACGAAGTCATCTTTGATAAGCCCTTTTAGTGCTGCGGTATGATCGGGCCAAATCAAGATTGATATAACATCAAAGCTATCATCCTTTACACCCATATATTTTTCGCCAACAAACACTACGCCTTTATAGGTTACAAAAAAGTTTTTTCTAATATCTTCATCATCAAGAAATAAAAAACGTTTATGTCTACGTGCCGAATCAAGTTTTCGGGACGAATTGAATAATGATTTGATACCCAAGTAAAAGATGGAAAAAAGTAAGAACAACAATATGAAACGCAGCAACCAGATCATGGATTTGCCCCCTGTAACTAACCTATTTTTACTTGTAATACGATTTGAGTAGAAAGAAGTTTCACCTATTTATCGTTTTAATATAATTTTCTAAAGAAGGAGTGCTGGTCATGGAATTAAAGAAACTTTTTCAAATGCAAAGAGCATTGGATTCCCATATTGAAGAAAAACACGAGCTTGAAAATGAGGATTTGTTTGACAGGAAGGTGCTTGCTTTATTGGTCGAAATTGGTGAATTAGCGAATGAGACCCGATGCTTTAAGTTTTGGAGTGTGAAACCCTCGTCACCCAAAGACGTGGTATTAGAAGAGTTTGTTGATGGGGTTCACTTTATCTTGTCACTAGGGATTGAGTGCGGTTTTGATCAAAAGTCTATCGCTATAAAGGATCAAGAATCAGTAAGAACTGTGACTGAGCAGTTTCTCCATGTCTATGAATCCATTAGTCATTTTCAAAAAAGTAAGGCTTTTGATGATTATGTAGAATTAGTGGAGTCATATCTAAAGTTGTCATCATTATTAGGATTTACGATTGAGGATATAGAAAAGGCATATTTTGCAAAAAATGAAGTAAATTATCAAAGACAACAAAATAATTACTAGCAGAAAATTTGTAGCGGGTCGAATTCGTTTTGTATAATTAAGGTTGTACATACCTATTAGGGGGTTTAAACATGGCGAAACTAGACGAAACATTAACAATGTTAAAGGACTTAACAGATGCCAAAGGTATTCCCGGCAATGAGCGTGAAGTGCGCGAAATAATGAAAAAATACATATCTCCATATGCCGATGAAATCACTTCTGATGGACTGGGCAGTTTAATCGCCAAAAAAGTTGGGAAAGAGGGCGGCCCCAAAATTATGGTAGCCGGTCATTTGGATGAAGTAGGCTTTATGATTACACAAATCGACGACAAAGGCTTCCTTCGTTTTCAAACAGTAGGCGGCTGGTGGGGACAGGTTATGCTGGCTCAGCGCGTGACGATTGTGACAAGAAATGGTGAGGTAACAGGTATTATTGGTTCTAAACCGCCGCATGTTTTATCAGCAGAAGCCCGCAAGAAGCCAATTGAGATCAAAGACATGTTTATTGATATTGGTGCCTCAAGCCGTGAGGAGGCGCAGGAGTGGGGTGTTCGTCCTGGCGACATGGTTGTCCCATATTTTGAATTTACCGTCATGAATAACGAAAAAATGTTATTGGCAAAAGCATGGGATAACCGAATTGGCTGTGCGATTGCTATTGATGTATTAAGGCAATTACAAGGGGTGGATCATCCAAACGTTGTCTATGGTGTCGGCGCTGTTCAAGAAGAGGTCGGTTTGCGTGGTGCGAAGACAGCGACTTATAAAATTCAACCGGATATCGGTTTTGCTGTTGACGTTGGTATTGCTGGTGATACTCCTGGAATCACTGAAAGAGAAGCCATGAGCAAAATGGGGAAAGGACCGCAAGTCGTGGTTTATGATGCTTCTATGGTGGCACATAAAGGCCTGCGTGACTTTGTCACTGATACTGCGGATGAGTTGAATATTCCATATCAATTCGAATCGATCCCTGGCGGTGGTACAGATGCCGGTTCGATTCACTTGACGCATAATGGTGTACCAGCACTTGCCATCACGATTGCGACTCGTTATATCCACTCACATGCAGCCATGCTTCATCGTGATGATTACGAAAATGCGGTTAAATTGATTGTTGAAGTCATTAAGCGTCTAGATCGAGAGACGGTTGATAAGATTACCTTTGAATAAAATACTGACCCTCGGTTTATGGTTAGCCGGGGGTTTATTTTTTGAAATCACCATTTTATCCTTGCTTCATTGCCCAAACTAGAGAATTTTTCGTTCAGAAGGTCAATGAAACAGCGTGTC
>NZ_NUNF01000054.1 GCF_002585305.1 Bacillus sp. AFS037270 | reverse complement strand
GACAGCGCCTTTTTAATATTTTCAACTATATAAATATGACAAATTCCGTTGAGTATAGTGAAAATTTCTGATTTTTTGATTACAGAAAGTGACACACTTCCGCTAGGAAAGTACGTTATACTTTTTCGTAAACAGAAGAATAGAAACTTAAGTAGCCAATAGCTAATTAAGGAGGACGCTTGCTTGACGGTGTATCTTGATGTGATTTGGGCTCTTAATTTGTTATTCGATAGCCTTCTCCTATACTTAACGGCTATATTTCTTAAAAGAAGAATACAGATCTGGAGAATAATTGCCGGTGGATTTATAGGTTCATTGATCATTTTATTATCGTTTACACCACTAAATGCCTATACAAGCCATCCCATCTCAAAATTAATTTGTTCAATGTTTATGGTATTAATAGCTTTTGGGTTTAAGAGGTTAACTTTTTTCTTTAAAGCCTTAATGACGCTATATGTTTCTACTTTTTTAATTGGCGGGGCGATTATGGGGGCTCATTACTTTATTCAATCTGATTTGGAACTGTCCGTAAAGGTTTTAGCGTCAAGTGTAAAGGGGTATGGCGACCCGATTAGCTGGCTATTCGTTCTTATCGGTTTTCCCTTAGCCTGGCACTTTGCAAGAAAAAATGTAGAAAGTATGGAAATGACCAAAATTCAATTTGAGCAAATTGTCGATGTTGAACTTCATATCGATAATGAAACATTGCATTTCAAGGGCCTGGTTGACAGTGGGAATCAACTGTATGATCCGTTATCTAAACTCCCTGTTATGTTTGTCTCTGTTAGAGACCAAGTTGAAGCAGTCCCTGAGTCCGTTAGCAAACTCGCGGCAGCCGATCCAGAACAGTTCATTATGGGCAGTCAAGATATTTCCCATGAATGGCAGAATAGGCTAAGAATCATTCCATATAAGGTGGTTGGACAAGAGCATCAGCTGATTGTTGCCATTAAACCCGATTTGATTTTAATCGAGCATAATGGTGTCCAATATCTATGTGAAAAGGGTCTGGTCTCGTTTACAATGCAACAGCTCTCGGCAGAAGATGCCTTTCAATGTATTGTTCATCCCAAAATGCTGACGGGACCTAAGCGGCAAGGAGGGGCTGTGAAGGTAAGTTAATAATACTATACTCATTAAAACGTATTTTAGAAGGAGGAACATTCATGAAAAAATGGAGATTTCGCTTAACTTACTTTTGGTATAAATTACTAATTAAACTAGGGCTTAAAACGGATGAAGTTTATTACATCGGCGGGAGCGAAGCATTACCGCCTCCCTTGAGTAAGGATGAAGAAGAGGTTTTATTAAAAAAGCTTCCCGGAGGTGATAAAGCAGCAAGATCGATTCTAATAGAACGAAATCTTCGCCTTGTTGTGTACATTGCCAGAAAATTTGAGAATACAGGCATCAATATTGAGGACCTGATTAGTATTGGAACCATCGGGTTAATCAAAGCCGTAAATACGTTTAATCCAGAAAAGAAAATAAAACTAGCTACATATGCTTCAAGATGTATTGAAAATGAAATTCTTATGTACTTAAGACGTAATAATAAAATAAGGTCAGAAGTATCGTTTGATGAACCGCTGAACATTGATTGGGATGGTAATGAACTGTTATTATCAGATGTTTTGGGAACAGACGATGATATTATTACAAAAGACTTAGAGGCAAGTGTGGATCGGAAGCTGCTGACAAAAGCATTGCATCAGCTTACAGACCGTGAAAAGCAAATTATGGAGCTAAGATTTGGCCTGACAAATGGAGAAGAAAAAACCCAAAAGGATGTTGCAGACATGCTTGGGATTTCCCAATCCTATATATCCAGACTAGAGAAACGAATTATTAAAAGGCTGCGGAAAGAATTCAATAAAATGGTGTAAGGCTTAGTAAAGTTATTGTAAAAACTGCTCAATCTTGAGAGTGAGCGTTGTAATGATAATAGAAAATAGAAAAATTTTTCCACCTTAAAAACCTATTCAATTCATGATTTCATCGCATTTTTCGACATTTATGCACCTGTCCCTTACCGAGGACAGGTGCATATTTTTCCTTCTCGGGGAGATACTGTTTTTTGTACAGCAGCTCCTGTGAGGAGGGAAAAGGATTGACTCGAAATAAAGTTGAGATTTGCGGTGTAGACACATCAAAACTTCCTGTTTTAAAGAACGAAGAAATGAGAATACTCTTCAAGCAAATGCAAGAGGGCGATATAAGTGCTCGTGAAAAGCTTGTCAACGGTAATTTACGTCTTGTCCTAAGTGTCATTCAGCGGTTTAACAATCGTGGCGAGTTTGTTGATGACTTATTTCAGGTTGGCTGTATTGGACTCATGAAATCAATTGATAACTTCGATTTAGGTCAAAACGTAAAGTTTTCCACTTATGCCGTACCAATGATCATAGGAGAAATTCGAAGGTACTTGCGTGATAATAATCCAATTCGTGTGTCGCGTTCCTTAAGAGATATTGCTTATAAGGCTCTTCAAGTTAGGGAACGTTTGATGAGCGAGACGTCACGTGAACCAACTGCTGAGGAAATCGCCAAGGTCTTAGAGGTACCACATGAGGAAATCGTTTTTGCCTTGGATGCAATCCAAGACCCGGTCTCCTTATTTGAACCCATCTATAATGATGGCGGTGACCCAATTTATGTTATGGACCAGCTAAGTGATGAAAAAAATAAAGATATTCACTGGATTGAAGAAATTGCCCTTAAAGAAGGCATGCGAAGGCTAAACGAACGTGAAAAGCTGATACTTAGAAAGCGGTTTTTTCAAGGGAAGACGCAAATGGAAGTGGCAGATGAAATTGGTATTTCACAAGCACAAGTCTCTCGTCTTGAGAAAGCAGCCATTAGACAAATGAATAAAAATATTCAAAGTTAAAGCTGTCCAGCCGGACAGCTTATTTTTTTATAGATAAAATAGCTTGTGCCCACATATATTGATAATAGTATGTTATGGGAGTGGTGAAGTGGTGAAAATTTCAGAATTCCAAATAAAAGACGTTGTAAATGTATCGGATGGGAAACGGCTTGGAAATATTGGGGATATCGAGATTAACCTAACAACCGGGAAGATTGAGGCTGTTATAATATCAGGTAACGGAAGGGTTCTTGGTTTTTTTGGAAAAGATGAAGAAATTATCATTCCATGGAAAAATATCATTAAAATTGGCCAAGATGTCATTTTAGTTAGGTATAAAGGCACCAATGAACTGATAGGAGAACAGACAGAAGTTTGATATTTTCCATTTGCGGTGACCAAATTTTCTTTTCATGGTAAACTATAGAAAAACAAATGAGGTAATTTAATGGAACCCTTTGTGAAAAAAAATCAATCCTTTTTATCAATTGATAGCTGGATGAGACACTACCCGAAATTGGAGGCAGGCTTCACAACCAAAAATGGAGGGACGAGCAAGGGATACTTTAAAACCCTTAACCTTGGATTTCATGTTAGTGATGATGTAACCAATGTTTGTTCAAATAGAGAAAAAGTGGCTGAATTGCTGCAGTTCCCGTTATCCTGCTGGGTTGGAGCTGAACAAACACACGAAACCGTTCTCAAGAAAATAACAAAAGCAGATCGTGGAACTGGATCCGATTCATACGAAAGTTCCTTTAAAGGGACAGATGGTTTTTATACGGATGAAGAGGGAATCCTGTTAACACTTTGTTTTGCTGACTGTGTCCCTCTTTTTTTTATTGCCCCTGAGAAAAGGATGATTGGAGTCGCTCACGCCGGCTGGAAAGGGAGCGTTGGTCAAATAGCCAAGAAAATGATAGAAGCTTGGGGCCAAGAGAATATTAGACCAGAGGAGATTCTTGTCGCCATTGGACCATCGATATGCGAAAAATGTTATATTGTCGATAAACATGTTATTAACTTTGTAGAAAAAGCACTAGAAGAAGGCGGAGCATTAACCTATAATTTAATTACAGAAGGGCAATATTCCCTTAATTTACAGGAACTGAATCGACAGATTCTTCTTGCATCCGGTGTTCCGGAGCAAAATATTCTTCAAACAAGTTTATGTTCTAGCTGCGACCATGAGGAATTTTTCTCTCACCGCCGTGATAAAGGCAGAACAGGAAGAATGATGAGTTTTATTGGCTGGAAGGAGTAATAGGTCACCATGAAGGTAATTGAAAACTTAAAGCGAATTAATCAACAAATAATTGAAGCGTGCCAAAAAGTAGGTCGGAGCAGTGATGAAGTGACATTGATTGCAGTCACAAAATATGTCAGTATTGAGCGAGCTCAGGAAGCACTTGAAGCAGGTATTAATAATCTCGGTGAAAACCGGGATGACAGTCTCTTAGAAAAGTGGAACGTATTAGAGGACAAGCCTGTATGGCATTATATCGGGACACTGCAAACACGCAAAGTGAAAAATATCATTGATAAGGTTGAATATATTCATTCGTTGGACCGTCTTTCACTTGCGGAAGAAATAAACAAGCGTGCAAACCATAAATTAAAATGCCTTGTTCAAGTCAATGTTTCGGGTGAAGAGTCTAAACATGGCCTTTCGATTGAAGAAACGATTCCTTTTATTAAAGAGCTTTCCAACTTTGAACATATAGTCATTGATGGACTCATGACAATGGCCCCATTAACAGATGATGAACAAATTCTACGGGATTGTTTTCGGAAATTAAGAGAACTTCGTGACCAAGTACAGAATTTGAAGTTGGAGTTTGCCCCATGTACTAACCTTTCGATGGGCATGTCCAACGATTTTTCCATTGCCATTGAAGAAGGGGCAACAATGATCAGAATAGGTACAGCACTTGTCGGTGAAGACGGTTAAGGAGAGGTAAGAAGATGACGATTAAATCAAAATTAAAAACATTTTTCTTTTTAGATGATGAATATGATAATAACAATGATGAAGTTGTAGAGAAGACTGTTCCGGTGAAGCCAAAACAGCAAACTGTGAAAAGTCAAAATGTTGTTAATTTTCAAACTGTACCAAAGCCAGTCAGTTCGACTAATACATCTAAAGCTTCAAAGGTTATTTTGGTGGAGCCGATAACCTATTCTGAATCAACTGAGATTGCTGATCATTTAAAAAATCGCCGGGCTGTTGTCGTAAATCTGCAAAGTATTGATCGTGAACAAGGACGGCAGATCGTTGATTTTTTAAGCGGTGCGGTCTATGCCATTGGTGGAGACATTCAAAAAATCGGCTCAAGTATTTTTTTATGTACGCCTGATAATGTGGAAGTGGCTGGAAACATTTCTGAACTTCTACCTGAGCACAATAACCCAAATACAAGGTGGTAATCTAAATGGCCATTGTTTTTAGTCTATTACAGCATTTAATTCAAATTTATTCATGGGCGTTAATTATCTATATATTGATGTCATGGTTTCCTAATGCAAGGGAATCTTCCATTGGACAAATATTGACTAGGATTTGTGAGCCCTATCTAGAGCCGTTTAGAAAAATTATTCCTCCTATCGGAATGATGGACATTTCACCAATAGTGGCATTCCTTGTTTTAAATTTTGCCAGTACCGGTTTAGCCAGTGTCTATAGGTGGCTTACTTAAGAATGATAAAAATAGGTTGTGTTATCAGATGAATATTTATCAGCATTTCCGGCCTGAGGAACGGGAATATATTGATCAAGTATTACAATGGAAAAGCAACGTTGAGCAGCAATACGCCCCTAAACTAACTGATTTTCTTGACCCTAGAGAGCAGCATATCCTAAAAATGTTAATTGGTGAGCATGGAGAAGTGAAATATCAGTTTTTTGGGGGGATTTCTGGTTTAGAAAGGAACAGGGCGCTCATCTATCCAGATTATTTAGTTCCTTCTGCAGCAGACTTTCAAATTAGTTTATTTGAAATTCAATATCCCCGAAAGTTTGTTACGATTGAACACCGCCAGGTTTTAGGAACCCTTATGTCTTTAGGACTGAAACGGGGTAAATTCGGTGACATTCTGATTAGTGAGGGGCGTATTCAATTTTTTGCTGCTGAAGAAATAAGTCACTACATAAAGAACAATGTCGAATCAATTGGCAGGGCAGGAGTGAAATTGGTCGAAACAGGTATTGAAAATGCGGTTGCCGCTGCTGAATTATGGGATGAGAATGAATTAACATTATCATCTTTACGGCTCGATACGGTAATATCAGGAATTTATCATCTTTCAAGGCAGAAATCCCTTGCCTTAATTCAGCATGGACTCGTAAAGGTGAACTGGTCATTAATCGAAAATCCTTCCTTTTCATGTGAAGAGGGAGATATGCTCTCTGTAAGAGGACACGGACGAGCAAAGATTATCGGATTGGATGGAAAAACAAAAAAAGAAAAATGGAGAATTACAGTTGGAAAACAAAAATAATTGCAAATTAAGCAGGAATTAAGAAAAAACTGTCGAATATTTGCTTATACATACAGAAGCACAGATTGCATGGAGGTGGCATTAATGCCGTTAACGCCGTTAGATATTCATAATAAAGAATTTAATAAGGGTTTTCGTGGATATGATGAAGATGAAGTAAATGAATTTCTTGATCAAGTAATCAAGGATTATGAACTAGTACTTAGAGAAAAAAGAGAATTAGAAGAGCGCCTTAACGAGATGAATGATCGTCTTGGCCATTTTGTTAATATTGAAGAAACACTTAACAAATCAATTGTTATCGCCCAGGAAGCAGGCGAAGAAGTAAAGCGCAATGCTCAAAAGGAAGCGAAACTTATCATAAAAGAAGCAGAAAAAAATGCTGATCGGATCGTGAATGAATCCCTTTCAAAAGCGCGGAAAATAGCCCTTGAAATTGAAGATTTAAAGAAACAATCAAAAGTATTCCGCACGCGGTTTAAGATGTTGATTGAAGCACAACTCGATATGCTGAATACAGATGATTGGGATCATTTATTAGAGTATGAGGTAGATGCTACAGAATTAAAGATTCATGAAGAAGAAGATTCATTAGCTTGACGAAATACATTTTATTAGCATATAATTTTTAAACAGAGTAAATAGAATGAAAATTGACGATGAAAGGGACAGTACAATTTTTCTGAAGCTTTTCTAGCGAGTCGGGGACGGTGAAAGCCCGATAAAGTTGAAAAATTGGAAGATCACCCTCGAGTTCCAGGTTGAACCCCCAAGCGCGGGATAGTAGACTTAGGCGTGTTATTCACGTTACGAATGGTAAAGAGGATAATACCAATCCAGGTATTATTTATCAGGGTGGTACCGCGGGAATAAAACCTTCTCGTCCCTATTTGGGATGAGAAGGTTTTTTTTATTGTCTATTGGCTATTCTGATTATATGTATGATTACAGGAGGAAATAAAAAATGGAATATAAAGACACGCTTTTAATGCCAAAAACCGAATTTCCGATGCGTGGCAACCTTCCACAAAGAGAACCTGAAATTCAGGCGAAATGGGAAGAAATGAATATTTATCAAAAAGTGCAAGAACGGACAAAGGGACGGCCAATGTTTGTCCTGCATGATGGACCTCCTTATGCTAACGGAGATATCCATATGGGGCATGCCCTTAATAAGATTTTAAAAGACATGATTGTTCGTTATAAATCAATGAGCGGCTTTCATGCACCGTATGTCCCTGGCTGGGATACACATGGTTTACCGATTGAACAGGCATTAACCAACAAGGGTGTAAAACGGAAAGAAATGACAGTTGCAGAATTCCGTGAACTTTGTGCTAAGTATGCCCTTGAACAAATTGATAATCAGCGTACTCAATTTAAGCGTCTCGGAGTTAGGGGAGATTGGGAAAATCCATACATTACCCTAAAACCTGAATATGAAGCACAGCAAATTAAAGTGTTTGGCGAGATGGCGAAAAAAGGATACATCTATAAAGGTCTTAAGCCGGTTTATTGGTCTCCATCCAGTGAATCCGCATTAGCTGAGGCAGAAATCGAATATCAAGATAAAAAATCTCCATCCATTTATGTCGGCTTTAAAGTGAAAGATGGGAAGGGTGTCTTAGATACCGATACACAAATTGTGATCTGGACAACAACCCCGTGGACAATTCCCGCTAACCTCGGTATTTCTGTACATCCTGACTTAATCTATGTAGTTGTTTCCGCTAACGGTAAAAAGTACCTCGTGGCTGAAGCGTTACTAGAAGCTGTGACAAAAGAAGCGGGCTGGGAAGAAACAGAAGTGGTTCAAAAAGTTAAAGGCTCTGAATTAGAATATATTATTGCATCGCATCCATTATATAACCGTGATTCATTAGTCATGTTAGGAGAACATGTAACTACCGAAGCGGGTACGGGATGCGTTCATACTGCGCCTGGACATGGTGAAGATGACTTCCATGTCGGCCAAAAATACGGCTTAGACGTGTTATGTCCCGTCGATGATAAGGGTGTAATGACGGCTGAGGCAACAGGTTTTGAAGGTTTATTTTATGATACTGCCAATAAACCAATCGTCCAAGCGTTAGAAGATGCTGGCGCGTTGTTAAAGTTATCGTTTATCACTCACTCTTATCCGCATGACTGGAGAACAAAGAAGCCCGTTATTTACCGTGCAACTGCCCAATGGTTTGCATCCATTAAAGATTTTCGTGAAGAACTTTTAGATGCAGTAAAGGAAACAAAATGGGTACCTGCCTGGGGAGAAACAAGATTATTTAATATGGTTCGCGACCGTGGCGACTGGTGTATCTCCCGACAACGTGTCTGGGGTGTTCCAATCCCTGTATTCTACGCTGAAAATGGTGAAGAAATTATTACAGATGAAACCATTAATCATGTTTCAAACCTTTTCCGTGAACATGGTTCAAATGTTTGGTTTGAACGAGAAGTAAATGATTTACTACCAGAAGGCTTTACACATCCTGGCAGTCCAAATGGTACGTTTACGAAAGAAACGGACATCATGGATGTATGGTTTGATTCAGGTTCATCTCATCAGGCAGTATTGCTTGAGAGAGAGGATTTAGTTAGACCAGCAGACCTTTACCTTGAAGGTTCAGACCAATATCGCGGCTGGTTTAATTCATCGTTATCTACAGCTGTTGCTGTAACTGGCAAGGCACCATACAAAGGTGTATTAAGCCACGGCTTTGCGCTTGATGGTGAAGGCAGAAAAATGAGTAAATCAATCGGAAATGTTGTCGTACCTGCTAAGGTTATGAATCAATTAGGTGCCGATATTTTACGCCTTTGGGTTGCTTCTGTTGACTACCAGGCTGATGTTCGTGTATCTGATGCCATCCTAAAACAAGTAGCAGAGGTTTATAGGAAAATCCGAAATACTTTCCGTTTCTTGTTAGGGAACTTAGCGGACTTTGATCCGGCTGTAAACAAGGTTGATTATGCAAACTTACGTGAAGTGGATCAATTTATGCTGGTGAAGCTGAATAAATTAATTAAATATGTGCGTAATGCTTATGAGAACTACGAGTTCGCCGGCATTTATCATGCTGTCAATAACTTCTGTACGCTTGATCTAAGTGCATTCTATCTTGATTTTGCAAAAGATGTTCTTTATATTGAGGCAGCTGATAACCATGAGCGCCGTGCCATTCAAACCGTACTTTATGAATCATTGTTAGCCTTAACTAAATTGGTTTCGCCAATTCTTTCTCATACAGCTGATGAAGTTTGGAAGTTTATCCCGGCTGTTAAAGAGGAAAGTGTACAATTAACGGATCTTCCGGAGTATCAAGAATTAGACGGAGCAGAAGCTCTAGAAGTAAAATGGTCCGCCTTTATGACACTCCGTGATGATGTTTTAAAAGCCCTTGAAGAAGCCCGTAATCAAAAGGTAATCGGTAAATCTTTAACGGCTAAAGTGACGTTATATGTTAATGAGAAATCCAAAGCGCTGTTAGACTCCATCAGTGAAGACTTGAAACAGTTGTTTATTGTTTCCGGTTTTGAAGTTGCTGGATCTTATGATCAGGCACCTGAAGATGCCGTGAAATTAGAGACTGCCGCGATTGTTGTTACAAAAGCAGAAGGTGAAACATGTGACCGCTGCTGGATTGTTACACCTGAGGTTGGTCAAGATCCAGAGCATAGCACCCTTTGCCCACGCTGTGCCCAAGTGGTAAAAGAAAACTATTCACATTTAGCATAATGTTTAGCCCCTTGCCAACAGGCAGGGGGCTTTTCTATGTATAGTTATACGGTACTCAAAAAAATCGCCGCTATTAAAATTTACCTTTTTCACTAATAGTTGTTGTCGTTGTCAATTGTTTTACCGTGTCAGGAATGAATGTACGGAGATAATAGTACAAATGACAAATTACGGAGGTAACAACTATGAATGCAATGCAGGAAAAGCTGTTTTTAGAACTCCGTCAAACGAAGGAAGAAATTGAGAACTCTCTTCAGAAGAAACAAAAGCAATCTTGGCTCACTTCTATTTTGAAGGCAGAACTTGCAGATATTAATTCTGCTATTCAAAAATTCGAGGAAGGAAAATTTGGCCAATGCGAGACTTCGGGTGAATTTATCCCGGAAGACTTACTAAAAATGATTCCGACGATCAAGTCACTTAAGGACACTGAGGATTTAGAATACTATTACAAAAAACCCCTTTCATCTGCTTTTTTATAATGATACATTGTCGTTTTGCGATTAAGTATGCTAAAATGCAAAGGAGATTAGAATAGCGAACGCTAGGGTCTAGTCAGCATATTGTGGAGGTATTTTTCAGTGTTTTATTACTTAATCGCAATTTTTGTAATTTTATTAGATCAATTTACAAAATGGTTAATCGTAAACAACATGTTTTTAGGGGAGAGTATAACAATTATTGATCATGTTTTGTATATTACTTCTCACCGCAATCGTGGCGCTGCATGGGGAATCCTCCAAGGCCAAATGTGGCTTTTTTATGTTATTACCATTGTGGTTATTGTAGGAATTATGTTTTATCTGCACAAAGCTGCACGAGGTAAAATGCTATTGGGAGTTTCTTTAGCATTGATGCTTGGAGGTGCGATTGGAAATTTTATTGATCGTGTCTTGAGAAAAGAAGTAGTTGATTTTATTCATACGTATATTTTTAGCTATAATTTTCCAGTGTTTAATATTGCCGATTCTGCACTAGTAATCGGTGTCATTTTGTTAATGATTCAAATGCTTCTAGATGAGCGGAGATCAAAGGAGAAATTATATGGAGAAAATGGAACACACCATTCTTGAAGATCAAAAAGGGGACCGAATTGATAAGGTTATCTCAGGGTTAGAAGAAGAATGGTCACGTACACAGGTTCAGCAATGGATTAAAGATGGGAATGTCGTGGTGAACGGACAACCCGTTAAAACTAATTATAAATGCAGCTTGAATGATTTAATTGAAATAAGTATCCCTGAACCTGAAGAACTAGATGTCATTCCAGAAGAGATGGATTTAGATATCTATTATGAAGATAAAGATGTATTAGTAGTTAATAAGCCGCGCGGGATGGTGGTTCATCCAGCTCCAGGACATTTAACTGGGACACTTGTTAATGGTCTAATGGCACACTGTAAGGATTTATCTGGTATAAATGGAGTATTAAGACCTGGGATTGTTCACAGGATTGATAAAGACACATCTGGTCTCTTGATGGTTGCAAAAAATGATATGGCGCATGAAAGCCTTGTAAATCAATTGGTTGAGAAGACAGTTACACGTAAATATAAAGCCATTGTTCACGGGGTCATCCCTCATGATTTCGGTACGATCGATGCGCCGCTTGCCAGGGATACGAAGGATAGACAAAGTATGGCGGTTGTCGATAATGGTAAACATGCAGTTACTCATTTTCATGTGATCGAGCGGTTTAAGGATTTCACCTTTGTTGAATGTCAGTTAGAGACGGGCAGGACCCATCAAATCCGTGTCCACATGAAATATATTGGCTATCCGCTTGCTGGCGATCCAAAGTATGGTCCGAGAAAAACATTAGACATTAACGGTCAAGCGTTGCATGCAGGGATACTGGGTTTTACTCATCCAAGAACAAAGGAATATTTAGAATTTGAAGCACCGCTTCCAGAGGATTTTGAACGACTTCTTGAACAACTTCATAAATAATGATTGACGTAAGCCCAAATTTGAAGTAAGATGACTATAGTTTAATAAGCCTTTAATTCGGTCCTGTGAGGCTGAGAAGGAAACGGTTATGTTATAGGCGGCTCTAGTCCTGTAACTAAAATTAACTTGTTTACCTCTCGCCAAAACCGGTGAGAGGTTTTTTATTTTAAGATAATAAAGTAGGTGTAACATGACCCAAAAAGCTCTGGTCCTTGATGAACAAGCCATTAATCGAGCACTTACAAGGATTGCTCATCAGATAATTGAAAAAAATAAAGGTATTGAGGAATGTGTACTTGTAGGTATTCGTACAAGGGGTATCTATTTGGCAAAACGCCTAGCGTCAAGAATTGAAGAAATTGAAGGAAATCCAATTCCCGTGGGTGAGATTGATATCACTCTTTATCGGGATGATTTAACGAAAAAAACGGAAACTCTAGAACCGCTTGTCAAGGGTTCAGATATACCGGTTGAAATCAGTGATAAAATAGTAATACTTGTTGATGATGTACTTTATACAGGCAGAACAGTTAGAGCAGGGCTCGATGCGCTGATGGATCTAGGCCGTCCGGCTGCGATTCAGTTGGCAGTCCTTGTTGACAGAGGGCATCGTGAATTACCAGTGAGAGCTGATTATGTAGGTAAAAATGTACCAACATCCAGTGATGAAAAAATTGTGGTCCAACTAGCAGAAGTTGATAAAATTGATCAAGTAAGTATCTATGACAAATAAATATCAGCCCTTTTAAAAGGCAGTCCTGTGAGGCTGACAAAGGGGAAAGGCCATTATATATGGCATTTCTATACCCTCTTTGTACCCTCATGTATACAAAGAGGGTTTTTTTATGGCTGAAAAGAAGACAATATAGATAAACCATATATAAATGGGGGAGAAACATTGAATAAACCAATTTTAAATGTAGAGGACATACCAAAACCAGGTCAATGGTTTACCTTAAGTTTACAACACCTATTCTCCATGTTTGGAGCGACAATACTTGTACCCTATCTTATAGGCCTTAGTCCGGCGCTTGCCTTAATCTCAAGCGGACTAGGGACACTAGCCTTTCTCTTAATTACTAAAGGAAAAGTACCTGCATACCTGGGTTCATCTTTCGCTTATATAGCTCCAATTAAAATTCTTTATGAAACAGGCGGAGCTGGTGCAGCGATGGTTGGAACCTTCATTGCCGGATTAGTTTATGGGATTGTCGCAATAGTGATAAGCAAGTCCGGTCACCGTTGGATCATGAATTTACTGCCGCCAATTGTAGTGGGTCCTGTCATTATGGTAATCGGTCTTGCTCTTTCTGGAAATGCCGTTGGAAACGCGATGAACAACTCTGCAGGAAAATATAGCATGCTTCATTTCTCGGTTGCCCTTGTAACCTTGGCTGCCACCATCATTTTCTCGATCTTCGCTAAAAAGATTTTAAGTGTAATCCCAATCTTGGCTGGGATTGTCATCGGATATATCTATGCATTAATAGTCGGGATTGTCGATTTCAAACCAGTCCTAGATGCAAATTGGTTTGAAATGCCGGAATTTGTTATCCCGTTTGTCACTTATAAACTGAAGTTCTCATGGGACATTGTCGCTTTGGTTGTCCCAATTGCGATTGTAACTTTATCGGAACACATCGGTCACCAGCTTGTTCTTAGTAAGGTTGTAGGACGTGACTATATAAAAAATCCAGGTTTACATCGCTCCATTTTAGGTGATGGAACAGCAACAATCATTTCAGCTTTAATTGGCGGACCGCCAAAAACTACTTACGGGGAAAACATTGGGGTCTTAGCAATTACTCGAGTTTACAGTGTATACGTTATTGCAGGTGCAGCGGTGTTCGCGATTATCTTCGGGTTTATTGGGAAAATAACAGCTTTAATTCAAACAATTCCAACACCTGTTATGGGGGGCGTATCAATCCTGCTCTTCGGTATTATCGCTTCCTCTGGGTTAAGAATGCTTGTAGATAGTAAAATTGACTTCGGTGATAAACGAAACCTTGTAATATCATCTGTAATCTTGGTTCTGGGAATCGGCGGAGCGATTGTGAAACTTCCTTATAATATTCAAATCCAAGGGATGGCATTATCAGCCATTATCGGAGTACTGTTAAATCTAATTCTGCCGGGAAGACAAGAGGCAGATGAAAATATGTTCGAAAGTAACGAAGAAAATAAGAAATCTGCATAAATACAGGATACCTTTTAACGGAAGTCCAGTGAGGCTTACAAGGGTGTAAAACTTGAACAAAGAGGTGGGATAGAGTCTCATGTCTTTGTGAAAGTAAGTTTATTACACCCTGATAACTGTCAGGGTGTTTTTATTATCATTGGAAGGCGGGAATTGGATGTTACAACATTTATTAACCACGAATGAATTAAAGGTGGATGAGATTTATCAAATCTTAAGCGATGCCCACAACTTTAAAAAAGGAATGGAGTGGCATCCGGAGAGAAAAATATTCGCTGCCAACCTATTTTTTGAACCTAGTACAAGAACAAAAAGCAGCTTTGAAGTAGCTGAAAAAAGGTTAGGGCTTGATGTGATTCACTTTGAAGTGCTGACATCAAGTGTTCAAAAAGGGGAAACACTATACGATACAGTTAAAACATTAGAATCGATTGGTGTAAGAACAGTTGTGATTCGTCACGATCAGGACCGCTACTTTGATGAGTTGGTTGGAAAAGTCAATATACCAATCATCAATGGCGGTGACGGATGCGGTCATCATCCTACACAGTCATTGCTAGATTTAATGACGATTCATCAAGAGTTCGGCCAATTTGCCGGATTGAAAATTGCTATTATCGGAGACATTCGCCATAGCCGTGTGGCTCGTTCAAATGCCGATGTATTGACTAGGCTGGGCGCTGAAGTGATTTTTTCAGGTCCTGAAGATTGGTTTGATTCACGCAGTGCAGATATGTCCAAGTACAGACCGATTGACCAAGCGATCCAAGAAGCAGATGTTGTGATGCTGTTGCGTGTGCAACATGAACGGCATCAACAAAAAAGCAGCTTTACGGCAAATGAGTATCACAAACAATATGGTCTTACACTAGAAAGAGAAAAGATGATGAAGCAGGACAGTATTATCATGCATCCTGCACCTGTTAATAGAAATGTAGAAATAGCTGATAGTCTTGTCGAGTGCAAGCGATCAAGGATATTCAAGCAAATGGAAAATGGTGTATACGTCAGAATGGCGGCAATCAAAAGATCAATTGAAAGTCTTGAAGGAGGAATTCAAAATGAAGCTACTTATTCAGAACGCATGCTGCACAGCATTTAACGGTGAAACGAAACAAGCCGATATATTAATAGAAGATGGGATTATTACCAAAATCGATACCCAGATTAATGCGGTCGTCGATCGCACAATAGACGCACAAGGAAAATTAGTGGCACCAGGATTTATCGATCTACATGTTCACCTGCGTGAACCAGGAGGCGAAAAAAAGGAAACCATCGCAACCGGTACCCTAGCCGCGGCAAGAGGCGGATTTACCACTATTGCCAACATGCCAAACACAAGACCGGTGCCTGACACCATTAGCAACATGGAGGACTTACAAAAGCGGATAAAGGATACGGCGAAGGTTAGGGTTCTCCCATATGCTTCGATTACAATCCGTCAGTTAGGTCAAGACTTAACAGATTTTGAAGGACTGAAAGCTCTGGGTGCATTTGCCTTTACGGATGACGGGGTAGGCGTGCAGTCAGCTGCGATGATGCTTGAAGCTATGCGTAAAGCAGCCGCACTTGATATGGCGATTGTTGCTCACTGTGAAGAAAACACGTTAATCAATAAGGGATCAGTCCATGATGGATCATTTGCAAAGCAACATGGATTGAATGGGATCCCATCTGTCTGTGAATCAGTTCAAATTGCCAGAGATGTGCTCTTAGCAGAAGCAGCAGATTGTCATTATCACGTCTGCCATATCAGTACAAAGGAATCAGTCCGAGTTGTCAGAGATGCGAAACGAGCAGGAATTAAGATAACGGCAGAGGTAACACCGCATCACTTATTGTTATCTCAAGATGATATTCCAGGTCTTGATACAAACTTCAAAATGAATCCGCCGCTTCGGGATGCTGAAGACCGCAAAGCCTTAATAGAAGGGCTTTTAGACGGCACAATTGATTTCATTGCAACCGATCACGCACCACACACAGGAGAAGAGAAGCTTGAGGGAATGACACTTGCACCGTTCGGTATTGTAGGTCTAGAAACTGCGTTCCCGTTACTATATACACACTTTGTTTTAAACAATATAATGACGCTCCAACAATTAATTGAGTATCTAACAGTCAAACCAGCGGAAGCGTTTGGCCTGCCTTACGGAAAAATCGAAGTAGGGGCACCTGCAGATTTAGTTCTGTTGAATCTTGATGAAGAACGTGCAATTAACCCAGAAGAATTCTTATCAAAAGGAAAAAATACACCATTTGGCGGTTGGAAATGTAAGGGATGGCCTGAGATGACAATCGCTAGAGGAGAAATTGCTTGGGAAAAAGGAAGTGTATTGGCATGAAAAAACAGCTAATTTTAGAAGATGGAACCATATTTATCGGTAAAGGCTTTGGCAGTGACACGGAAACGATTGGTGAAGTTGTTTTTAATACAGGGATGACCGGTTACCAAGAAATCATTTCTGACCCATCCTATTGCGGACAGATTGTAACCCTTACCTATCCATTGATCGGGAATTACGGAATCAACCGTGACGATTTCGAATCAATCAATCCGGCTATAAAAGGATTAATTGTGAAAGAAGCGGCGGACTTCCCTTCCAACTGGAGAAACGAATACACCTTGGATGAATACTTTGACATGAAAAAAATCCCGGGAATTGCTGGGATTGATACACGTAAATTGACGAGGATTATCCGCCAATACGGAACACTTAAAGGGGCTATCTGCAGCATTGAAAAAGATCCGAACGAGGTATTAAATCAGTTACGAAAAGCACCGTTGCAAACGAATCAAGTCAAACAAGTTTCCACAAAAAATGCTTATCCAAGTCCAGGGCGCGGCAAGCGTGTAGTCCTTGTAGATTTTGGTATGAAGCACGGGATCTTACGTGAACTCAATCAGCGGGATTGTGACGTCGTTGTCGTCCCATACCATACAACAGCAGAAGAAATCCTCCAATTACGTCCAGACGGAATTATGCTTTCTAATGGACCTGGGGATCCAAAAGATGTTCCAGAAGCGATTGATATGCTAAAAGGTGTATTAGGCAGAGTGCCATTGTTTGGAATTTGCTTAGGTCATCAGTTATTTGCACTAGCTTGCGGAGCTAATACAGAAAAAATGAAGTTCGGTCATCGTGGTTCGAACCATCCGGTCAGAGACCTTTCAACAGGACAGGTTGCGATTACCTCACAAAACCACGGTTATACAGTTGAAGCAGATTCGATTAAAAATACAAGTTTAGAAATTACTCACATCGCAGTAAACGACGGAACAGTCGAAGGATTAAAACATATAGATTATCCAGCATTTACAGTTCAATACCATCCCGAAGCATCCCCAGGACCAGAAGATGCAAACGGCCTATTTAATCAATTTATAGACTTGATGGAAAAGAACAAACAGGAGGTTACAGCAAATGCCTAAACGTACAGATATCAACTCCATTTTAGTAATCGGTTCAGGACCAATTGTTATCGGGCAGGCTGCAGAATTTGACTATGCCGGTGCCCAAGCATGTATCGCTCTGAAAGAAGAAGGCTACCGTGTTATTCTAGTTAACTCCAATCCGGCCACCATCATGACGGATACAGAGATGGCAGATGCCGTTTATATTGAACCCTTGACTGTGGAATTCGTCAGCAGAATCATTCGCAAAGAACGTCCAGATGCGCTTCTTGCTACTCTTGGCGGACAAACCGGTCTTAACCTGGCTGTCGAATTAACAAAATCAGGCGTCTTAGCTGAATGCGAAGTAGAAATTCTTGGTACCAAACTTTCAGCGATTAACCAAGCAGAGGACCGCGATCTTTTCCGCAGCCTGATGAATGAATTAAACGAACCAGTTCCAGATAGTGAAATTATCCATGAATTAGCTGAAGCGAAAGCATTCGTTGAAAAAATTGGTTTTCCAGTGATTGTTCGTCCGGCGTTTACATTAGGAGGAACAGGCGGCGGTATCTGTCATAACGACGAGGAGCTCGAGGAAATTGTCACAAGCGGACTAAAGCACAGCCCTGTAAATCAATGTTTGCTAGAAAAAAGTATCGCTGGCTTCAAGGAAATTGAATACGAAGTGATGCGAGATAAAAATGACAATGCGATTGTTGTTTGTAATATGGAAAACATCGATCCGGTCGGGGTCCATACCGGAGATTCCATCGTCGTTGCTCCAAGTCAGACATTAAGCGATCGTGAATACCAGTTGCTTCGAAATGTTTCGTTAAAAATAATCCGTGCCTTAGGAATTGAAGGTGGCTGTAATGTTCAGCTTGCTCTAGATCCAGATAGCTTTAATTACTATATTATTGAAGTAAATCCACGTGTTAGCCGTTCTTCGGCACTAGCGTCCAAAGCAACCGGTTACCCAATTGCTAAGCTTGCAGCTAAGATTGCAGTCGGTTTAACACTTGATGAAATGTTAAACCCTGTTACAGGAAAAACGTATGCAAGCTTTGAACCGGCGCTAGATTATATTGTAACCAAAATCCCGAGATGGCCGTTTGACAAGTTTGAATCGGGGAACCGTTCACTTGGAACGCAAATGAAAGCAACGGGAGAGATAATGGCGATTGGCCGGACGTTTGAAGAATCCTTATTGAAAGCGATCCGATCTCTTGAGGCAGGGGTTTACCATTTCGAATTAAACGACGCTGCAGAAATCGATGATGAATTACTCGAAAAACGGATTCGCAAAGCAGGGGACGAACGCCTCTTTTACATCGCAGAAGGGTTAAAACGTGGATTAACCATAGAGACGATTCACCAATGGAGTAAAATAGACTTATTCTTCTTAAAGAAGATGGAAGGTATCATTGAAATGGAAACAGTACTTGCAGCCAACCCTTTTGATACTGAAATTCTCCTAGAAGCAAAACAAAAAGGCTTTACCGATAAAAAAATCGCACAGCTTTGGAATACATCCGAAAAAGAAATTTATAATACAAGAAAAAATCTCGGTATTATCCCAGTTTATAAAATGGTTGATACTTGTGCAGCCGAATTTGAATCGGCAACACCATACTACTATGGCACATATGAAGACGAAAACGAGTCAATTGTAACAGCGAAAAATAGTGTCATTGTACTAGGGTCTGGCCCAATTCGAATCGGCCAGGGAATTGAATTTGATTATGCGACCGTACACTCTGTAAAAGCCATTAAAGAAGCAGGCTATGAAGCGATAATCATTAACAACAATCCTGAAACAGTATCTACCGACTTCAGTATTTCCGACAAGCTTTACTTCGAACCACTGACAATCGAAGATGTTATGAGTATTATCAATCTAGAGAAACCAATGGGGGTAGTCGTTCAGTTTGGTGGACAAACCGCGATCAACTTGGCTGCAAAACTTGAAGAAAACGGCGTGAAAATACTTGGAACAAGCTTAGAGGACTTAGACCGTGCTGAAAATCGTGATAAATTTGAACAGGCGCTAGAAAAGTTAAACATTCCACAGCCATTAGGGAAAACGGCCATGTCAGTGGAACAAGCTCTTGTTATCGCCGGAGAAATCGGTTATCCGGTCCTTGTCCGTCCTTCTTATGTGCTTGGTGGAAGAGCTATGGAAATTGTCTACCATGAAGAAGAACTTCTTCACTATATGAAAAACGCTGTAAAAGTGAATCCAGAGCATCCAGTATTGATTGACCGTTACTTAACAGGAAAAGAAATTGAAGTTGATGCTATTTGTGACGGTACTAATGTTTTAATCCCGGGTATTATGGAACATATCGAACGAGCAGGGGTCCATTCAGGTGACTCAATTGCAGTCTATCCTCCGCAAACCCTTAGTGAAAAAGTGAAACAAACACTTGTTGAGTACACCGAGAAATTAGCGAAGGGCCTAAATATTATTGGATTACTAAACATTCAATATGTGCTCGCGGGAGATCAAGTATATGTACTAGAGGTAAACCCAAGATCGAGCCGTACCGTTCCATTCTTAAGTAAAATTACGAATATCCCAATGGCAAAAATCGCGACAAAAGCGATTCTTGGGGTATCGATTCTCGACCAAGGCTTCATCCCAGGACTAGTTACTGAGAAAGAAGGAGTATACGTCAAAGTTCCGGTTTTCTCCTTTGCTAAATTGAAGAGTGTCGATATTACGCTCGGACCTGAAATGAAGTCGACTGGAGAAGTAATGGGTAAGGATGTTACACTCGAAAAAGCCCTATACAAAGGCTTAGTTGCTTCAGGTATGAAAATTCAGCAGTTCGGTACCGTATTGTTTACGGTAGCAGATAAGGATAAGCAGGAAGCCTTAAAACTTGCGAAACGTTTCTCTGCAAACGGCTATCGTTTAATGGCAACAAGCGGAACAGCGGCTATATTAGAAGAAGCAGGCCTTAGAGTGAAGGTTGTCGGCAAAATTGGTTCAGAAGGAAAAACTTTATTAGATGTCATTCATCATGGTGAGGCACAGTTCATTATCAATACATTAACAAAAGGGAAACAGCCTGAACGTGACGGGTTTAGAATTCGCCGGGAAGCTGTCGAAAATGGAGTTCCATGCTTAACTTCACTTGACACGGCTGATGCGATCTTAAAAGTAATTGAATCAATGAACTTTTCAGCAGAACCAATGACAGCAATGAAAAAGGAGGCCGTGTTTGCATGATCCAAAAAGAGTTATGCAAAGTACTCAGCCAAAAAGAAATTGCTTCAGATATCTTTGAGCTTATCATTCATGGAGATTTGGTCAGCCAGATCAATGCACCTGGGCAGTTTGTGCATCTTAAAGTTTCAAATGGTTTAGATCCATTATTGCGCAGACCGATTAGTATATCTTCCTATGATACCGAACAAAATAGTTTGACAATGATTTACCGCAAGGAAGGGAAAGGAACCTCCATGCTTGCAGAATTACGACCAGGGATGCATGTCGATATCCTTGGTCCACTAGGTAATGGTTTTCCTGTTGAGGAAGTCAGCACAGGAGATACTGCCTTACTTGTCGGCGGCGGAATTGGCGTTCCTCCATTATATGAATTATCAAATCAGTTAGTTGCAAAAGGTGTTAAAGTCATCCATGTGCTTGGCTTCCAGACTGTATCAGCTGTCTTTTACGAAGAGGAGTTTTTGAAAAATGGGGAAACCTATGTAGCGACTGTTGATGGTTCTTATGGTAGAAAGGGCTTTGTGACGGATGTGATGAAAGAATTGCAGTTTGATTGTATCTATACATGCGGACCAACTCCAATGTTAAGAGCAATTGAGCAGAATTATCAAGATAAAAAAGTATTCTTATCGCTTGAAGAGCGGATGGGCTGCGGCATCGGTGCCTGCTTTGCTTGTGTATGTAAAAAGAAGAATGATCCAACAGGAGTTTCTTATAAAAAGGTCTGCAGTGATGGTCCTGTATTTCGAGCCGGGGAGGTATTGATATGAGTCGATTAAACATTGAATTACCAGGCTTAAACTTAAAAAACCCAATCATGCCTGCATCCGGCTGCTTTGGGTTCGGCAGAGAATACAGTCAGTTCTATGATCTGAGTGTACTCGGCGCGATTATGATTAAAGCTACAACAGTAGAACCAAGGTTCGGAAATGCAACACCACGTGTCGCAGAAACCTCTGCAGGCATGTTAAATGCAATTGGCTTGCAAAATCCAGGACTAGAAAAAGTCCTTGGCGAAGAGCTTCCTTTTTTATCTCAGTACGATGTACCAATTATTGCAAATGTAGCCGGCTCGCTTGAAGAGGATTACGTGGAAGTAGCCCGTCAAATTTCTAAGGCTCCGAATGTACATGCTCTTGAACTGAATATCTCCTGCCCTAACGTAAAAACAGGCGGGATTGCTTTTGGAACCATTCCGGAAACAGCGAAACAATTAACCCGTAAGGTTAAAGAGGTATCAGAGGTACCTGTATATGTGAAGCTGTCGCCCAATGTAACAAACATTGTAGAAATGGCAAAGGCCGTTGAAGCCGGTGGTGCGGATGGGTTGACCATGATTAATACCCTTGTTGGGATGAGACTTGATTTAAAAACAGGCAAACCGATTCTAGCCAATCGAACCGGTGGATTGTCCGGCCCAGCCATAAAGCCAGTGGCGATTCGGATGATTTACGAAGTCAGCCAGGCGGTTGGAATTCCAATTATCGGAATGGGCGGTGTTGAGACGGCTCAAGACGTGATCGAGTATTTTTATGCAGGGGCCAGTGCTGTTGCAGTCGGAACTGCCAATTTCGTTGACCCGTTTGTTTGTCCGACTATCATTGAGGAACTGCCTGAACTGCTTGGGAAATTAGGATTTGAACACATCAGTGAATGTACAGGAAGGAGCTGGAAGGAACATGGACAACTCGCTTATCATCGCGCTTGACTTTCCCGGCATAAACGAAGTTAATCAATTTCTAAAGCCGTTTGCTGGCAAAGAGCTTTTTGTAAAAGTAGGGATGGAATTGTTCTACCAGGAAGGCCCCTCGATTATACATCAGCTAAAAGAACAAGGTCACCGTATTTTCTTGGATTTAAAGCTTCATGACATTCCAAACACAGTGAAAAGTGCAATGAAGGGTCTTGCACGTTTAGAGTGTGATTTGGTTAATGTTCATGCTGCCGGTGGAATTGATATGATGCAAGCGGCACTGGAAGGTCTTGAAGCAGGTACCCCTGCAGGACGGAAACGACCTAACTGTATCGCAGTTACGCAATTAACAAGTACGTCTGAGGAACAAATGCAAAAAGAACAACTTATTCCGGTCTCCTTAAAGGAATCGGTGCTTCATTATGCCGCTTTAACGGCGCAAGCAGGCTTAGATGGTGTCGTTTGTTCAGCGTGGGAAGCAGCTTTGATTAAGGAGAAAGCCGGACAATCGTTCTTGACGGTATGCCCGGGGATTCGGATGGCGTCTGATCAGGTTGGGGACCAAAAACGTGTAACCACCCCTGAATCAGCACGGACAATGGGGGTAAGTGCAATTGTGGTAGGCCGCTCTATTACCCGTTCGCAAGACCCGCTAACAAGTTATCAACAATGGATGGAAGCATGGAAGGGAGTAACACAATGAAAAAATTAATTGCAGAAAAATTACTAGACATCAATGCGGTTGCCTTGAAGCCCGAGGAGCCATTTACGTGGGCATCAGGACTTCGTTCCCCAATCTATTGTGATAATCGTCTGACACTATCATACCCTGAGGTAAGAAAAGCAATTGCTGCAGGACTGAAGCAGCTGATAGAAGAAAATTTTCCGGGGACGGAGGTCATTGCAGGAACTGCAACGGCAGGTATCCCTCATGCCGCATGGGTCAGCGACCTAATGGAGCTTCCTATGTGCTACGTTCGTTCGAAAGCAAAGGGTCATGGTAAAGGGAATCAGATTGAAGGAAGAGCCGAGGCAGGTCAAAAGGTAGTCGTAGTCGAAGATTTGATTTCTACTGGAGGCAGTGTGATCACCGCAGTTAATGCATTAAAAGAAGCAGGCTGTGACGTGCAGGGAGTCGTGTCCATCTTTACATACGGCCTTGAAAAAGGAAAACAAGTGTTTGAAGAAGAAAATATTAAGAGTTTTTCATTAACCGATTTTTCAACCTTAATTGAAGTGGCTATTTCAAAGGGGTATGTGAGTTCGGAAAATCAAGAAAGCCTGTTATTATGGAGCAAGGACCCAGCTGTATGGAGCCAAAAGTTCGAGGAAGCAGAATCGCTGATATAATAAATTTTTCGCTGATAAAGTTTGGAAATCGCCGAAAAGTTACAAAATACCGCTGATAAACCAATGAGGGGAGCCAAATCGTTTGATGGCTCCCCACTTTTATTTATTATTTCTTCAATTTTAAAACCATTTCCTCATCTGGAGTCACATAAACCGTTTGTTGATTATCATAAATGACGAACCCAGGCTTTGCTCCACTCGGTTTTTTTACATGACGGACTTTTGTATAGTCGACAGGCACCGATCCGGAATTACGTGCTTTACTATAATACGCCGCTAAATTTGCAGCTTCAAGAATCGTTTCATCTGAAGGCTCCTTACTGCGGATAACTACGTGTGACCCTGGAATATCCTTTGTATGAAGCCAAATTTCATCTCGCGCTGCGAGTTTATTAGTTAGGTAATCATTTTGTTTATTATTTTTACCAACAATGATTTCTGTTCCATTAGACGCAACAAAATGATCCAGTACCGGCTTGCTATTCTGAAGTTTTTTCCCGTTCCTTTTTTGTCGTTCACGGATATACCCGCCCTCAACTAGTTCCTCTCGGATTTCTTGAAGATCTTTAGGAGAGGCTGCTTGGACCTGTTGGAGCAAATTATCAAAATAGGCTGCTTCCTCTCGGGCCTTGTCAATCTGCTCAACCACAATCGAGATGGAATTCTTCGCTTTTTGATATTTGGAAAAATACTTTTGGGCATTTTCAGATGGTGTCTTTCTAGGGTCGAGTGGAATTATAATCATGCCGCCATTGTCATCATAATAATTAAGAACCTCGATTTCTTTCATCCCTTTTTTGGCCGCATAAAGATTAGCAGTTAACAACTCCCCGAATAGTTGAAACTTGTCTGCTTTCTCTGCTTCTGCTAATGTACGTTGGAGCTTGTCAATTTTCTTCTCATTCTTTTCTTTTTCATTGGTGATAAATCTCTCAATATCATTTCCCTGCTGTTTCACCCGGTCACGTTCTGCTTTGCCGAAATAAAATCGGTCGAGCATTTCACTAAGGGTTGAAAAAGTTTTTACTTCTCCTTTTATATGTTCAAGCGGGAATAAATAAAATAACTCTTTTCCATTAGAAGTCATGATAGAAGGAGCAATATCACCAGAGCTTATTTTTTTCATTAGTCTTACAAATGTTGCTGGCACTGTTGAACGATTGGCTAACCCGCTCTCAAATATTACTTCCTTTGCCAAAAGCGGTGAAATACCTCCGAAGTGTTCAACGAGCTGGCGGTCCAGTTTACCACCCATAAAATCTATCTTTTTTAACACATCCTCTTCAACAGCAGTAAACGGATTGACCTTATGTTGTTCTGGCGGGTTGATATAAGGCTGTCCAGGAAGAATGGCTCTATGGCTGTTTACAGCAAAAGAAACGTGCTTAATGCTATCGAGAATGATATTGCGTGTCTTATCAACTAAAACAATATTGCTATGGCGTCCCATAATTTCGATAATTAATTGTTTGTAGCTGATATCACCAATTTCATTTCGGCCTTTAATTTCAAACACAATGATCCGGTCATTATCAACCTGATACAAATCCTCTAATATATGTCCTTCAATATGCTTTCTAAGCAGCATACAGAACATCGGCGGTTCACTTGGATTATCGTAGGCTTCATTGGTGAATTGGACCCTTGCGTAGCTTGGGTGAGCCGATAATAATAATTTTTTATTGACTCCGTTTGCGCGGATCGTTAGAATTACTTCATTTTTATAAGGCTGATGGACTTTGTTAATCCGTCCTCCCTTGAGGGAACGAACCAATTCATCAACCATTGCTTTTGTAAATAAACCATCAAATGACATGGAAAACATCCTTTTCTAGAAGCTATGTTTCAATTATATCCTATCTGGCTAAAATCTGTCTTAATTTACCCATCAATCACATTTTCATCTAGCATTTTTTTGGACGACCCTGAATAAGCTTTCCTTAGAGCAAGTCTATAAAAGGGGGAAGTGAGATGGTCGGATGAAATTCCATGAAATGAAGCTAGATCAAGTAGAAAAGGCTCTAGAAACCGACTTTTCTTCTGGATTATCACAGGAAGAAGTAAAGAAAAGAGTAAAACAGCACGGATTAAATGAATTAGAAGAGGGAGAAAAGCAATCGGCTTTACTCTTATTTTTCAGCCAATTTAAAGATTTTATGGTATTAGTGCTGTTAGCTGCAACCTTGATTTCAGGCTTGCTGGGCGAGTATATCGATGCCATTGCGATTATTGCGATTGTCATTATTAACGGATGTCTGGGCTTCTACCAGGAACGGAGGGCGGAAAGATCACTCCAAGCTCTAAAAGAGTTATCGGCCCCACAGGTATCAGTACTACGTGATGGACAATGGATTAAGATTCCATCAAAAGAAATTGTCATTGGCGATGTCATCAAGTTTGCAAGCGGAGATCGAATTGGTGCAGATGTCCGAATTATTGAATCGAAGAGCTTAGAAATAGAAGAATCAGCGCTGACGGGTGAGTCAGTTCCCGTGGCTAAACATATCGAACCATTAAGCAACCCAAATCCAGGCATCGGTGATATGGAAAATATCGCTTTTATGGGAACGATGATTACGAGGGGAAGCGGGTTAGGTGTTGTCATGGCAACTGGTATGAAAACAGCGATGGGCCAGATTGCCGATTTACTGCAAAATGCTGAGTCCCAGGATACACCACTGCAGCGGCGACTAGAGCAGCTTGGCAAAATATTAATTACCGTGGCTTTGTTACTGACGGTTCTAGTGGTAATTGTCGGAGTATTACAGGGACATGAATTATATGAGATGTTCTTGGCAGGTGTCTCACTAGCGGTCGCAGCGATACCAGAAGGGCTCCCGGCAATTGTGACCGTGGCTTTATCATTAGGCGTTCAAAAAATGATTAAGAAAAATGCCATCGTCAGGAAACTACCGGCTGTAGAAACGCTGGGTTGTGCGTCGGTCATTTGTTCGGACAAAACTGGAACGATGACACAAAATAAAATGACCGTTACCCATTTGTGGAGCGGTGGGAACACGTGGACGGTCGACGGGGTCGGCTACCAGCCACAAGGGAATTTTTATCGAGATGAACAAAATGTCCAGCCTAGGGATGAGAAGTCGTTACAGCAAATGCTAATATTTGGTATGTTGTGCAACCATTCAGAACTGGCCGTGAAAGATGACGATTATATCCTTGACGGAGACCCAACTGAAGGGGCATTGCTGGTTAGTGCGATGAAAGCTGGCTTTGACCGGACCAAACTATTAGAAGATTTTACAATCGTCAATGAATTCCCGTTTGACTCCACCAGGAAAATGATGAGTATTCATGTCAAAGACAAACAGGAACGGCACTTTATTGTCACCAAGGGTGCACCGGATGTCGTGCTAGGGATCTGTGAGTCGATCCTATGGGATGAGAGAACACAATACTTAAGTAGGGATACGCAAAGCAAGGTTCAGGATGCAATTAATGGACTTGCATCACAGGCATTAAGAACCATTGCGATAGCTTATAAGCCAATTTCGGCCGGTACAATCATCTTAAGTGACCATGAGGCAGAGAAAAAATTAACCTTCATCGGCGTCCAAGGCATGATTGATCCGCCAAGACCTGAAGTCAAAGCAGCTGTAAAAGAATGTAAAGAGGCGGGCATAAAAACAGTAATGATTACGGGCGACCACGTGATTACTGCCAAAGCAATTGCATCTCAACTTGGGATTTTGACTAAAAAGAGTAAGGTGCTTGAAGGAAAAACACTAGCTGAAATGTCTGTAGAAGAACTTGAAGATGTTGTGGAAGATGTCTCGGTGTTTGCGAGGGTGTCTCCGGAACATAAGTTAAAAATCGTTAAAGCACTCCAAAATAGAGGACATATTGTTGCCATGACAGGTGATGGAGTCAATGATGCTCCTGCTATTAAGGCTGCTGATATCGGTGTCGCCATGGGCATCACAGGTACCGACGTTGCAAAAGAAGCGTCTGCACTCGTATTATTGGATGATAATTTTGCTACCATTAAAGTAGCTATTAAGGAAGGAAGAAATATTTACGAAAATATTCGTAAATTTGTCCGCTACTTGCTTGCTTCTAATGTCGGTGAGATTTTAGTCATGCTGTTTGCGATGCTATTGGCATTGCCGCTGCCACTCGTACCAATTCAGATTCTTTGGGTGAACTTAGTGACTGACGGTCTGCCAGCGATGGCATTGGGGCTTGATCAACCCGAGGAGAATGTAATGAAACGTGGTCCACGCAGTCCTAATGAGGGGGTATTCTCGCGGGGTCTTGGCTGGAAAGTTGTCTCGCGCGGATTCCTAATCGGGCTTGTTACACTTTTGGCGTTCATGATTGTGTACCATAATGATCCAAGTCAACTTCCATACGCACAGACTGTTGCATTCGCAACGCTTGTTATGGCTCAGCTGATCCATGTTTTTGATTGCCGCAGTGAAAGATCAGTCCTTTCAAGAAACCCGTTTGGGAATCAATATCTAGTCTGGGCGGTCATTTCATCTTTATTATTAATGCTAGTAGCTATTTATTATCCGCCTTTGCAGCCAATTTTTCACACACTTCCTATTGCAGCAAAAGATTGGCTGTTAATTTTAGGATTATCATCTGTACCAACTTTTTTACTAGCAGGATCATTTTTGTTAAGAAAAACAAAATAAAGTATGATATAATCCAAAAGGTGATAGAACTCATTCTATTACCTTTTGTTATTTTTAAAAAATAAAGAGCCGATCATTATCTAAGATTGGATGTGTACGTGATGGTTATTAGTATGACAGGCTTTGGCAGAGGCAAAACAGAGTCAGGGGCATTTTCGGTGAATGTCGAAATAAAAACTGTAAACCACCGATTTTCTGAAATGAATATCCGCATGCCAAGACAACTTTTAAAAATAGAAGATAAACTGAAAAAGATCTTAAGCCAGCATATTCGCCGCGGACGGGTGGAAGTGTATGTGAGTGTTGATGGTGAAGGGATTGTTTCAAGGAAGATTCAGCCGGATTGGAAGCTGATTGAAGAATATTTTGTGTTTATTAATGAAGCTAAAAGTAAATACGGGATTGAAGGGGACATTACCCTTCAGGATTTGCTCAATCGAACCGAACTTTTACATATTGAAGAAAGTGAAGCCGGTAATGAAGAAATCGAAAAGCTTGTCCTTACAGCCACTGAGGAGGCTGTGCTGCTGTTAAAGCAAATGCGGATAGCAGAAGGGGATGAATTAAAAAAAGATTTACTTGCGATCACTGCCCAAATTGAAACAAATGTAACAGAGCTTCAGAAATTTGCTCCCCTCGTTGTTCAAGCCTTTAAGGAGCGTTTGACCAAGAGAATGCAAGAGTTTGTTAATGGACAATTAGATGAAACGAGAATTTTAACAGAGGTAGCAGTTTTTGCTGACAAAGCAGATATTAATGAAGAAATTACTCGGTTAAGAAGCCATATTCAGCAATTCTTGCAAACCTTAAATGAGTACGAGCCAATTGGCAGGAAGCTGGACTTTCTTGTTCAGGAAATGAACAGAGAGGCCAATACCATCGGCTCAAAAGCAAATGATTCTAATATTGCTAAAAAAGTGGTTGAAATCAAAAGTTTACTTGAAAAGCTGAAGGAACAGGTTCAGAATATCGAATAAGATTTGTTTAGAAACTGTTTAACACGGTCAAAATATATTATTAATGATTGGATGAGTAACCATGTCGATTAAATTAATCAATATTGGATTTGGTAATATCGTTTCTGCCAATCGCATTATTTCCATTGTCAGCCCGGAATCTGCGCCAATTAAACGAATAATTCAAGATGCCAGGGATCGGGGATCGTTAATTGACGCTACTTATGGCAGACGGACACGTGCTGTTATTGTAATGGATAGTGACCATGTCATTCTTTCAGCTGTACAGCCGGAGACGGTTGCCAATCGCTTAACTGACCGTGATGATATTATTGATGAAGGGTAGGATTTTCATAATATGCAGGAAAAAGGGTTGCTGATTGTATTGTCTGGACCATCTGGTGTTGGGAAAGGAACTGTCCGAAAAGAGATCTTTTCACATCCAGATACCGATTTTGAATATTCCATTTCGATGACCACCCGTCTTCCACGTGAAGGGGAAGTCAACGGGGTAGATTATTTTTTTAAAACACGTGAGGAATTTGAACAGTTAATTGAGCAAGGTAAGTTATTGGAGTATGCCGAATTTGTTGGCAACTATTATGGAACGCCTGTAGATTATGTTCGTCAAACATTAGATTCTGGAAAAGATGTTTTCTTAGAAATCGAAGTGAAGGGTGCCCGTCAGGTACGCGAGAAGTTTCCAGAGGGATTATTTATTTTCCTCATGCCGCCAAGCTTAACTGAACTCAAGAACAGAATTGTTACGAGAGGAACCGAGACGGAGGATATCATTCATAATCGAATGTTAACTGCACGTGAGGAAATCGAAATGATGGAATTATATGATTATGTAGTGGAAAATGATCAGGTGGAGCTTGCCTGCAAACGTGTGAAAGCCATTGTAACGGCAGAGCACTGCCGTAGAGAAAGAGTCGAATATCGCTATAAAAAACTGCTGGAGGTTGAATAATATGTTATATCCGTCTATTGACTCCTTGTTAGAAAAAATTGATTCGAAATATTCACTTGTATCTGTTGCTGCTAAGCGCGCCCGCGTCATGTCTCAGGTAAAAGATGAAAGACTTCCTAAATATGTTTCTTATAAATATGTAGGAAAAGCATTAGAGGAAATTTATAGTGGTGAACTAACCTATCGAATTTCAAAAAAGGCAGAATCCGCTACTGATTAATGATACGGCCCAAAGTCACAATATAAAATGAAAGAAGGTCTGACAAAAGGGAAATCACCTGTATGTCAGCCTTTTTATTTTGCTTTAAGTGTATTGCGCGATTTTTCATGAGGAAATAGATGAAAAAAAGAATTTTTTCTAGCATAATAAAAGTAAAAAGTAATGGACAAGAGTGGGGGCTTAAAAATGAGTAAGGAACAGAACATCCTATTATGTGTCACAGGAGGAATCGCTGTTTATAAAGCTGCAGCGCTTACTAGTAAGCTTGTACAAGCAGGGTTTAACGTTAAGGTCATCTTAAGTGAATCAGCGGAAAAATTTGTTACCTCCTTAACCTTTCAGGCCTTATCGCGTAATGATGTGTTTACCGACACATTTGATGAGAAAAATCCACAAGTGATTGCTCATATTGATTTAGCAGATTGGGCTGATTTAATTCTGGTTGCCCCAGCTACAGCTAATACAATTGGCAAATTAGCCTGTGGAATCGCCGATAATATGATTACCACCACATTGCTTGCAGCCACCGTACCTGTGTGGATTGCCCCTGCTATGAATGTACATATGTATGACCACCCAGCTGTAAAAAAGAACCTTGCTGTATTAGCAGAGTTTGGCTGTCAATTTATTGAGCCTAGTGAGGGATACCTTGCCTGCGGTTATGTTGGAAAAGGCCGCCTTGAAGAACCCGAAAAAATTGTCATGTTAATTCAAAACTATTTCAATCACCTAGAAAATAAAAATTTAAAGGGAAAAACCGTTATTATTACAGCTGGGCCTACCCGCGAAAAAATTGATCCAGTTCGATTTATTTCCAATCATTCATCGGGCAAGATGGGGTACGCTTTAGCTGAAGAGTCAGTTAAACAAGGTGCCCGAGTCATATTGGTTTCAGGTCCTGTTTCACTATCCGCTCCTCAAGGGGTAGAACTTGTAAAGGTTGAAAGTGCAGAGGATATGTACCAAGCGGTCTTGAAATACTTTGACACAGCGGATGTGGTCATAAAGACGGCAGCGGTGGCCGATTACCGTCCGAAGGTTACTTTTGACCATAAGGTGAAAAAGCAGGCAGGCGACACAAACATTGAGTTGGAAAGAACAAATGATATCCTTTTTGAACTAGGACAGCGAAAAACAAATCAACTTCTGGTTGGTTTTGCAGCAGAGACGGATCATCTTGAAGAATATGCGAAAAAAAAATTACTCAATAAAAATGCAGATATGATTGTCGCGAACAATGTAAAGACGGAAGGTGCTGGCTTTGGCACCGATACAAACATTGTCACTCTTTTTAAACGGTACGGGGAGGTCATCAGCTTGCCGCTGATGTCAAAAAACGAAGTTGCCGTAAAAATTATTGAAGAAATTACTTCGCTATTGAAGGATATGAAAACACATGGAAATAGCTAGTGTAATAGTCGATGTACCGACAAAACAAACGGACCGGGCTTTCGATTATTTAATTCCTGAACAGTGGAGGGGAACCATTCAGCAAGGGATGAGGGTCATTGTCCCATTTGGCCCTAGACATATCCAGGGTTTTGTAGTGGGGTTAAAAACAGAATCAGAAGTGAAAAAGCTTAGAGAGATTATTGAGCCGATGGATTTAAAGCCTGTCTTGAATCAGGAGTTATTAGAACTTGGTAACTGGTTGACTGAAAACACGCTTTGTTTTAAAATTTTTGCCTTTCAGGTAATGCTGCCGGCAGCATTAAAAGCAAAATATGAAAAAAAAGTCAGGCTTGCAAACAGGAGGGCTGCCATTGAATTACCCTCAAAGTTGCAGGCCTTCTTTGAGAATGACGGCGAACTCGACTGGGAAGAAGCATTAAAAATGGGGATTGGTCCTATGTTGCAGCGTGAGGCTTCAAACGGCCATTTAGAAGTCGTATATGTTGTAAAAGAACGTGTAAGGAAAAAACACCGGAAGTTTGTTCGGCCAACCGTCAGCCAGAACGAATTAGAAGAAGCACTCCAATCCATCCCGGCCAAGGCAGAAAAGCAACGGCAAGTTTTGCAGTATTTTCTGAGGCATTTTGATGAGGTGGAATTAAAAACCTTGATTGATGAGCTAAAAACTTCAGGGTCGACGATAAAAGCCCTTGTAGAAAGAAGATTATTGGCAGAGTTTGATAAAGAAGTATACAGAGATCCTTTTGAACATCGAAAATTTGAGCGGACTAAGCCGCTGCCGTTAACAGATGCGCAAGTGCAGGCGATTGGGCCGATTCTTCAATCAATTGAACAGGGTCATCATGAGGTGTTTTTGCTTTATGGTGTTACGGGGAGCGGCAAAACAGAAATTTACTTACAGTCCATTCAGGAAGTGATCGAAAAAGGTCAAGAAGCGATTGTTCTGGTACCGGAAATTGCTCTCACTCCGCAAATGGTCCATCGATTTAAAGGAAGATTTGGTGATTTAGTAGCCGTTTTACACAGCGGTTTATCGGCAGGGGAAAAATATGATGAATGGCGCAAGATCCAACGTAAGGAAGTAAAAGTTGTGGTCGGGGCTCGGTCAGCTATTTTTGCACCCTTTGAGAACATTGGCATCATTATCATTGATGAAGAGCACGAAACCAGTTATAAGCAGGAAGAAATGCCGCGTTATCACGCCAGGGATGTGGCGATTGAAAGAGCTAAGACATATAATTGTCCAGTTGTGCTTGGAAGTGCTACCCCTTCGCTTGAGTCCTTTGCAAGAGCACAAAAGAAGGTATATCAACTTTTATCTTTACCTAACCGAATGAACAATCAGGAACTTCCTGCTGTCGAAATTATTGATATGCGTGAAGAACTTCGTGACGGCAATCGGTCCATGTTCTCCCGGAAGCTTTTCGAATTGCTTCAGGATCGGCTCGAAAAGAAACAGCAATCTGTTTTATTTTTAAATAAGCGGGGACATTCCTCATTTGTGATGTGCAGAGACTGTGGTTATGTGGTAAACTGTCCAAATTGCGATATTTCCCTTACTTATCACCGCGTGAAGGAACAGATGAAATGCCATTATTGCGGTTATGAAAGCTATGTGCCGAAGAATTGTCCTGAATGTAATAGTGAATACATCCGTTATTTTGGCACAGGAACACAAAAAGTGGAAGAAGAATTAGGGAAGATTCTCCCCGAGGCAAGGGTCATTCGCATGGATGTTGATACGACAGGAAGAAAAGGGGCGCATGAAAGGCTTCTCAGTGATTTTAAAGATGGAAAAGCCGATATTTTACTAGGGACTCAAATGATTGCAAAAGGCCTGGATTTTCCAAACATCACCTTAGTTGGCGTCCTTTCAGCAGATACGATGCTCCATTTACCGGATTTCCGAGCTTCAGAAAAAACGTTTCAATTATTAACACAAGTCAGCGGCCGGGCCGGAAGACATCAACTGCCAGGTGAAGTCGTTATTCAAACCTATACACCGGAGCACTATAGTATTGAGCTTGCCGGTCGTCAAGACTTTGATTTATTTTATCAGCGGGAAATGTTAATTCGCAAGCTGCATCATTATCCCCCATTCTATTATCTAGCCCTAATTACGGTAAGTCATGAAAACCTGATCAACGTCGTATCGGCAACAGAGAAAATGGTCAACTACGTGCGCTCACAAGTTTCAGATAAAGCTGTTGTTTTAGGGCCAGCAGCCTCATCCATCCCTAGGATAAATAATAGATATCGCTATCAATGTTTGATAAAATACAAACGGGAACCGAACCTCACTCAAACCCTTAAAACGATTCTTGATCAATATCAAAAGGATACGAAAAGCGGTTTGCAGGTTTCAATCGATGCAAATCCTGTAATTTTAATGTAGGCTTAACTTAAATTACATTTGGAAAAAGGTTATGTTTTTCGATTTTGGGTGAAAATGATAAGAAAAGCGGAAGCGCC
>NZ_NUNF01000053.1 GCF_002585305.1 Bacillus sp. AFS037270 | reverse complement strand
CAAGTCGCCCTATATCGGGGACCAAGGCGCTTACGCTTTTTTTATACTAAGTGTGTTTTTTGAAATGGTATAATAGAATAGGATTTTAATTATGGAGGCGTTTAGAATGAAAAAACAAAAAAGACAAACCAATCAATCTAAACCAAAAAAGGAAGATACCGCAGTAACACTCAAAGATTTGATTAATCCGGACTTAATGAAGCAGCTTAAAGAGCAGCAAGATCAGCTAAAGGCTGAAGAAGATAGAATAAAAGCAGAGGAAGAACAAAAGAAACGGGAAGAACAAAGATTAAAAGAAAAAAACAAATCATTTGAGGAACTACTAAACGAGAGTGGTATGAACTGGAAGGAATTTAAATAGACAGGAGAGCGAAAGCTCCCCCTGTTTATCTGTGTTCCCTATAAACACTAGGCTTTGTAACCTTTTTAATGAACAACACTTCCTCTTTGGTCAGAGGGTTACTTCTTATCGCAGCGGCATTACTCCTAATCTGTTCTGGGCTGCTCGCTCCAACAACAACCGAAGCCACAGCAGGGGTTGCTAAATTATATTGTAGAGCGACCTCTGTAAATGACCGAGCAGAAGCGACTTTTTCTTTTAAACCAGGCAAAATTTCTGATAAGTCTTCGTAACTGTAATCCAGATAGCCTTTTTCAGTTGCCTTGCTTAGCAGCTTATCGCTTAGCAGCCCTTTAGCAAGCGGTCCGCGTGTCACAACGCTTATCCCATGTTCATGTAAAAGTGGTAAAGCTTCTTCTTCTGGTCGTCGGTCTAATATGCTGTATTGCATCATAACGGACACGATACTAGATTTTTTTATATATTCGCGGATGACATTGGGTCGAATAGATGAGATGCCATAGCAGCGAATAAATCCTTCTGCTTTTAATTCTTCAAAAGCTTCAATCGTTTCTTCAATGGGGTCTTCAATCGTTCCACCATGTAGTTGATATAAATCGATATAGTCAGTTCCTAGACGCTTTAAACTGTTTTTTACTTCTTCCTTAATATAAGCTTTAGATGGATCCCAGGTCCAGCCGGTTTTATCCGGGTTCGGACGATTTCCGACCTTAGTTGCAAGAATGACCTGCTCACGGACAGGTTTTAAAGCCTGGCCGACAATTCTTTCATTTTTACCAAAATCATAGAGGTCAGCGGTATCAAAATAATTAATCCCTTCTTCAAGTGCCGCCTCGACAATCTTTCTGGCTGCTTTTTCCTCTGTGCCGATGGACATACAGCCGAGCCCCAATTCCGTAACATACAACTCTGAATGACCTAGTTTTCTTTTTTTCAAAAGTATCCCCCCTGTCCTTTCTCTACAATTTTATTAAAGAAAAGGGCAGACTACAAATCGAAGCTACTTTTTTTGTGAAATATCCCGAACCCATTCACTGACTAATACATAATCCTTGTTATATTCCTTTAACTTCTGCAGGATTTCCCAGGCCTTGCCAACAAGAGTGATTCCTTGCTCATGGATATAGACTTTCATTACCTACTCCTCCAATTAAAGTATGGTAAAATGTATGCGTATGTCTTTACGGAATAGAACAGGAGTTGACGGTAATGGACAACCTAACAGAAAAAACAATTAAGAGTGAAGAAATATTTTCAGGGAAGATCATCAGTCTTCATTTGCAAGATGTGGAGCTGCCAAATGGAAAGCATTCGAAGCGTGAAATCATCAAACACCCGGGGGCTGTTGCGGTTATAGCTGTTACCGACGAAAATAAAGTGGTTATGGTGGAACAATATCGGAAAGCATTAGAAAGAACGATTGTGGAAATCCCCGCTGGTAAACTCGAAAAAGGAGAAGAGCCTGAAATCTGTGCACGGAGAGAATTAGAGGAAGAAACTGGCTATGAATGCAGCAGTTTGGAATTATTAACATCTTTCTATACATCTCCGGGTTTTGCAGATGAAATTGTCCATGTGTATGTAGCAAAAGGGCTAACAAAAAAAGAGGATGCGGCAGGTCTTGACGAAGATGAGTTTGTTAATCTTGAGGAATTAACTCTTGAAGAAGCATTAAAATATGTAACAGAACAAAAGATTTTTGATGCAAAAACAATATTCGCTGTTCAGTACTTACAATTACAAGAGGCGTTGAAATATAAATGAATCGCTATTATGTAGATTTACACATTCATATTGGCCGGACTTGGACAGGTAAGCCGGTTAAAATCACGGGTGCTAAATCACTGACATTTACCAATATTATTGAACATGCCCGGCATGAAAAGGGACTGAATATGGTAGGAATCATTGACAGTCATTCACCCGAAGTAATTTTGGAAATGGAAAGCCTTATACAAAGGGGGGAAATAAGCGAGCATCAAGACGGTGGTTTAATTTTTGGCGATTTAACAGTTATTCCCGGCTCTGAATTGGAAATATATGATGAACAATCAAATGGTCCCATTCATCTGCTTATGTTTTTTCCAAATCTTACGATTATGCGGGAGTTTTCTTCTTGGCTTTCCGGCCATTTGAAAAATATTCAACTCAGTTCTCAACGGATTTATGTGACAGGTCTGGTGTTACAAAAAAAAGTCAAAGACTTAGGGGGCATTTTCATTCCAGCCCATGTGTTTACCCCCTTTAAAAGTTTATATGGCAAAGGGGTTAATAAATCGCTCACAGAGGTTTTAAATCCGGATTTAATTGATGGGATTGAACTAGGGCTAAGCTCAGACACACACATGGCAGACCAATTAGGAGAGCTTCACAAATATACATTTGTAACCAACTCCGATGCCCACTCCCTAGCAAAAATCGCACGAGAATATCAAGTGATGGCCATGAAAGAGCCAACTTTTTTAGAATTGCAAAAAGCGTTAAAAGGGGAAGACGGCCGCCATATCATTGCCAATTATGGTCTTGACCCATTATTGGGTAAATATCATAAAACTGTTTGTGCGGAATGTCTAAACCCGTTAAATCATGATGATCAATTATGTGATCAATGTGGGAAAAATAAAGTTATTAAAGGTGTAGCAGATCGAATTCTAGAGTTAAAGACAGCGGATACCAGTCCCCCAGGGCGCCCGCCATATGTTCATCAAGTGCCGCTTGAGTTTATTCCTGGATTAGGGCCACGGTTGTTAGAGAAGCTGGTTAATCATTTTGGCAGTGAAATGGCCATTTTACATGAAGTTCCATATGAGGCTTTAACAGAAGTGGTACCTGCTAAAATTGCTGAGTTCATTATGAAAGCAAGAGAAGGTAATGTAACTCTTGCAGCCGGAGGCGGCGGCAAATATGGGAAAATTGCAGACTAAAATACAATTCATACCCGGCAGCCAGTTTGCCGGGATTTTTCATGGTTGATGACTTTTCTTTTTTCTATTCCTACTAAAATTTTTCTCGTCATAGAAAAACTAGACTAGCATAGACTTTACTAATCGACCTTTCGCAGTAGGAGGAAATTAAAAATGAAAAAACGATTGTACCAGTCAGATGCCGCCAGTTATTTTCGTGAACATTCCTCAATCTTCTTATTTATTGTAATCTTATTTTTAATGGGGGTAATCTTTGGGGCTATTGTCGTCAATAGCATGAGCATTACCCAGAAGGAAGATTTATTCTATTATTTATCGCAATTTTTTGGCCAAGTTTCCGATGGAACAGTAACAGAGGACAACGATTTATTTTTGCAGAGCTTTTACCACAACAGTAAATTTATTGGCCTTATGTGGATTCTAGGAATCTCTATTATAGGTCTTCCAATTATATTAATACTTTTATTCCTTAAAGGAATGGTTGTAGGTTTTACGGTGGGATTTTTAGTTAGTCAGATGGGATGGAAAGGCTTTCTGTTAGCCTTTGCCTCCATTCTTCCTCAGAATCTGATTATCATTCCTGTGTTTATATTGATGTCAGCATTCTCAGTCATTTTTTCAATGAGAATGATTAAACGGCAATTTATGAAGAAATATGCTCAGCCAATTATGCCATTTTTTAAACGTTATATTGTTGCCTTAATTGCAGCCGTATTATTCATTTCAGCTGCTTCAGGAGTAGAAGCGTATTTGTCTCCTTGGTTAATGAAAAGCATCATAAGTTCAATATCATTAAAATAATTATTAGTTAATATTAATTGTTGTATCTTATTTATAATAATTTTATTTTGAATCTCTTTGACCATCTGTTATAATGGAAACTAACAGTGGCGAGGGAGGGCCTTCAGGATGGAAACTAGAATTGAGAGAATTAAGAAACAGTTGCATTCAGCGAGTTATAAATTAACTCCCCAGCGTGAAGCAACCGTTCGAGTTTTGTTAGAGAATGAAGAGGATCATTTAAGTGCGGAAGATGTGTACCTCCTCGTAAAAGAAAAATCGCCTGAGATTGGTTTAGCAACTGTTTATCGAACATTGGAATTGCTAACGGAATTAAAAATTGTCGATAAAATAAATTTTGGTGATGGAGTCTCACGCTATGATCTTCGTCAGGAAGGTGCAGCCCATTTTCACCATCATCTTGTATGTATTGAATGCGGAGCTGTTGATGAAATTCAAGAGGATTTGCTAGAAGATGTAGAAGCCGTTGTTGAGCGCAGATGGAACTTTAAAATAAAAGACCACCGCTTAACCTTTCATGGTATCTGTCACCGGTGCTTGGATAAGAATAAGGATGAGGAAACAGAATAATATGAAACTGAAAGTCCCTTTCAATGAAAAGGACTTTTTTCTTTTGTGTCAGAGAGAAGCAGGTATATATTTTGTCCATTTTGGCATACCTTTTAATAGAAATTAGTATTGGGGGATGTTAGATGGTCTCTTTTCTTAAAGTGGCGCTCCAGACATTAAAGGTATTTATCATTTTCACCGGGTGCACGATTCTCTTTTATTATGGTATCATGTGGGTATCTGAAGAATATCAAAATTATCATCGCTATGATGAACCAGAAGGATCTGCGCTAAAGGTATCAAATGCAGTGAAAGAAGACAGTTCATCTGTAATAGACCGGCTGATGTTGTTTTACTTAAATGGGGAGTAATCGTGATGGAAAACCAGTTAAAAGCTTTTTTGGATTATTTAATAGTAGAAAAAGGTTTAGCAAAGAATACGATTATTTCGTATGAACGGGATTTGAAAAGCTACCTTCATTATTTAAAAAGTGTGGAAGTCATTCAATCTTTAAATGAAATTCAGCGTATTCATATTCTTCATTTTTTGAATTTTTTAAAGGACCAAGGGAAGTCCTCCAAAACGGTGGCAAGACATATTGCCTCTATTCGGGCGTTTCATCAGTTTTTATTAAGAGAAAAGGCGGTAGACCAAGACCCCTCTGTTTTAATAGAAACGCCGAAACTTGATCGGGCACTTCCTAAGGTTTTGGGTTTAGTTGAAGTAGAGAAACTACTTAATACTCCTAATCTAAATGATCACTTTGGTATAAGAGATAAGGCCATGTTAGAGCTCCTATATGCAACAGGAATCCGTGTAAGTGAATTAATAGCTTTAGAAATAGACGATGTTCATTTAACACTCGGGTTTATCCGGTGTATTGGAACAGGTAACAGGGAGCGGATTATTCCGATAGGAAAAACTGCATTAGCAGCAATCAAGCTCTATTTCGAAAACGGCAGACCTCATTTTGTTACAGAGAAGCACAAGGATGATGCACTGTTCTTAAATCATCAGGGGCATCGGTTAACGAGACAGGGTTTTTGGAAAATTTTAAAAAAACTGGCACAAGAAGCAGGGATTGATAAAGAGCTTACCCCTCATATCCTTCGCCATTCTTTTGCTACACACTTGCTTGAAAATGGTGCCGATTTAAGAGCTGTTCAAGAGATGTTAGGACATACCAATATTTCATCAACAGAAATATATACCACTGTTTCGAAATCAAGAATTAAGGATGTCTACAGTAAATTTCATCCACGAGCTTAATAGAATGATAGCCTAAAACTTATTTACAAAAGTGTAAAAAGTCGTCTTGAATTTTGGCGGCTTTTTTTCTTGTTTTTTCAGAAACTTAGAGTAAAATAAAGATGTCAGACTTCTGACGAATGATTTATTCAATGACTTTCATAAACCTATTTTTATGAGGACAACCTATAGCTGTCTGATTCTTATTTGCAAACGTTTTCTATGTCAAGGAGGTAGTAGTGTATGACTGCAAATACATACAAACGTATATTTATCATTGTAATGGATTCTGTTGGGATCGGGGAAGCACCTGATGCTGAGAAGTTTGGAGACAAAGGGGCCGACACATTTGGTCATATTGCTGAAAGAATGAACGGTCTGAATATGCCGAATATGGGAAAATTGGGTTTAAGCAATATTCGTGAAATTAAAGGAATCACTAAAGCAGAAAAACCATTAGCCTTTTTTACAAAAATGAAGGAGGCTTCAAATGGAAAAGATACCATGACTGGACATTGGGAAATTATGGGTCTTAATATTCAAACACCTTTTCGTGTGTTCCCAGAAGGATTTCCAGACGAGCTTGTAACAGAACTAGAAAAACGAACAGGAAGAAAGATTATTGGAAATAAACCTGCAAGCGGAACCGAAATATTAGATGAGCTTGGCGAAGAACATATAAAAACAGGGGCATTGATTGTCTATACTTCTGCAGATTCTGTTCTGCAAATTGCCGCTCATGAAGAAATTGTCCCGCTTGAAGAGTTGTATAACATCTGTAAAATTGCTCGTGAATTGACACTTGATGAAAAATACATGGTTGGTCGTGTGATTGCCCGCCCATTTCTAGGTGAACCAGGCAGCTTTAAGCGTACACCAAATCGTCATGATTATGCCTTGAAACCTTTTGATAGAACAGTAATGAGTGAGTTAAAGGACGCAGGATTTGATGTAATTGCGATTGGAAAGATTTCTGATATTTATGACGGCGAAGGGGTAACAAAATCTCTTAGAACGGTATCCAATATGGATGGTATGGATAAGCTTGTGGAAACTTTTGATATGGATTTCAATGGTATTAGCTTTTTAAATTTGGTTGATTTTGATGCGTTATACGGCCATCGCCGTGACCCAGAAGGATATGGAAAGGCACTTGAGGAATACGATGCCCGCCTGCCCGAAGTGTTTGCAAAGATGAAAGATGATGATTTGTTAATGATCACTGCCGACCACGGAAATGACCCTATTGCCCCAGGAACAGACCATACACGTGAATATGTCCCATTACTTGTCTATTCTAAGAGTATGAACGGAGGCAAAGAACTTCCATTAAGGGAAACATTCGCAGACCTTGGTGCGACAGTTGCTGACAACTTCAATGTAAAGATGCCTAACTATGGCAAAAGCTTCTTACATGAATTGAAATAAGGAGAGGAATAAAAATGAATATTGAAAGCATTCAAAATGCAGCTCAGTTTTTAAAAGAAAAATATCAAACAACACCAAAAGTAGGTCTTATTTTAGGTTCAGGTCTCGGTGTACTAGCGGAGGAAATAGAAAATCCCGTTAAAACACCTTACAACCAAATCCCTGATTTCCCAATTTCAACAGTAGAAGGCCATGCTGGACAACTAGTTTTCGGTCAGTTAAATGGGGTAGAGGTTGTCGCGATGCAAGGCAGATTCCATTTCTATGAAGGTTACAGTATGTATAAAGTAACATTCCCCGTTCGTGTTATGAAAGAAATGGGTGTTGAAATGTTAATTGTCACCAACGCTGCCGGAGGGGTGAATGAAAGCTTTTCCCCTGGCGATTTAATGATCATAACAGACCATATTAATAATATGGGGACGAATCCATTGGTAGGGCCCAATGATTCTAATTTAGGTGTACGTTTCCCTGATCTCTCAGAAGCTTATTCCAAGGAATTACGGAGAATTGCTAGAGAGATTGCGGACCGGTTAAACCTTAATATCAAAGAAGGGGTATATTTTGGAAACCCTGGTCCGGTTTATGAAACGCCGGCAGAAATCCGAATGGTTCGTATTTTAGGTGGGGATGCGGTAGGGATGTCCACTGTTCCTGAGGTCATTGTGGCTCGTCACAGTGGGATGAAAGTTCTTGGGATTTCCTGTATTTCTAACATGGCAGCAGGTATCCTTGATCAGCCATTAACCCATAATGAAGTCATTGAAACAACAGAAAAAGTGAAAGCAAACTTCCTTTTATATATTAAAGAAATTGTTAAAGGGATTGGTCAGTAACCAGAACGCTCCCTCTAAAAAGGCTTCTAAAATGATTATAAAAAAATGTGGTGATAATTAATGAGAATGGTTGACTTAATAGAGAAAAAAAGAGATGGGCAAGAATTATCAACTGAAGAAATTAAATTTATTATAAACGGCTACACGGATGGATCGATTCCCGATTATCAGGTTAGTGCTTTAACAATGGCCATCTATTTCAAGGGTATGACAGAAAAGGAGAGAGCCGATTTAACCATGGCAATGGTTCAATCGGGTGATCAAATCGATTTATCACAAATTGAAGGAATTAAGGTCGATAAGCACTCCACAGGAGGAGTTGGTGACACAACCACTCTTGTTCTTGGCCCGCTTGTAGCTGCCGTCGGAGTGCCAATTGCAAAAATGTCTGGACGTGGTTTAGGCCACACCGGTGGAACCATTGACAAGTTAGAAGCAGTTAAAGGCTTCCATGTTGAAATTGAAAATGAAGAATTTATCGATTTAGTTAATAAAAATAAAATTGCGGTTATTGGTCAGAGTGGAAACTTAACCCCTGCTGACAAGAAGCTATATGCACTGCGGGATGTTACCGCCACTGTCGATAGTATTCCGCTTATTGCAAGCTCGATTATGAGTAAAAAAATTGCCGCTGGGGCCGATGCCATTGTCCTAGATGTTAAAACAGGTGCCGGTGCCTTTATGAAGACATTGGAAGATTCTAAAGAATTAGCAAAAGCAATGGTGCGAATCGGAAATAATGTTGGCAGAAAGACAATGGCGGTTATTTCGGATATGAGCCAGCCGCTTGGATATGCCATTGGGAATGCCCTTGAAGTAAAAGAAGCCATTGATACCTTAAAGGGAGAGGGCCCTGAGGATCTAACGGAGCTCTGTTTAACCCTTGGCAGCCACATGGTTTACTTAGCAGAAAAAGCAAGCTCTTTAGAAGAGGCTCGTCAAAAGCTTGAGAATGCAATTAAAGACGGTTCTGCATTAGAGAAATTAAAAGTCTTTTTGAGTTCTCAAGGTGGAGATGAATCGATCGTTGATAACCCTTCTAAAATGCCACAAGCAAAATATACGTTTGAACTAGAAGCAAAAGAAGATGGCTATGTAGCTGAAATAGTGGCCGATGAAGTGGGAACGGCAGCTATGATCCTCGGTGCGGGGCGAGCCACAAAAGAATCTACGATTGATTTAGCTGTTGGCCTTGTTTTGCGAAAGAAAATCGGTGATCAAGTGAAAAAAGGGGAATCCCTCGTAACTATTTACAGCAACTTTGAGAATGTTGACGAAGTAAAAGAGAAGCTTTATGAAAATATCAAGATTTCATCCGCAAAAATCGAGGCTCCGATCCTTATCCACGGCGAAATAACAGAATAAAACGAAAGGGTGACAGGCACCATGNNCATGGTGCCTGTCACCCTTTTCCATTTTACTAGCTTAATTAATTTGGAATTATAGGAAATAATTGTATAAAGTAAGTTGATTTGGAAAAAATGGAGATTATAAAGAATGGAGGGTTATGCGAATGAAACGATTTGTCTCTTTCATAGTGACATCTTTTTTACTAACTAGTTTATGGATTCCATCTGCATTTGCTGCTGAAGAGAAAAAGAATACTGATATTGTCAGCAATGTTAAATCCGCTATTTTAATTGAACGAGATACAGGCACAGTCCTATATGAAAAAAATAGTAACGAAGAGCTGCCGCCTGCGAGTATGACAAAAATTATGACGATGCTCCTCATTATGGAGGCAATTGACGAAGGCAAACTATCCTGGAATGAAAAAGTACGAACAAGTGAGTATGCAGCCTCTATGGGCGGCTCACAAATTTTCCTTGAACCAGGCGAAGAAATGACGACTAAGGAAATGTTAAGAGGAATTGCCATTGGATCAGGAAATGATGCCTCCGTGGCCATGGCAGAAAGAATAGCAGGTTCCGAAGATGCGTTTGTCGATATGATGAACGCTAAAGCCAAAGAGCTGGGATTAAAGCATACATTCTTTAAAAATACTACCGGGCTTCCGGTCAGCGGTCATTATAGCACAGCAGCTGATATGGCTATTATGGCAAAAGAACTGCTTAAATATGAAGGTATCACTAAATTTACAGGTATGTACGAAGCATATCTTCGTGAAAATACCGATAAAAAATTCTGGCTGGTTAATACCAATAAATTAGTGCGCTTTTATCCTGGTGTAGACGGATTAAAAACCGGTTTTACTGCCGAGGCAAAGTATTGCCTGACAGCAACAGCCCAAAAAGAAGGAATGCGTGTTATTGCAGTTGTTTTTGGTGCACCGACTTCTAAGGAAAGAAATGCACAAGTAACGAAATTGCTTAACTATGCCTTTGCCCAGTATCAAACACATCCAATGTTTAAAAGAAATCAAACCATTGGTTTGGCCAAAGTAAGCAAGGGCAAGGAAAAGAAAATAGAAGCAGTTACTAGTGAACCGATTTCTATCCTAACGAAAAAGGGTGAAAAAATACAGGATGTTAAGCAAAAAGTCATCCTTCAAAAAAATCTGAAGGCTCCTATTACAAAGGGCGATAAGGTTGGGGAAATTGAATTGATTAAGAATGGAAAAGTAATTCTTGAAAGTCCATTAGTCGCCAGCAAGAACGTGAAAGAAGCAGGCTGGTGGACACTTTATAAACGTGCATTTGGAATGTTTACAAAGTCTGGAAAGTAAATGATTGTTCATCTATATGAAATTACTGTTTAACAACAATTGTCGAAACTTCAAACTACAATACTAATTTTAGCGAAATAGGACTAGTTTTGTATGTATAGAAGGATATTTTCATTAAAAAAGCGAATTGACTCACTATACCAGATTAAGGAGGACGGGAATAGTGAGTCTTAACATTGAAATGGAAACAAAACACGATGTTTTATGTATTCGCTTAAGTGGGGAGTTAGATCATCACACAGCGGATGACCTTCGTGAACAAGCCACAGCTGTTATAGAAAAAAATAATATTCGCCATATTGTTTTAAATTTAGAACAACTCTCTTTTATGGATAGTTCTGGATTAGGAGTTATTTTAGGAAGATACAAACAAATAAAGCAAGTGCACGGTGAAATGGTGGTATGTGCGATTTCCCCTGCAATACAAAGATTATTCGATATGTCTGGTTTATTCAAAATCATCAAAATGGAACCGACTGAGGAATTTGCATTGCAAAGATTGGGGGTGGCCTGAGTGAAGAATGAAATGAATCTTCAATTCAGCGCTTTAAGTCAAAATGAGTCGTTTGCCCGTGTTACCGTCGCTGCTTTTATTGCCCAGCTTGATCCAACGATGGATGAGCTAACCGAGATTAAAACGGTCGTTTCAGAGGCCGTAACAAATGCGATTATTCATGGTTACGAAAATGACCCAAGCGGGATCGTTTATATTCAGGTAACGATTGAAGACAGTCTGATTGATATGTCAATTAAAGATGTTGGTTTAGGTATAGCAGATGTGGAGGAAGCTCGTCAGCCATTGTTTACAACAAAGCCGGATTTGGAACGCTCCGGTATGGGATTCACCATCATGGAAAATTTCATGGATGAGGTAGAGGTTCATTCACAGCCAGGCAGCGGAACCGAGGTTAGATTAAGGAAGCATTTAAAACTTAACAAAATGCTTTGCAATTAAGGAGACTTGCCAATGGATGTGGAGGTCAAGAACGATAAAAGTCAAACATACTTAAAAGATCATGAAGTAAAAGAGCTCATTAAAAAGAGCCAAGCTGGAGATCAAGAATCTAGAGATTTAATCGTTGAAAAAAATATGCGTCTTGTTTGGTCTGTTGTCCAGCGGTTTCTTAATAGGGGTTATGACCCGGATGACTTATTCCAAATTGGTTGTATTGGATTATTAAAATCGGTTGATAAGTTTGACCTATCCTATGATGTCAAATTTTCCACTTATGCAGTACCAATGATTATTGGTGAAATCCAACGTTTTATCCGTGATGACGGGACTGTCAAAGTCAGTCGTTCACTGAAAGAAATGGGGAACAGAATTCGAAAAGCGAAGGATGAATTATCCAAAACGCTTGGAAGGATTCCGACTGTAAATGAGATTTCAGCTCATTTGGAACTTTCACCGGAGGATGTAATCCTTGCCCAAGAAGCAAGCAGGACACCGTCATCCATTCATGAGACAGTATATGAAAATGACGGCGATCCAATCACCTTACTAGACCAAATAGATGACGGTAATGAAGGAAAATGGTTTGATAAGATTGCATTAAAAGAAGCGATTCGCGAGCTTGATGAACGGGAAAGACTGATTGTTTATTTGCGGTATTATAAAGACCAAACCCAATCTGAAGTGGCGGTTAGGCTGGGGATTTCCCAGGTACAGGTTTCACGGCTTGAGAAGAAGATATTACAGCAAATGAAGGACCGCATGGATCTCTGATCCATGCGGTTTTTCATTTGCTTACATGAAAGGACCGAAGATTATCCATACTATTGATGTGGAAATCATTGTGTGGGAAGTGAATGTTTTGGAAAAAACAATCTACATCCGCATGCGGCATCGAGTTCATGTCCGGCCAGAGGAAAAGATCTACTTAAAGGATGTTGCCCAGATCATTGCCCCAGAAGCGGTCCTGTTGAAATTACAATCAATAATGATATATCGAGTAACGGAGAAGGATCGGAATATAATCGTTATAGATGTGATGGAGATAATCAAGAAGATAACGAGTACATTTAAGGAAGCTGAAGTTCAATCCATTGGTCCAGCACAGACCATAGTGGAAGTTGTTTTTAAGAAAAAAAAGGTTTCATTGCCAATTTTTATCCTAATATGGTTTTTGTTATTTTTTGGTTCTGCTATGACGATTATGAATTTCCATGATGATGTAAGTATGCAAAGCGTTCAGGAAAAAATATACACCATCATTACAGAAAAAAAGGCAGTAAAACCATTGCTTTTCCAAATCCCTTATTCTATTGGTCTTGGCCTTGGAATGATTCTCTTTTTTAATCATGTGTTCAAACATCGTTTAAATGAAGAACCCAGTCCACTTGAAGTCGAAATCTTTAATTACCAGCTTGATTTAGATAATTACGTAGTTATCCATGAAAATAAGGAAAGTATGAAGCATATTGATGACGATTAAAATCCTAGCAGTTATCTTTATAGGTCTTGCAAGTGGATTAATGGTAGGCGCTGGTTTTGTTGCATTTTTAACTGTACTGGGGATTATCCCTAGACTGACACAACTTTCCAAATCAATGAAAATGATTCCTTTATACGAATGGGCAGTAGTGTTGGGAGTACTAGTCGGGGTGTTCGCAAGCTTAAGGGACCCTGCACTGCATGTCTCTGCCTATTTTTTAATCCCTTTAGGACTTACAGGGGGAGTATTTGTAGGAATGCTGGCGGCAGGGTTAACTGAAGTAGTAAATGTGTTTCCGATCCTAGCTAAAAGGATCCGGCTAGATGGACAAATAATCATTCTAATCATGGCAATCGTGTTAGGGAAAATTTTTGGGTCGATTTTTCAGTGGCTTTATTTTATCTATCATTAAAAAACTGAACATCAGCTGTGAATCAACTCTTATTTGAAAGAAAGATAATAAAGAGTATAAATTTCATGATCAATAACTCATTAATTAGGAAGGGACATCAGATTATGAGTATTCGGAGGCGCGTCATTTTAATTACTGACGGTGATGAATATGCAAAAAGGGCTGTTGAACATGTAGCCAAAGAGATTGGCGGACGTTGTATAACCAGCTCCTATGGAAATCCTTCCAAATTAACGGGACCGGAAATCGTCAAGTTAATTAAAAAAACACCGCATGACCCGGTATTAGTGATGTTTGATGACAGTGGAATTGTAGGGGAAGGTGCTGGCGAATCGGCATTGAAATATGTTGCCACACATGAAGATATTGAAGTGTTAGGAGCCATTGCGGTTGCAGCAAGATCCAGGCATGAGGAATGGACAAGGGTTGATGTAAGTATTGATCGGGATGGAATTTTAACCCCGTATGGTGTCGATAAATATGGAATACAAGAACTCGAACTCGGCAGGATCAATGGAGATACAGTATATTGTCTTGATGAATTAAGTATTCCTATTATCGTAGGAGTGGGCGATATTGGAAAAATGGCTAGGCAAGATTCATACAAGTTGGGTGCTCCAATAACCAAAAAAGCTGTAGAACTTATACTTGAAAGGAGTGGCTTTCGTGTCAAGGAGCAATGAGCAAAAATGGCCAATCCCTGAATCAGTAAATGAGATAGAAAATTATATGAAACAAAGGGTCGGGCTGGGCATCAGCTTTGACTTAGGCGTTAGGAAGCTGAACGTCCTCAAGAAAGATGTACAAATATATTACTGTAATGGTCTTTGTGATACCCGTTTTATCATCGAATTAATAGAAGAATTAGTCCAGCTAAACAACCATGAAAAACAATCAACGGACATTTACAAGCTTATTTATAATCGTCTTCTCAACCAATCCGTTCAGCCTATTCATAAATTAGATGAGCTCGTGGATTTAGTCCTTTCCGGTCAGATTGTCGTAGTTATTGAAGGTGAAAAAACGGCATTGGCCGTTGATGTAAGAAGTTATCCTGGGAGGTCGCCTCAAGAACCAGATACTGAGAAGGTTGTCCGGGGTTCACGTGATGGATTTGTTGAAAATATCATCCTAAATACGGCGCTAACGAGACGGAGAATTAGAGATGAACGCCTGCGTTTTGAAATGATCAAAGTAGGAGAAAGATCAAAAACGGATGTGGCAATAGGCTATTTAGAGGATGTCGCAGATGCTGATTTATTAAATATATTAAGAAAAGAAATAAAGGCGATTAATGTCGACGGAATTCCTATGGGAGATAAAACGATTGAGGAATTCATTGTCAAACAGGGATGGAATCCCTTTCCAATGGTAAGATATACAGAAAGAGCGGATGTGGCTGCGGCACATATATTAGAAGGTCATATCATTATTTATTGTGATACATCACCTAGTGTCATTATTACTCCGACAACGTATTTTCATCATGTCCAGCACGCTGAAGAATTTAGGGAATCCCCTGCAATGGGAACCTTTGTAAGATGGACAAGGTTTTTAGGAATATTAGCTTCCATCATACTGCTCCCACTTTGGTTACTATTTGTGATGGAACCATCCTTATTGCCCGAAAATATTGCCTTTATTGGACCAAATAAACAAACGAATATTCCAGTGGTTGTCCAATTAATATTAGCTGATTTTGGTATTGAATTTTTAAGAATGGCTGCTATACATACTCCAACCCCATTATCAACAGCAATGGGTTTAATTGCCGCCGTTTTGATAGGACAAATCGCGATTGATGTAGGGCTATTTGTTCCGGAAGTCATCCTTTATGTGGCGCTTGCAGGTATAGGTACTTTTACAACCCCAAGTTATGAATTAGGTGTAGCAAATAAGATTGCCAGAATGATCCTAATGATTTTGGTTGCTCTGTTCCATACACCAGGATTTGTGATAGGGTGTACAGCAATGTTTTTATTTGTTGTTCATATGCGTGCGTTTAACACACCATACTTTTGGCCATTCCTTCCCTTTGAACCAAAAGGATTTATGCAAATTGTCATTCGTCGTGCCATTCCAGGCTCCCTGCTAAGACCAAGTATTGTTCGGCCGCGAAATCGTTTCAGGCAGCCGCCTGGTGCAAATGAGAAGTAATGTTTTTTTTACAATTGCAGTTTTAATTAAGTTATGCTAAAGTTATTTTATTTAAATAAAGGGTTAAAGTAGTCAAAAAAATAGGCAGTATCTTTTGCAGATTCTGTCTATTTATTTTTGAGATTGTCTCATAGACTATAGTAGTGTAACGGAGAGAGGGAGAGGGAATGTATTTTTACGGATCAACAGGTGTAAATAAAAACGGGAATCTAGAAATAGGCGGAGTTGATGCCGTTGAGTTAGCACGGCAATATGGGACGCCTCTGTATGTTTATGATGTAGCTTTAATGAGAGAAAGGGCAAGAGGTTTTAAACAAACCTTTGATGATTTAAATGTGACTGCTCAGGTAGCATATGCTAGCAAAGCTTTTTCGACTGTTGCTATGATTCAGTTGGCGGAAGAAGAGGGATTATCGCTTGATGTTGTATCTGGAGGAGAGTTATATACCGCTATCGTTGCTGGGTTTCCTGTTGAAAGAATTCATTTTCACGGAAATAATAAAAGCAGAGAAGAGTTAGAGATGGCTTTAGACCACAAGATTGGTTGTATTGTCGTTGATAACTTTTTTGAACTCAATCTGTTAAAAGATCTGTGCCGGGAAAAAAATGCGAATGTTAATATTCTATTAAGGGTCACACCTGGTATAGAAGCGCATACTCATGATTACATCTTAACCGGACAAGAAGATTCAAAATTTGGCTTTGATCTTCAAAACGGCCAGGCAGAAAATGCATTGAAAATGGCCATTGAAAATAACTTCTTTAATGTTCTCGGTCTGCATTGCCATATTGGTTCGCAGATATTTGAAACGACTGGTTTCTTATTGGCGGCTAAAAAAATTGTTGAAAAGCTTGAACAGTGGAAAAATGAATTTTCTTTTGTTGCCAAAGTCCTAAATTTAGGCGGAGGCTTCGGAATTCGTTATACAAAGGAAGATGAACCCATTCTTCCTTCACAGTATGTCCGAGAAATTATTACCGAGGTAAAACACTTGACGGAGCAGCATTCCTTAAAAATGCCGGAAATTTGGATTGAGCCAGGTCGCTCGCTAGTTGGTGATGCTGGTATTACCTTATATCAGGTTGGTTCATCTAAGGAAGTACCAGGTGTTAGAAAATATTTGGCGGTTGATGGAGGAATGAGTGATAATATCCGCCCGGCCCTTTATCAAGCAAAATATGAAGCAGTGCTTGCAAATAAACCATTAGCTAAGGCAAATCAAACCGTCTCTATAGCCGGAAAGTGCTGTGAATCCGGTGACATGCTGATATGGGATCTGCCGTTGCCGGAACCTGGGGAAGAAGACATTCTCGCAGTATTTTGTACTGGAGCATATGGGTATTCTATGGCTAACAACTATAACCGAATTCCTCGCCCTGCGGTTGTATTCGTGGAAAACGGAAGGGCCACACTTGTAGTGAAAAGAGAATCCTACGAGGACTTAGTCCGGTTGGATTTGCCGTTAAAATAAGTAGGTAATTTTAACCGTTAATCACTAGAACAAAATTATAAAAAGCTGTCGCAATTGTTTGCGGCAGCTTTTTATTTCAATTCTTATGAAAAAATGGCTTTTATCGCATCAATCAACCAGATGAAAAATTGTTTGAGTTTTTCTAAAAACCCTTGCCCCTCATCGGATTGTAGAAATTTAGAAATTTGATCTTTTGCTTTATTAAGCTGGTCACTAACTTGGTTCCAGTCAATATTTAAATCAATCAGCTTATTAAAAAAGTCAATTAAACTGTTCAGTTCTGCATCTGACAGGGTCACATTTAAATCTTTTGCTGCTTGTTCAATAATGCTTCGTAATTCTGCATCATTTTTTGGCTTATTCTTGGCAATTTCCTCTTTAACCTTTGCAATTAATGCAGCGGCATTCTCAGCGCCAATTGAGTCGCCTAATTTTGCGGTTTCCACCATTTCTTCATTCGCTGCTTGTTTTACATCTTCAGGAATCGTTTTATCCGCAGAAATCTCATATGCCTTAATAATTCCGGTTAAGGCAGCTGTTCCAGATACCGAAATAGGTGCTGTGATATAGATATTAGCATCTTTAACCCCAGCTGTAATTAGGGCATTGACATACATCTCATCCGTAACCCAGTTGATATTCTTTGTTTTAACCTTAATCCCTGCTCCCTTTGGGGCAATGGTTATGGCAGATGAAGAAATGGCCTTAGTTCCAATCAAAGATTTCGCGATGTACTTTCCTAAGTACTGATGCTCTTCCTGATTTGTAACGGTAACAATTTGTACATCAGCAGGTGCACCCATCTCTTCTAATAAATTACTTTTTTGCGTTTCTGTTAGATTTTCTCCTAGAGTAACAATCATATCCCCTTCAGCCATGTCAGCAAAGCTGTGAATAGGATAAAGGCTAATAAGTGATAAGAGTAGAAGAACGAATATTTTTTTCATTTCAGGCCTCCTTGAAGTTTTAAGCAAAACTGGAAATATAAAATCCCTTTTACTAATATAACCGAAACCATTAATATAAACGTAATTTTTTATCTGAAAGTTTCATAGTTTCCATACCTGGCGTACATTCAACAACATTTAAAAGAGAAAATAGATTATTTTTGTTATATAGTGTAGAATGGTGGCAGGATAGAATGCTTTTGGAGGAACTTTCTGTTATGAAAAGTAACTGGTTATTATTTGGGATTCTAATTGGTCTCTCTGTAATTTGGGGATTGATTTACTGGATTTTTATTGTTCCTAGTAAATAATGGATACTTCTATTTGATGATTGCCCATTATTTATGTATTATGTTGTTTAGTGAAACACTATAAATTCAAATTACATATAATGAATAAATGTTTATTATTCAATAATTAGGAAAAAATATAATATTGTTAAACCAGACAGAAAAACGGTTTATTTAATATAATGAGGGATCAAAATGTTAATTCGATACAAGAAGACTTTCGAAAAGATTGCCATGGGTTTATTGTCCTTTATGCCGGATGAAAAGGACTTAAAAAAACTCCAGGCAACCATGAAAAAATACGAATCCGAAGAAAATTGGCAGCTTTTTCTTTGGAAGGAAGAAGATATAATCGGGCTGTTAGGAGTCCTTTTTGATCATCCAGGCAATAAGATTATCGTTCAACATATTTCCGTAAACCCATCACATCGCTTTCAAGGCATCGGGAAAAAAATGGTGAAGGCATTAAAAGAAATGTATGCAGATAAAGTAATTATATCGAATGAGAACACAGCTCCATTTATTGAAAAATGTGATGTATGCTAAGATACCTAAAAAGGCAACGGATTAGTCGTTGCCTTTTCTTAATTTTAGAGATTGATTTCTTTCTTCGATTACACTAGTTCGATCCCGTAAGATGTGTCGATGAACTAAATGTTCATTTGTAAGGTCACTGTTCATCCCCCAAACAAACCCATTCTGCTTACAATACCTTCTGCATAGATCCAACAGGGCTTGATCCCCAATTGGCAGGTTAAAACTAATATATCTTTGTTGATTAGTGATGTTGGATAGCCGACTTGTTAATATATCTTGAAGCAAATGTGGGTCTAATCCAAGCTTTATGACAGATTCGGGCTGTGTCTTAAAAATGGTTATTGCTTTTTCCAATGTCCTTTTGGCACCATTAAAGTTGTTTCTCCGGTGATGATAGGCCGAAACTGCTAATAAAATAAGGCCGACCCAGATGGAGTTTTTATTTTTCACATCATTTTTTTTCCAATATTCCTCAAGTATCTCGTGGCACTCAAAATAATCTCTGTCACCATGAAAGTGAGCTAAAAATTGGATATACTCTTTTGGGAACAAAAAATCCCCCCTTTTAGAATTATGTATGTTTTAGTTTATCATATTGGGCCTATCCATTTAACTAGTAAAAAAGACCCGCCAGATAGACGGGTCCCTTTGCTTCCGTTTTCGTATTGTCTAACTTTAGCGTCTTATCCGCGCTTTTGCACTTCTTAGTAAACCCAAGAAGCACCAACAATGATTAACAAAATGAATAAAACAACGATTAAAGCAAAACCTGCTCCAAATCCGCCATCCATATGAAAGACCTCCTTGAAAGTTTTTGTTCTTTTCCTTGTCATCATATGTGGGATAGTTGTCCATTGTTATGGGCAAACACCCTAACTTCGTGATTAACCATCTAAAGGTTGATTTTTCTATTGGATAACAAACTTGAATCCTCTATACTAATAGTTGTCAGTAAGACTTATTAACAAAGTTAATTTATTTTTTAGAATTTTGGTGAATTAAAATGCCTTATCAGGTAAAAATCGATGCATTTGAAGGGCCGTTAGATTTACTTCTCCATTTAATTAATCGGCTCGAAATTGATATTTATGATATTCCGGTTGCTGAAATTACGGAGCAATACTTACTATATATTCAAACAATGAATGAACTCCAGTTAGATGTTGCAAGTGAGTTCTTGGTTATGGCTGCGACATTGCTTGCGATTAAGAGCAAAATGCTTTTACCGAAACATGAAGAGGTAATAGATGAAGTGGACCAAGAGATCTCATATGAAGATGACCCGAGAGATGAACTGGTTGAACGCTTAATTGAATACCGAAAATATAAAGAAGCCGCCCATGACCTAAAAACCTTGGAGGAAGAGCGAGGGCTTATGTATACCAAACCCCCGAGTGATCTTTCTGATTTTACTAAAGGGATAAATCCAGAACGGACCGAATTAAATGTATCCTTGTATGATATGCTTGCTGCATTCCAGAAACTATTGCGCAGAAAGAAATTGCAGCGGCCGATGGCCACAAAGATTGCACGACAGGAAATATCGATTGAAAAAAGAATGAACGAAATAATGGATGAGCTACAACAATTGCAGGGGAGGAAAAATTTTAATGACTTGTTTCCGAACCCACGGAAAGACCATATTGTTGTAACATTTTTGGCCATATTGGAATTAATCAAGAGAAAGGCCATAGATGTGGACCAGAAAGAAAATTTTGGGGATATATTTGTAGAAGCTGTGAAGGAAGGGGCTAATTAAGTGGAAATTATAAATTGGAATAGTATACTAGAGAGTCTATTATTTGCCGCTGGAGATGAGGGACTATCCCTAAAACAACTGGCGGAGGTATTAGAAGTCGATGAGCTTCATGCCAGTGAAATGATTGAGGACTTGCGTCAAGAGTATGACCGTGATGACAAAAGGGGCATTATGATCGTTCAATTGGCAGGAACTTTTCAACTTGCCACGAAAAAGGAAAATGCAGCCTATTTAAAAAAATTAGTAGATTCCCCCCATACATCTACTCTTTCACAAGCAGCTTTAGAAACATTGGCAATTATTGCTTATAAACAACCGATTACCCGTGCAGAAATTGAAGATATCCGTGGAGTGAAAACAGAGCGGCCACTCCATACCCTAATGGCAAAAGTTTTAATAAAAGAGGCTGGCAGAGCGGAAGGAACAGGTCGTGCTATTTTATATGGAACCACAAAAGAATTTCTAGACTATTTCGGTTTAAAAAACTTAAAAGAACTGCCTCAGTTACCAGAAAAAGTTGAAGAGGAATATACTCAGGAAGAAGCGGACCTGTTTTTTGAGAAATTTCAGGAAACAATTAACTCTTAACTAAATCTTCTGGAGGAATTTATGCTAAAATAAATATAAATTGATATAAAGCTTGTATGATATATATTTATTGTGGCAGCCAGTTGATAAGGAGAGGGAGTACATTGCTAATTAGAGAGTGTAAGGGATATGAATTGGAGAAGGAAAAATCAAATACTTCAGAGGACTTTTTTAACAGAAGCGAAGTTACGTTTTTCGAAGAAGGACAGGAAAAAACGCTTCATGTCTTATATGTAAGGTATTTTGATGAGCTCTTTCAAGAGTTTACTCCGTACAAGCAAGACCCTATTATAAATCAAGGAACCAATGAAGTTTATTTTAAGGATATTGTAGCTCTTGTTTGTCTCTTAAAAAATCCAGGACTTCGCAGTCGAAAAAGATTATATATTAATTCTAAGCACGAGTTTGCTTCTTATTTTCAAGATATTAATTTTAATAAATTACCTGAAGTATTTCTAGGTATCCAGCAAAACAAAGAGTTTAAACTCCATTCTCCACTTGAATTCATTTTGCAATCACATTAATCAGCACAGCTAATTTAGGAGGGTAATTATGGGAAATACATTGGTGAAAACACAGCTTAATGATGTAAAGGAATTCTTAACAAAATCAATATCAACACTTGAAGACTTTTTAAATGAAACGACCATCTCGCAATTAAATGTAGAAAATGACGAAGACCGAGTTTACGTTAAATTAATTTTGGCAAATATGCGGAAGTTGGTTGTTTATAGTGAAGAGGGGTTAGAGGCCTGCTCTGTTATTTTACAAAGCGAACCTTTTCAAAAAGCTGCAGCTGAAAAAACACTATATAAGATTTATCATCAATGTATTGAAGAGTTTTTCTCACCAAAGAATGACGCTTGGTTTGAAAATAGTCGTTCGGCCTATACAGGCAGGAACTCGATTAAATATTATCGCAATGTTTCGGATAAGATATCAGCAATTATTAAGAGTTTAGAAAGTGATTTCCAGAGAATAAGGGAAGAACTTGAATACTATGAAACAGATTATCGAACAAAAATGATTCAATCAAAATAACACAATTAATCAATATACACTAGAAGACTGTTCCCCTGTGAACAGTCTTTTTTCGTTCTTATTGAGTGTGGATCCTCATACCCTTTAGAAGGATTACTTATAAGCTGAAATGAGGGAACCTAATGGGACGTTTTAGCCAATATGTTAACGACTTATTTGTTTGGAATGAGCAAATGAAACAATTTCTTCAATCCGAACACGTTGGTCAAGACGCTGAATTATGGGAGAAATTGGACGAATTTACGGAATTAATTGAAAGTACTAATCGGGAATTATCAAACGAGGAGCTGATCAATCTTCAAGGAAAGGCAGAAAATATTCATCAGCAAATGGAATATTATTTTAGGAATAAACAAGAAGTAGGTAAAATTTGGGTGGTGGAAAAAACAATTCCACCCGGTGGACATACCTTACCGGAGCTTCCATACGCCTATAACGCCTTGGAACCATATATATCTGAGGAAATCATGAGGCTGCATCATGATAAGCATCATCGTTCATATGTGGACGGATTAAACCGTGCTGAAATAAATCTGAAGAAGGCAAGGGAGATCAATGATTTTTCATTAATTAAGCATTGGTCAAGAGAGCTCTCTTTTCACGGATCAGGACATTATTTGCATACGATTTTTTGGAAAAATATGAGTCAAAATGGAGGTGGAAGCCCCCAAGGAATATTAAAAGGGGAGATAGAAGGTTACTTTGGCAGTTTTGAGGCATTCAAGCGGCAATTTTCAGAGGCTGCCAAGCAAGTAGAGGGTGTTGGCTGGTCACTATTGGTCTGGAGTCCGAGAGCAAGGCACTTGGAGGTACTGCAAACTGAACGTCATATGCTCCTTACACAATGGGATACAATTCCATTACTTGTCTTGGATGTTTGGGAGCATGCTTATTATTTACAATACAAAAACAATCGGAGTGAATATGTAGATAAGTGGTGGAATCTCGTAAATTGGCATGATGTTGAAATGAGGTTTGAAAAAGCGGCTGATATCAAATGGCCTGCTTTCTAAATTAGAGACTCGCCTATCGGTGAGTTTTCTTTATTTAGTGTCATAACATAACTCGTCCCGCATAAACTTGTATAAAAGCGAATGGGAGCTTGAACATGACCTGTTCAAGCAGTTGCAATAGACAAGCTTCTAATAGACAGATATAAAGGAGACGAGGTTAATCTGATGAGAATGATTTCAAAGCTAATAATTATAACCCTCATGATCTCACTAATGATCGTAAACATTCCTCAAAAGGTTGATGCTTCCCTTGGTGTAAGTGCTGCAAGTGCCGTGTTGATTGAACAAAAATCTGGGCGGGTCTTGTTTGAAAAGGATGCACATACAAAGAGAAGAATCGCTAGTATAACAAAAATCATGACAGCCATACTTGCGATTGAATCAGGAAAAATGAACCAGTATGTAAAGGTTAGTGGGCAAGCAACAAGGGCTGAAGGGTCTTCTGTATATTTAAAACCCGGAGAAAAAATTAAACTTCAAGACCTTGTCTATGGCTTAATGCTGAGGTCTGGAAATGATACAGCAGTAGCTATCGCCGAATATGTTGGAGGAAGTGTCGATGGCTTTGCCTACTTAATGAATCAAAAGGCAAGGGAAATAGGGATGTATAATACTCATTTTGCAAATCCACATGGACTTGATGATCATGAAAATCATTATTCAACAGCCTATGATATGGCCATTCTCATGCGGTATGCAATGCAGAATAAAACGTTTCAAAAAATATCTGGCACAAAAGTTTATCGGGCCCCGAACCCAACCGAAGACTGGGATCGGATTTGGAAGAACAAAAATCGCCTCCTAACTAAATATAAATATGCAACTGGAGGAAAAACAGGATATACCAAACGAGCAAAACGGACGCTTGTGACAACAGCAACAAAAGGCGATATGAACTTAATTGCTGTAACCTTAAATGATCCTGATGACTGGAATGACCATATTTCTATGTACGAAAATGGCTTTAGTGGTTTTGATATGGCGGAAGTGTTAACGAAGGGTAAGTTGGACATTTCCAAAAATAAACTTTATAAAGGACATCTATATGTCAAAAAGTCAATTGTGTATCCTGTTACCAGTGAAGAAATGGACCAATTTTCTATTAAATATAAATTAGAAAAACCTCGAGAAAGCTTGATCTCCTCCCGAAAGGAAGCAATCGTAGGTAAGGCAGAAGTTTACTTGGCTGGGAGAGTAGTGGAAGAAGCTCCTATATATTTTGAAAAGATGCTGAAAAAAGAGAAAAAGGGGTTGCTTGACTCTATAAAACAAATGTTTCTTTCAGTCATTGGTGTGAACGTCAATGGTTAACTATATTTGGGTAGCTATGACCATTATCGGGATTGTGTTCGCGCTAATAAACGGTAACATGGAAGCTGTCAATAAAGCCGTTTTTGATGGAGCCAAAGAAGCAGTTACTCTATGTATCGGGTTAATCAGCGTACTTGTATTCTGGCTGGGTATGATGCGAATTGCCGAAGAATCAGGACTACTCCAAAAACTCACAAAACTATTCCGTCCGATTGTAAAAAGAATATTTCCTGAAGTACCTGCCAATCACCCCGCAATGGGCTATATCTTATCCAATATGATTTCGAACATGTTTGGTTTGGGCAATGCGGCAACACCTCTTGGTATTAAAGCAATGGAAGAGCTTAAAAAATTAAATCGAGGAAAAACAGAAGCTTCTAGGAGTATGGTGACCTTTTTGGCCATTAATACAGCCAGCATTACTATAATCCCAACAACAGTAATAGCAATAAGAATAAATTATCATTCTGCATCCCCAACTGAAATTGTTGTTCCAACCATTTTTGCTACCATTCTCTCTGCAATAGGTGCTCTACTGATTGACCGCTATTTTTATTATCGCAGAAGTCGAAAAGGATGATGAAGTTATGGGGTTCATATCAACTATTTCGCTAACTTTTATTCCTTTACTGATAGGGATTATTTTACTATATGGAACGTACAAGCGAGTACCAACCTATGAGAGCTTTGTTGAGGGGGGGAAAGAAGGAATTAAGATTGCGGTATCAATTATTCCCTTCTTGGTGGGTATGCTTGTAGCTATATCTATTTTCCGTGCATCAGGTGCATTAGACGCTTTAATGAATTGGCTAAGACCATTAATGAAGTCAATGGGGGTTCCTGCTGAAATTGTGCCATTGCTTATTATCAGACCAATTTCAGGCACGGCAGCACTAGGGATGACAAGCGATTTAATTGCTGTTTATGGTCCAGATTCCTTTATTGGACGCCTTGCATCTGTCCTTCAAGGGAGTACCGATACAACCTTTTATGTTTTAACCGTTTACTTTGGTGCAGTGGGCATTAAGAAAATGGGAGATGCCTTAAAGGTGGGCCTTCTTGCAGACGTTGTCGGGATCATTGTTTCTATTTTAGTCGTCGGCCTAATATTTGGTACAACTTAATTTTTAGATTATGGTATGTTCCAGTTTGGAACATGCTTTTTTTTATTTCTAGTATTTAATACCCGTTACTTTGAAAAGTGGAGAAATTGTGTCATAATTCATTAGGATAGAATAGTGATTTTTTTTCGTATATCAAAAGGAATAAATCTCTTTACTACTAACAACGATTAGCAACTAATAGAATATTTGAGGTGAAATGATGGAAAGATTGCAAAAGGTTATCGCTCGAGCAGGAATTGCCTCTAGAAGAAAGTCCGAGGAACTCATTAAAGAAGGCAAAGTAAAAGTCAATGGCAAAGTGGTAACAGAATTAGGCTTGAAGGTATCCCCTTCCGATAGAGTTGAGGTTAATGAAATACAGATTGAGAAGGAAGAGCCTGTTTATTTTCTACTGTATAAGCCAAGAGGCGTAATTTCGAGTGTAAGCGATGACAAAGGAAGAAAGGTAGTTACAGATTATTTTTCTCATTATAAAGAAAGAATTTTTCCTGTCGGCCGGCTTGATTATGATACTTCAGGATTATTGATTTTAACCAATGACGGAGAATTTGCCAATTTGCTTATGCACCCTAAGAATGAAATTGACAAGGTTTATGTGGCCAAAACGAAAGGAATTCCTTTAAGGGAAAGTTTAAGGAAATTAGAAAAAGGAATCCGGCTTGAGGATGGTAAAACAGCACCTGCTAAAGTGAAGCTACTTTCTGCCGATAAGAAGAAGCAGACAGCGATAGTGGAGATTGCGATTCATGAAGGCCGAAATCGTCAAGTCAGAAGAATGTTTGAGGCTATTGGCAATGAGGTCTTGAAATTAAAACGTGAACGTTATGGATTTTTGACATTGACCGGCTTAAAAGCAGGAGAAGCAAGGGAATTAACACCACATGAGGTAAAGCAGCTGCGGGCGCTTGCGATGGATCAATCAAAGAAACATTCATAAAATTGTCACATTTGTTTTATGGTGTTAACACTATGGTTTTGTTGTAAAATGCTATAATTTTAGACGAATGTGTCGAGTGGTGTACGGGAGGGGAATCTATGAAAAAACAGCGATTAGTCATTAGAACGCTTATTTTAGTTGTATTAGGTGTTGCCGTTGCCTATTCACTTTATGCTAATCTTACAAAAGATAATAAACAAAAAGTCGCGGTTGGGGACACAGCTCCAGATTTTGCGTTAGTTGATATGCAGGGGAATAAACATCGTCTTTCAGAATACCGTGGGCAAGGGGTATTTTTAAACTTTTGGGGAACGTGGTGCCCTCCATGTAAGAAAGAAATGCCGTATATCAATAATCAGTACCTGCAATATAAGGACAAAGGTGTTCAAGTTTTGACGGTGGATATTCAGGAACCTGAACTTGCTGTAAATCAATTTGCTGAACGCCTTGGGCTAGATTTTCCAATAATGATTGATACTGAAAAGGAAGTTATGAATGTATACGGAGTGGACCTCTTACCGGCAACATTCCTAGTGGACAAGAACGGAAAGGTAGTCAAATATTATACTGGAGAATTAACTGAAAATAAGGTAAAGGAATTTATGGAGCAAATAAAACCTTAAGGGACCTGAGGGAGTTTTTACAATGAACGATGTTAAATGTGAATGCGGTCATGTGAATCCGCATGGAACCGTGCTTTGTGAAGCCTGTGGAAAAGTGCTGGATGAGCAAGAGAAAAATAATAAAGAACTTCTTGACATGCGATATGAGGGAAGTGCACGCCGTTCACAAACATACAATAAGACTATTATTGATAAAATTTGGAACTTTTTCTCATCAGTCAAGGTGGGGATTTGGCTGATTGTGATCACACTGGTTGCATCTACCCTTGGAACCATCCTTCCGCAAAAGATGTATATCAATTTACCTCCTGAAGTGTATTATGAGCAGGAGTATGGCTGGTTCGGTAAGCTGTATTACCAGTTAGGGTTGCATGATTTGTATGGTTCATGGTGGTATTTATTGTTAATCGCTATGATTGGTATTTCTTTAGTTATTTGCAGTCTCGACAGAGTAGTACCGCTTTATAAAGCCTTAAAAGCACAAAGGGTTACAAGGCATGAAGGTTTTTTAAGACGTCAGCGGATTTTTGGTGTGACTGAGCATCCAGAAGAAAAGGATTTAGCTGTCATCAAGAATCATTTAAAAGAAAGACGATATCAGGTTCGCGAAGAAAATGGGGACTTGTTAGCAGAGAAAGGGAGGTTCTCTCGCTGGGGGCCGTATGTAAACCACGTTGGTTTGATCATCTTCTTATTAGGTGCAATGCTGCGCTTTATCCCAGGATTTTACGTAAACGAAGATCTTTGGGTTAAGGAAGGAGAAACTGCTGTTGTACCTGAGACTGGTGAAAAGTACTATCTAAAAAACAATCAATTTATCTTGCAACATTATGATAAAAACAAAGATAAAACGTTTGAAAAGGCGATAGAGCAAGCTGGTCAAGTTGTTAAGAATTATCAATCTAATGTTGTCTTATATGAACGGGTTAGCAAAAATCTCCCGGGTGAAAAACCTGAACTTAAAAGGCTTAAGGAATATAAAGTTAGGGTCAATCATCCATTAGATTTTAATGGCTATTCTGTTTTTCAGTCATCATATCGCAGTGAGTTAAAAGCGATGACGTTTGTGTTGGCAAATAAAAAGACTGGCCAGTCCTTTGGAATGGTTAAAGTCGACCTAGAAGACCCAAAAGCTAAGTATGATCTAGGTAATGGTTATTCCGTAAATATCATTAATTATTTTCCAGACTTCGAATTTGATAAAAATGGTGAGCCTTCTACGAAATCACGGTTACCTAATAATCCTGCCTTCGTGTTCCAAATGACTACACCGGATAAATCTAAACCGGAAACAAGTTTTGTGGCAATTAAGCAGACAATCGAGCCATTTGGAGAAAATACATATAAAATGGCTTTTCAAGGGATTGAAACCAAAAATGTCTCTGGATTCACGGTTCGGAAGGATTCATCCTTATGGGTGATTATTTTAGGCGGTATTGTCTTTATGATTGGAGTAATTCAAGGGGCTTATTGGAACCATCGGCGGATTTGGGTTCAAAATAAAAATGGACAAATTTGGATAGCGGCCCATACGAATAAAAATTGGTATGGAATAAAGAGGGAAATTGAGACGGTTTTAAAAGATACCAAGCTTGACATCCCAGAAGATCAACAACAAAAGGAAAGTATGGATAAGGAGGGAGTCTAGTTGGCCACAATAAGTAGTAATTTATTATTTATTGCTTTTATTCTTTATTTAATTGCGACATTATTTTATGGTGGATCGATTAAATCGAAGAATGAAAAGAATGAAAAGGCAGAAACAAACACATGGGGGAAAATTGCTGTTCTCCTGACTATTATAGGTTTTATTTCTCAGCTCGGTTATTTTATTACTAGATGGATTGCAGCAGGTCACGCTCCAGTAAGTAATATGTTTGAGTTTACCACCTTTTTTGGAATGGCTCTTGTTGGTGCTTTTATCGTTATTTATTTTATATACAGAACAACCTTACTTGGACTATTTACAATGCCTGTTGCCATATTGGTCATTGCTTATGCAAGTATGTTTCCAAGAGAGATTACACCATTGATACCAGCCCTGCAAAGTTATTGGCTCCATATCCATGTAACCACTGCGGCCATGGGAGAAGCCATCCTTGCGATTAGTTTTGCTGCAGGACTAATCTATCTTGTAAAGGCAATTGATCAAACAAAACCAAATAAACAAACCTTTTGGCTCGAGATTGTAATGTTTGCCCTTGTCACAGTTTTAGGTTTTGTGGCAGTTTCATCTATCTTTTCAGCTATGGACTACCATGAAAAATTTAATTGGATTGACAAACATGATAATCAGGTGTCTGTAGAGTATACAATGCCCGCCATTACAGGTCCTCATGATGGAGAATTATTAACAAAGAATGGTTTTAAACCATTAGTCGAAATGCCCGCTTTCATTAATGCAAAAAAATCAAATACGGTAATATGGTCTTTAATTGGGGGTCTAATCTTATACGGATTGATTCGCTCTGTGTTAAGAAAACGGATTGCGGCTGCCCTTAAACCCCTTGTGAAAAATATTAAGCTGGATTTCGTTGATGAAATTAGTTACCGATCCGTATTAATTGGTTTTCCTGTATTTACTTTGGGTGCACTTATTTTTGCAATGATATGGGCACAAATGGCCTGGTCAAGATTTTGGGGCTGGGATCCAAAAGAAGTATGGGCATTAATCACTTGGCTTTTTTATGCAGCGTTTTTACATCTTCGCTTATCCAAAGGCTGGCATGGTGAAAAATCTGCTTGGTTAGCCGTAATCGGTTTTGTCATTATTATGTTTAATTTGGTTGCTGTAAATCTTGTTATCGCTGGACTTCATTCCTACGCCGGATAAGCCAAGTGAAACATAGCCATAAAGCCTTCACTTATATAAGTGGAGGCTTTTATAAAATCAAGAACTTTTTATTGAAAAATTATATTGTCAAATTATTGACACACTTTACGGGAGTAATTACCTTGAAAATGTAGCAAAATGCTGTTCCATTTTGTAAAATAAACTCCATGGGGGGATTAATAATGGAAAAAGACGTAAAAATTTTGGTCGTAGATGATGAGGAAAGAATTCGCCGTTTATTAAAAATGTATTTAGAGCGTGAAGAATATATAATCGATGAAGCAGAAGATGGAAATGAAGCCTTATCTAAGGCATTTGCTAATGATTACGATGTAATTTTGCTTGATTTAATGATGCCTGGTAAGGATGGAATTGAAGTCTGCCGTGAGTTAAGAGAAAAAAAGGCCACTCCTGTTATTATGTTGACTGCTAAGGGAGAGGAAATCAACCGTGTACAGGGCTTTGAAGTTGGTACCGATGATTATATTGTGAAGCCATTCAGCCCAAGAGAAGTAGTATTACGTGTGAAAGCATTGTTAAGACGCTCATCTCAAACAAGTTATTTGCAAACAGAAACAACGACAAAAGATGTAATTGTTTTTCCACACTTAACTATTGATAATGATGCACACCGGGTAACCGCCGATGGGAAAGAAGTTAGCTTAACACCAAAAGAATACGAATTGTTATATTTCTTAGCCAAAGCACCAGACAAAGTGTTTGATCGCGAGCAATTATTAAAAGAAGTATGGCATTATGAGTTTTTTGGGGATTTACGAACAGTAGATACCCATGTAAAACGTCTCCGTGAAAAGTTAAATAAGGTATCAGAGCAAGCAGCAAGAATGATTGTTACCGTTTGGGGAGTGGGATATAAATTTGAGGTAACTAATGAATGACCTTTTTACGAAGTGTCGTAGGTAAACTCTGGTTTACCATTATTTTTTTAGTTTCATTTGTACTGTTCATCCTAACAGTGATGCTCCTCGAGCTTTTCCAAAACCACAACATTCTTGAAACAAAGAATAATTTAACCAATACTGCTGAAAAGATTGCCAATGTTTTGGAAGCACATCCAAATGATAAATTCCCACTAGGGCTAGAAATTTCTTGGGAGATTATAGATGATGTGACCAAAGTAGTAATTGTTAAAAATGAAAATGAAGTCTATTATTCTCCAAATGCTGAAAAGGATAAAAAGTTATCCGTAGATGAAATCAAAAATGATCCGGACTTTTTAGCTGTGTTTCATCACAAAAAATCTGTTGAAAAAGTATCTAATCTATCATCAAAAAATAACAATCAGGATCCGAGCTATTCCATCATAGGTGTTCCTTTGCATCTCCCAGGTGAAAAAAATGGAGCTGTCTTTATCTATCAATCACTGGAAGTGATTAAGGAAACATCTGATGAAACAACAAAATACATCTTGCTCGTTGCGGGTGTCGCGATTATTTTAACCACAATCTTTGCCTTCTTCTTGTCAACGAGAATAACAGCTCCGCTCAGAAAAATGCGAGAAGCTGCTTTTGAAGTAGCAAGAGGGAAATTTGATACAAAAGTCCCTATTTTAACACATGATGAAATCGGAGAACTGGCGACAGCATTTAACCAAATGGGCAGACAATTAAAATTTAACATGAATGCGTTGAGCCAAGAAAAAGAACAGCTTTCTAGTATTTTAAGCAGTATGGCTGATGGGGTCATTACCTTTAACCGCGATGGCACCATTTTGATTACGAATCCTCCTGCAGACCGATTTCTGCAATATTGGTATTACGAAAAAGATGGATTCACTGATGCTGAAGCTATCCCATCTCAAGTGATGGAACTTTTTCAAAAATCCTTGGAAACAGAAAAAGAGCAAATTGGTGAGATATCACTTCAAGGTCGTCATTGGGTGATCTTAGTCAGTCCGCTGTATAGCAATCGCTTTATTCGAGGAGCAGTAGCTGTCCTAAGGGATATGACCGAGGAACGACAGTTGGAAAAAATGAGGAAAGATTTTATCGCCAATGTATCACATGAGTTGAGAACCCCAATTTCTATGTTACAGGGGTACAGTGAAGCAATCGTTGATGATATTGCCGAAACGCAGGAAGAGAAAAAAGAGATGGCAAGAGTCATTTACGATGAATCCTTGCGTATGGGGAGACTTGTTAATGAACTATTGGATTTAGCTCGTATGGAGGCTGGACATATCCATCTATCCATAGAAGAGGTTAATCTTTCCGCTTTTATCAATCGGATTATTTATAAGTTTCAAGGTTTAGCCAAAGATAATGATATCCTTTTGTATTCGGAAGCGGAAAATGATAGTTCACCAGGCCTTTTTGATCCTGACCGAATCGAGCAGGTACTGACGAATTTAATTGATAATGCAATGAGACATACACCAAAAGGTGGAAAAGTAAAAGTATCCGTTGTTTCGGAGGACAGAGGGGTTAGAATAGAAGTAAAAGACTCCGGTTCTGGTATACCAGAAGAAGATCTTCCATTTGTTTTTGAACGTTTCTATAAAGCAGATAAAGCCCGAACGAGGGGCAGGGCTGGTACCGGTTTAGGACTTGCCATTGCAAAAAATATCATTGATGCCCATCATGGTACGATTTCTGTTCGGAGTAAAATTGGAATGGGAACGACTTTTTCCTTCTTTCTGCCACGAAAAAAGTAATATTAACAAAAATTTTGCCGATTGTTCTTGATTCACAAGGAACATTTAAAAGCGGAAGCGCCTTGACCAGGGGCAACAAGCATAAGGCAAGCCCGTGAAGGTTGTTCTTTGACTTTTCGACGGATTGGCTGTAGACCACCGAGCCCCTAGCGCTGTAGCTAAATAATTATCAAAGTTTAACTACTTGCTCATCCCTAAAAGATGAGCTTTTTCATGTTTATTAATGAGTCTAGTGATCTGTGATTACCTGCAAATATCTTCCTTTTTGACTAAAAAAAGTCTATATTTATAGGAGTGAAACTTTTTTATAAATACATCGACTAATATTATGAACGGGGAGGGGAATTGATGGACTCCGTTTTCGATGAGCTTTATCAAAAATATCATCATGACGTGTTTCAATTTCTATTCTATATGGTTAGAAATAAGGAACAGGCTGAGGACCTCGTCCAGGAAGTTTATATTCGAGTATACAAGGCATATCATCGGTTTGAAGGTAAAAGCAGCGAGAAAACATGGCTCTTTTCTATTGCGCGAAATGTTGCGATTGATTACTTCCGTAAACAAAAGGGTTGGAAGGATCGATTGCTTGAAAAATTTGATTGGTCAACCAATCAGGTGAAGGATGAGTATCCGATTCCAGAAGAAATTACTGTCCAAAAAGAAGAAATTAAATGGATTTACAGATGTCTAGAATTTTGCACGGTAGATCAGAGATCTGTCATAATCCTTCGATATTTACAGGATTTATCCATATCTGAAACAGCTAAAGTTCTGGGCTGGACAGAAAGTAAAGTGAAAACAACACAACACCGCTCCTTAAAAGTATTAAAGAAGCATATGGAAATGTTCTATGAAAAGGAGGGAATAATTAGTGAAAAAGTCAGAGTGGAGCGATAGAGAACTAGAAGAACTATTAAGGCAAATGCCCAGAATTCATGATCATCGCAATCCTCGTGACATTTACCAAAATATTTCTCTTAAAAGAAAAAAGCCTAGACCATGGCTGTTACCCGGTCTTGCTGCAACAGCAGCCTTGCTTCTTTTCTTTATTCTAGTCCCAAAGTTTTTGGGTGGGATAAATTTTTCTCATGAAAGTGCAGAAGAAAAATCTTCGTCCAGTGGAAATGCAACTGCACAACAAGACAGTAGTGCTTTAAAAAAGGAGAATGCCTCATCTAATGAAACGGAATCTCCTAAACAGGTAGAGTTGCTAAAATCAGAAAACGTTAAGACAGCTATTTATGAAGATGAAGTTGGTAATGGGACTGTGTTAACCTACTGGATTCCAGATGCACAGGCTCAAATACTAATACCTGTTTCAATTATTGTAAATCAGAGCGGGGGCCAATCATGGCTTACTAAATATACGGAGTTAATGGCAAATTTACAGGAGGAGGAATGGGGTTTATCAGACTTCTATCCTCTAAATGCTACGATGAAACTTGATAAAAATGGAAATACAGTAATAGTTGATGTTCCTCCTAATCACCAATATGGTCTAGGCTCCACTACTGAAACGAATTTTATTAATATAATACAGAAGGATATATCAACCAATAGTGATAGTAAAAAAATTAAGTTTACAACAAATGGTCGACCCGGTATAGAGTTAGGAAATTTTGGCAGGATGGAAGAAATCGATGTTACTGCTCAGAATAAACATGCCTACTTTTTGTATTTCCCTGAGGGCAGTAAATTGCCATTCTTAACACCATCTATGGAAACGTATCAAGATATAAACTCTGCTTTTGAAGCAATGAAAACAGATCAATTAATGGGGTTAAAAAGTTCTTTACTGTCTTTACCTCCAATTAATATTATATCAATTTCTAATAAAATTATGTATCTTTCATTCGATGGTAGCTCTAGTTTACAGGATAATCAACAGTCGATAGTATCTTTCGAGGCTGTACTCTTAACAGCAAAAGAGTTTGGCATTGAAAAAGTTATTATAAAAGATCCTCCTTTAACAAATCTTGGCACATTTGATCTAACTAAAGAAATTAAAGTTCCAATTGCTCCAAATTTACGTAATATACCATAAAAATCGCCGATCAACCCTAGGGTTGATTTTTTTTTATGAATAAAATTTGATAAGTCTCCAAATTATAACAAATATGCTTAGGCTCCCCATAGAACTTACAACTAGGTTCGTTCTAAATAGGACCCATTAAACATATGGTGTGGAGGAGAGGACAATATTAAGGAGGAAAAGAAAGGAATGCGTGACTACATAAAGAGATTTTTAATTGCCATTATTATGGCGCTTTGTGTCAGTTTATTATTTTTAGGTGGAAAACATTCGGAAGCAGCAGGGACACAAGACCTAGGAGTCATAAATGACCACTGGATTTGGCCGGCAGACGGGATCATTTCAGATACATATGGAACAAGGCAGGGAAGACATAAAGGAATTGATATTGCTGGAAGAATAGACACACCCATCCTTGCCGTTGAGGATGGTGTTGTTGATAAATCCTATTATTCTAATACATATGGAAATGTTGTCTTTATTAAGCATCCAAGTCATTTTGTGACTGTTTATGCGCACTTGAATAGGCGGAATGTAGGCAAAGGTCAATGGATCAAACAGGGTGATGTGATTGGAAAGATGGGAAGAACAGGACAAGCTACAGGGACACATCTACATTTTGAAGCACATCAGCTGGAATGGCGATATGATAAAAAATATGCGCTGGACCCTGAGCAGCTATTGGGTAAAGCGGATGTTGGCGAACCTGTCCAGGCAGGGATCGCAAGTATAGGGGAATCAGTGTTAGCAGCAAGTTCCCAGCTGCGTTTACATCAAAATGACAATGCTAATAGCTCACCACCTTTGGAAAGGTACATTGTCAAAGAAGGGGACACCTTGTCCACAATTGCTCAAAAACAGAATACCACTGTAATAGCTGTGAAAAATCTAAATCATTTAACAACAGATCTAATTAAACCAAAGCAGATCCTAATTGTTCCTTAGTAATAGAATCCGCGGCCTCTAGCCCGCGGGTTCTTCTTATTTATATGACGCAATTCATTAAGTAAGTAAGATTTTTTTCTTAACAAAACAAATATTGTTTAGTATAATAAAGACGTAATTTAATATCGATCTATCTTCGGGGCAGGGTGAAATTCCCGATCGGCGGTATTAGAGCAATGCTCTTAAGCCCGCGAGCCTTTTGGGGCAGGATTTGGTGCGATTCCAAAGCCGACAGTATAGTCTGGATGGGAGAAGATGGAGGTTCTGCAGACATTCAAAAAATGTTGATGTTTTGAATGTTTATTAAGCGTGCCTTTGTAAACTCCCTCAAGTTATTTTTCTTGAGGGAGTTTTTATTTACTTGGGTCGTCTGTTTGCTGAACCTCTCTTCCTAATATGATGGATCAAAAAGGAGAGAGGAAAATGGAAAAAAGAAAGAAGTTAAATGTAAAAGCCTATGTATCAATTGGAATGTTAAGTAGTATAGCCTATTTATTGATGCTATTAAATTTCCCGCTGCCGATATTTCCAAATTTTCTATTTGTTGATTTCAGCGACATCCCAGCGTTAATTGCGGCATTAGTTTTTGGACCGCTTGCCGGTATTTTAGTAGAATTATTGAAAAATGTTCTTAATTATATTGCTACTGGAAGTCAAACAGGCGTACCTGTAGGTCATATCGCAAATTTTGTTGCAGGAATTGTCTTTGTCCTTCCAACATTATTTGTCTATAATCGACTTAAAACTAGAAAGGGTATGACCATTGCGTTAGTGGCCGGAACGGTCATCATGGCTGTAGTTATGAGTATCTTAAATTACATCCTAATCCTTCCTGCATACACGCTGCTTATGGGGTTTCCAGATATGAGAAATTTGGTCGTACCTGCGATTTTACCTTTTAATATCTTAAAGGGTATCATGATGTCAGTCATCTTCATGCTATTGTTTATTCGAATGCAAGCATGGATTAATAAATTTTCTGTAGTAAAAGGCGCATAAAAAATCTAAAAAAACAACAAGAGCAACCTTCTGTCGCTCTTGTTGTTTTTTTATGTAATAGAAAACCCCGTCTGTATAAGACGAGGTCGGATTAAAGCAGCTTTAAGATGATTTTATTCGAACTTAGTTGGGTTACCTTCAAATGGTTCGTCAGCAACTTTGATCGAATCTGTTGGACAACCTTCGAAAGCATCCATCATGTCATCGATTAATACATCTGGAATTTCAACAATACCTTCATTTTCGTCAAGCGTTACAAATGCAATACCTTCATCATCATAATCGTAAATATCTGGTGCTGCTGCGCCACATGCACCACATGCGATGCAAGTTTCCTTGTCAACAATTGTATACTTTGCCATGAAAAAAACCTCCCAGTAAATAACAAATATTATGCTTCCCAGTTTCCTACTCAGATATGGATGGAAACAAATTACTCATTCCTATTGTAAAGCTGTATGGGCAACTTTTCAATAGAAAAATGATATTAGTGTTAAGGGGTTAATGGTGTCAAAACGTTGAAACTTCTTCATTATTAACCAACCAGTAATACAAAATTCATGTTAAAATAAAAAAAGGATAAAATGAGGATTTTTGTCGATAATTGGGTAAAAGTGGTGGATAAAGATGCTGAAATTAGAAACCGTAATTATATATTGTTTAAAACAACTTAATAGCGAACGGACCATTTATTCCATCTATCACCTCTTAAATGGAAAAAAATCATCGCAAACCATTCAAGATGCCCATTTATTCTCCATAAAGGAATTCTTTGGTGTGTACGAGACACTAACAAGAGAAAACTTTGAACAAATCATAGAAGAATTATCTAGAAGAAATTTAATTGATGGCTGCGGTGAACAAAGGTACCGAGTAACGGTTTCTGGATTAGAACATTTAGAAACTACATCAATGGATCATTACCTGAATGGCTGGACCTTTCACTCCTTTACCACGTTGTTTTGGGAAAGATTATCATTTTTTATTCAGGTCACTTCAAATCTTGTCTATGAGGAAGCCAAATACATCCCTATTCAAAAAAATAAAGATGTCCATAATTGGCTTAAATCGCTGTTAAAGGAAATGAAAATACCAAGGAATGAATTAGGCACGGTTTTATATTCGGAATTGATCAACTGCTTTAAGGGAGCAAAGGATTTAGACCCTTCTGTTTTAGTGTTTCGCTTAACTGGCTTTCAGCAAATAGGATTAACGGCAATCCAAGCGGCTAGGAAGCTTAATATAGACATTCACGATTATCAGCTTGAATTTATAAATACACTGCATTATATAATTCAAAAGATTATAAAGGATTCTAGTTACTTTAATATGCTGACTTTTTTAATTAAAGATTTAGAGAAGGCGGATGTGTTAACTTCTTCTTCGAGGAAGACTTGGAATCTTTTAATACAGGGAAATACGCCTGAAAAAATAGCAGATTTAAGAAATTTAAAATTAAGTACAATTGAAGATCATTTAGTTGAATTTGCATTGCATCTCGAAAATTTCTCTATCGATCCTTATGTTGATAAAGCTATACAATTAAAGATTATTGAACTTTCAAGATCTATTGGAACGAGACAATTAAAACTGATTAAGGATCAATTGAAGACTGCAACTTATCTTCAAATAAGGTTAGTACTGGCGAAGTATGGTGATAGAAAATGGAATTAGAAATTCTTTTAAAAAAGTATTTTGGTTATTCTTCATTTAAAATAGGACAAAAAGAGGTTATAACCACCATTCTTTCCGGTCAGCATACATTAGCTATGCTCCCGACAGGAACAGGAAAATCATTGTGTTACCAATTACCAGGCTATCTTTTGAGTGGGCAGATTCTAATCATTTCTCCATTACTTTCTTTAATGCAGGATCAGGTTGAGCAAATGAACCGGTTAGGAGAGAAAAGAGTAGTTGCATTAAACTCTTTTCTTTCCTTAGAAGAGAGAAATAAAGTATTTCGTCATTTACGAGATTATAAGTTTATCTTTATTTCACCGGAAATGTTAAGGGTTCCTTTCGTTATAAATATCCTTCAGCAGCAAACCATTTCTTTATTCGTTGTAGACGAAGCCCATTGTATATCACAGTGGGGATTTGATTTCAGACCAGACTATTCAAAGCTAGGCGATATTCGGAAGAAATTAGGCAGTCCATTAACTCTTGCACTTACAGCTACTGCAACCAAAAAGGTGCGTGAAGATATTGTAACGTCCCTCGGGCTTGAAAATGACGAAATAATAAAAATAGAATCAACCATTGATCGCCCTAACATTGCCTTCCATTTTGAAAAATTAACTGATTATCACGATAAACAAAATCGTATTATTGAGCTTGTATCACAATTGCAAAAGCCCGGTATTATATATTTTTCTAGTAAAAAGGCAGCTGATCAGATGGCCTCTCTGTTGATGGAAAAAGGAATTTGTCAAGCAATGGCTTATCATGGCGGATTAGATGCGAATACTAGGGTATTAATTCAACAGCAGTTTATTCACAATCAACTTGATGTTGTTTGTGCCACAAGTGCGTTTGGTATGGGGATCAATAAAGAAAATATTCGTTTTATTATTCACTATCATATGCCGATGCAGATTGAGTCGTATCTACAGGAGATTGGAAGGGCAGGGCGAGATGGGCTGCCTAGTGTTGCCATCCTTATATACGCACCAGGTGATGAGCAGCTTCCGATTCAGCTTGCTGAGGGTGAATTGCCATCTGAGCAGCAAATTGATTGGTTATTTACCAATTTAACCGAACAGCATATGTTAACCGATGGCGAAATGGAATTAAAGCAGGAGTTGAGTATACTTGGTGGGTTTTCAGAAATTCAATGGAGAATCATAAAGGACTACGTAAATAACCCCGACCGCGAAATTAAAAATCTTGATAGGTTAAAAACTTCACTGAAAGAGTTTGTGAGAGAAAGATTACAATTAAAACTTAATAATATCGTCCATATGAAAAAATTGATAAATGCCGACTCATGTAGACGTGAATTTATTTTACATTATTTTGCTGAAGAAATGATCCATAAAAATCCATCCTGCTGTGATATCTGTGGTGTGAATTTAAGAGATTTCCAGGCACCTGCAAATATAACATCCATACCGGCTCGGGAAGAGAAATGGAAGGATTACCTTGCGAAAATTCTAATAAATTGTGAGTTGAGTGAATGAAAAGAAAGTATAATCAAATAATCACAGATCTAACAGATAAAGAGCTACTATATCACTTATACCTTACACAAATCATCCTTTTAGGTATTTCACTCATCTTGGGAGCAATATTATATGATCATTTTTCGTATATTCAAAATATAGATTTGACAGATTATAATATTCTGACAATTGGTATTCCAGCAGGTGTAATCATTGTTTTTGCTGATGTTTTATTAATGAAGCTGCTGCCTGCATCCTTTTATGATGACGGGGGATTAAATGAGAGGATCTTTAAAAATAGACATGTATTTCATATATTTGTCATTGCTCTTTTTGTGGCGTTTAGTGAAGAATTGCTTTTTCGGGGAATTATCCAAACAAAGGTTGGTCTAGTACTAGCTAGTATTATCTTTGCCATCATTCATTATCGTTACCTTTTTAATTGGTACCTCTTTTTAAATATTATCCTTTTAAGTTTTTTGATAGGGTTTATTTACAAATGGACAGGTAATTTAGCAGTAACCATTATGATGCATTTTGTCATAGACTTTCTTCTGGGAGTATATATAAAATTTAGACTGACATCAGATGACATGAACAGGGAGGAACAACTCTGTGAATAAAGAAGAACCATACAGAGACCAAGCGGAACGATTAAAAAAACGGATTCAAAAAATAAATGAAAAGGTGGATGGGGACAGTGATAAGCTGCCACCGAGAGAACAGGTCCACAGACAAAAGAAAAAGAAAACAAAATGGAAGGTTAAATATCCGATAATCCGGCTATTAGTCTTGTGTTTTATTCTACTTCCCATCATCATTTTTAGTGTGATATCGTATCGGGATGGCGGCGTGAAAGTCAATGGAACTCAAAAGACTTCCGGAAGTTCAGTGGGATATGAAACCATTAATCTTGAAAAGGCTACTCCTGAAAAAGAAGATTCGATAGATGAATCATCGAAATCTGATCAAGAAGCCGACAAGATAACGGCTCCAGAGGAAAAAAGTGTAGAAACTTCCACACAGGAGGATGAGTCTGCTGAAAGTTCTGCAGGATCTCCTGTGGCCACTACCAATCAAGGGACAGCCAATCAGCAGGTATCTGATAAAAATAGTCAGCCAATCGAGGCAGTAAAAAGTCAGACGACTCCAACTACGTCAACTACGCCTCAAAAAACAACTAAAATGATTTATCATACGGTAAAGCCTAAAGAGACACTATATAGAATAGCTATAAGGTATTACCATTCCAAAAATGGTGTCACCATCATTAAGGAAGCTAATAGATTGCAAAGTGAAAATATATATGTTGGTCAAGTACTCAAAATACCGTTAAACTAGCCGATCTTTGATCGGTTTTTTTTGCTTTTACAACATAAATTTTAGGACAAGAACATAAATATATATATCTGAAATAGGGAGGGTGACAAGATGGATACACCAATCCAACACCTTGAATATACCGATCAAGCGACCAAGCAAATGTTAGAAAATGTAAGAAAGAGAAAGAAAAAGTTCGATGACGTGAAAAAGTGGCATTATATTTCGATTTATGGCACGCTTTTTTTGGCGTTTATCTTTACGCTTTATTTCTATATTATTTTTGTTAAACAATATTCTTATAACTTTATATCCATGTTGTCAGCAATATTAAATGATTCAGTTGCAGTTTATTTTTTGGCGTTAATCATTGTTGGGTTTGGGGCAATGAATCTGTTAAAACAACAAAAGGAAAAAAAGGAAAAGGAATATCAAGAATTGAGATGCGAGATTGTGGATCGAAGTAAAGATTTGTGGAAGAAGGAAGAGGAATGGAAAAACCGCCATGTTGTTTTTGAAATAATGAAAAAGCAATATGATATTAACTTATATCATGAAAAAAAATAAGAAGCAGACCTTCAACTGCTTCTTATTACCAATTAAAAGATTTTCTTTTTGCCCTGCTCTTCTTTTAAGATTTCGACGGCCTCACGGAATCGCTGTGAATGAATAATTTCTCTTTCCCGTAAAAATCTTAATCCATCATTTAAATCTGAATCATCGCTCATATTTATAATCCATTGGTAAGTTGCTCGTGCCTTTTCCTCCGCGGCAATATCTTCATAAAGATCTGCAATTGGATCCCCTTTTGCTTGAATATAAGTGGCTGTAAATGGTACACCGGCGGCATTATGGTAGAATAATGCCTTATCATTGTTGACATAGTGATCCTCAATACCTGCAGCTTTAAGTTGTTCGGGTGTAGCATCTTTCGTTAATTTATAGACCATTGTAGCGATCATTTCAAGATGAGCAAACTCTTCTGTTCCAATATCAGTTAGAAGGCCGATTACCTTGTCGGGAATGGTGTATCTTTGGTTTAAATACCTGAGTGCAGCTGCTAATTCTCCATCGGCACCGCCGTATTGCTCGATTAAATATTTCGCTAATCTAGGGTTACACGAACTAACTCGTACAGGATATTGCAGCTTTTTTTCGTAAATCCACATTTTAGCCCCTCCCTTGAACGTTGTTTACTGCTTCCGCTTTAAACTTGCCATGGCCATGGTGTATCATCCCAGTTCCAAGGGTATCCAGAGTAGCTGTTCCCGTATTGCTGTAAAGGTCCAAACTGGCTTTCAAATAACTTTTTTATACGTTTTCTCTCTTTGGCATAATGATTAAATTGATTAATGGCCTCTAGGTCATCATTATGCGTATCTAAATACAAGGTTAATTCAACTAATACAAAGTCCACTGTTTGAAGCTGTTCCATCAGTTGATAATATTCCTCAGGAACTTGTTTCATTGCGGGAGTCCCCCTTTACCTGGTTCAAGCGGGCCGAACCAGGGGTCATAAAAGGCCTTCCATAATGTCCCTGCCCTAAGTGCTTCTTGTGGCGTAAATTGAGGTAAATTTGGCGGCTGAAAGCCCATATATAAATTTGGTGGGGTGGAGTATGCTTTTTCAAGTATTGGCCTACAAGGGTCAAACGGACTAGCATATGGATGATAGGTTTTTACATGTGTATTCATAGTCGCCCTCCCTTTATTCGATATCATTTAAACATATGAGATTATTTTAGTTACATGACATAAATCTTTAAAATTATATGGAGTTTTTAATGGTATTACAGGAGTATAATAGGGATAAAGGACTATTTTTTTGAGGTGATGGGAATTGTTTGTTAAAAATATTATGATCCCCAAGCATGAATGTTTTACCGCTCAAGTTGATGTAACACTAAAGGATGCACTGGAGATGTTAGAAAAACACCAAATTGATGGGCTGCCAGTTTTAAAAGGTGACAAATATGTCGGTGTTGCAACAAGATTTAATATATATGAAGGCTTTTTTAAGTCAGGCAACCAAAAGGAAAACTATCTAACTTCCACTGTTGTGAGTGATATTGCTACGTATGAGAACAAGTTTTTGCTAGGTAGTGAATTATTTGAAAAAACACTTCTCGACTTGAAGGATTTCCCTTTGTTAGCCGTGGTTGATAAAAATAAATCCTTCCTTGGTGTCGTGACACGTTCGGATTGTTTAAGTACGTTTGAAAGTGCATTTGGCGTTAATCGACCAGGTGTAAGAATTGCCTTTACATCTGTTGAGACCGAAGGACGGATTGCTCGGCTCTCAGAAATTGCCCATCAATTCCATGAACACATCATCTCACTTGTTACCTTCGATGAAACCGATAAGCTCGTACGCAGAATTGTGATGAAGATTGAGAAAAAAGATAATATTGCCAGGTTTACCAAGAAGCTTGAAGAACACGGCTTCCGAATACTTAGTATACAAGAAGACTAAAACTCGCAAGAGGTTAAGAAAAATAATCCTTCTCATACACTGTATGGGAGGGATCATTATGTTTAAAAGAATTTCGCTGCTTTTGATTATCTTTATATGTGGATATTTACTGATTGAATGGGTACCAATCGATCATCCATTTGTACTTTCAGATTTTTTAATTACCCTTGTCCTCAATCCTTTAAAGTTTATTGCAGCTGCATTGGCATTTTTTTTCGGGATTGTGTGCAGCGGTAAATTTATCCGAGAATTAAGAGATCGAACAGGAATAGGCTGGGTGAGGCATTTCAGATGGATGATACAGTTATTCACCGAATATATTGGTCTGATTATCGTTTTTATACTTCTTTTCCAAATCGGCTGGGAGCACACACTTGTCTTTTTTAGTTTAAGTCTTCTTTATGGTATGATTTCCGTAGAACTGTAAGAGGGGGAGAACAAGAGATGATATGGGGGACAATTGTGTTATTGTTTGTGGGAGGTATCCTTCTCCTCTTATTTATGGTAAGAGAGGCCTTTTTAAATAAAGTAGTAGAGCAAGAGTTAACTTTTCCAGACTTTCCTGCTTCTTTTGGCAAAGTATCCATTTTTTTTATTTCAGATATTCATAGACGGGTTATTTCAGATGTAATCATTCAAAATGTAAAAGGGAAAGCGGACTTTGTTATTATTGGAGGAGATTTAACCGAAAAGGGGGTACCATTTCCACAAGTAAAGGAAAATTTAGTGAAATTAAAACAAATAGGCCCTGTGTATTTTGTTTGGGGAAACAATGATTATGAAGTGGATTTCCGTAAATTGGATGCCACTTTACTTGATATAGGTGTAAAAGTCTTGGATAATACAGCTGTAACTTTTGAGTCAAACCGTGGCGAAAAATTATCTCTCCTGGGGGTTGATGACTGCAGCCAAGAGAGAGACCGGCTTGATTTTGCCCTAATGGATGCGGAAGAAAGCAGTTTTAAAATATTAGCTAGTCATATTCCAACGATTACAGAAAAGATCCGGCCTGAGCACAATATTCGTTTGGTACTGAGCGGACATACTCATGGAGGACAAATACATATTCTAGGGTATAGCCCTTTTGAAAAAGGCAAGATAAAAAAGCTTGAAAATACCATTCTTTTAATTAGTAATGGATATGGAACAACGACTCTGCCTTTAAGGTTAGGGGCCCCTGCTGAAACGCATCTTATTACATTAAAACGAGGAACCGATAAGATAGGGTGAGGTAGACAATTCACCAATAATCCCCTGCGGCATACACTGAAAACAAGAGTTACGTCACGGCAGGGGGCAAAGGCATGCGCTTAGAACGCTTAACGGCCAATAAAATAAAAATTTTTTTAACCTCTGATGATTTATTTGAAAGAGGACTTTCAAAAGAGGATATTTGGAAGGATTCAAGTAAATGGAATCAGCTTTTTCATGATATGCTCGAAGAGGCAAGTGAGGAATTTGATGTTGATATCCAGGGCTCTGTAGCTGTAGAAATTTTCTCTCTTCAGGCTCAAGGAATGATTTTAATCATCACCGTTGATGAAGTAAAGGACGATGAAGAATTATTATATGATGGTTATATCGAAATGCAGGTAAGGGTTGAGGGATGCGATGATCTCTTATATGAGTTTAGTGAATTTGAGGATTTAGTCGGCCTTGCCAAAAGACTTTCAATTGTAGACATTTATGGGGGAAGTCTCTTTTGGATGCATAATCGCTATTACCTTCTAATGGAGCATGTCGAGGCTGATAAAAAGGAAAAAGCGGCCTGTATTTTATCGGAGTTTGGAACTCCGTCTATTTTAAGTCCATACGTACTTGCTGAATATGGAAAAACTGTGATGAAACAGTTTGCTGTTGAAACGATTATCCATTTTTTTAAATAACTTGTTAAAATCAATATCATACTAAAGGGGCGAAAGCCCCTTTAAAAAGTCTTTAAAAATCTCCGTGTTCTGAAAGTTTTTTTGATTTATAAAAGCGTTTACAAATTCAGGTTTGGTGTATGTTTTTCTTCTTGCATAAATCCATTAAACGTGTATACTTGTCTCTGAAAGAAGACAACATTCGTAAAGCATTTTTTCTAGGAGGATTTCAAATGGTAGCCGAAAAAGCAAATGGTCAAACTAATCAAGAGGGAGAGCCGCACGATGTGTTGAAATCAACACAGACAGTTATACATAAAGCCCTTGAAAAGTTAGGTTATCCTGAAGAAGTATATGAGCTTTTAAAAGAGCCATTACGTTTGCTGACAGTGAAAATTCCCATAAGAATGGATGACGGTTCTATTAAAATATTCACAGGGTACCGTGCGCAGCATAATGATGCAGTGGGACCAACAAAGGGTGGTATTCGTTTTCATCCTAATGTAACTGAAACTGAAGTGAAAGCCCTTTCGATTTGGATGAGTTTGAAATGTGGGATAGTCGACCTCCCATATGGCGGTGGGAAAGGCGGTATTGTCTGCGACCCGCGTGATATGTCTTTTAGAGAGCTTGAAAGACTTAGCCGTGGCTATGTGAGAGCTATCAGCCAAATTGTTGGACCAACAAAGGATATTCCTGCTCCTGATGTATTTACTAATTCACAAATTATGGCCTGGATGATGGATGAATATAGCCGTATCGATGAGTTTAATTCCCCTGGATTTATCACAGGGAAGCCGCTCGTATTAGGAGGTTCACATGGACGCGAATCTGCAACTGCAAAAGGTGTAACCATTTGTATTCGTGAAGCGGCAAAAAAGAAGGGCATTCAAATTGAAGGAGCTAGGGTAGTTGTTCAAGGCTTTGGAAACGCAGGAAGTTATTTATCTAAGTTTATGCATGATGCTGGTGCAAAGGTAATTGGTATTTCTGATGCCTACGGTGCTCTGTATGATCCCAATGGTCTAGATATTGATTATCTTTTAGATAGACGGGACAGCTTTGGCACGGTAACAAAATTATTTAATAATACCATTACGAATAAAGAATTACTTGAGCTTGATTGCGATATTCTTGTTCCGGCGGCGATTGAAAATCAAATTACAGCAGAAAATGCTCATAATATTCGTGCGAAAATTGTGGTTGAGGCTGCGAATGGTCCAACCACCTTGGAAGCAACCGAAATTTTAACTGAGCGGGGAATTTTGCTTGTTCCAGATGTACTAGCATCAGCTGGCGGCGTAACAGTTTCTTATTTTGAGTGGGTTCAAAATAATCAAGGCTATTATTGGACGGAAGAAGAAGTAGAAGAAAAACTTGAAAAAGTAATGGTGAAATCGTTCAAAAATATTTATGATACTGCGCAAACACGCAGGGTTGATATGCGGCTTGCAGCCTATATGGTCGGGGTAAGGAAAATGGCTGAAGCCAGCCGATTTAGAGGCTGGATTTAATCTACCCGAACGATTTTGAAAGTTTTGTTTGTTGAAACTAAATGGAAAATCTCCTATCATGTTACGGTAGGAGATTTTTTTTGTAGAAAAATTTCCTTTCATAATAAGTATTCCGTTTTTAAGGAGTTGGCCTTAATGCAAATAGAAGATATCATCATTATTGGTGGTGGTCCCTGTGGTTTAGCAGCAGCGATTGCCTTACAAGAAATTGGGAAGAATCCTTTAATAATCGAAAAGGGTAATGTTGTAAACTCCATCTATCATTATCCCACCCATCAAACCTTTTTTAGTACAAGTGAAAAATTAGAAATTGGCGGTTTTCCCTTTGTGACAGATAGTTACAAGCCCAAACGGAACCAGGCACTTGTGTATTATCGGGAAGTTGCTAAGCGTAAACAGCTGCGGATTAATGCTTTTGAAACAGTTTCAGCAGTATCTAAACCTAAAGAAGGACAACTATTCCAGGTCAAGACTGATAAAGATACATATCAGACTCGTTATGTTGTAATCGCAACTGGTTATTATGACCATCCTAACTATATGAATGTACCGGGTGAAAACTTACCAAAGGTTTTCCATTATTTTAAGGAGGCACATCCCTATTTTGATAAAGATGTTTGTGTCATTGGAGGTAAAAATTCAAGTGTCGATGCCGCACTTGAGCTAGTAAAGGCAGGAGCTCGGGTAACGGTCTTATACCGTGGCAAGGAATATTCACCAAGTATAAAACCATGGATTCTGCCTGAGTTTGAATCATTAGTAAGAAATGAGATCATCACGATGGAATTTCAAGCCGATGTAAAAGAAATTAGAGCTACTCAAGTAACATATGTTAAGGATGGGGAACTAAAGACCATACAAAATGACTTTGTCTTTGCGATGACTGGATACCATCCTGATCATGAATTCCTAGTGAAAATGGGTATTAAAATTGATGAAGAAACAGGAAGACCTTTTTATAATCCAGATTCAATGGAAACCAATATTAGCGGAATCTTTATTGCTGGTGTGATTGCAGCAGGAAATAATGCAAATGAGATTTTTATTGAAAATGGCCGTTTTCATGGCGGACAAATCGCACAATCTATACTAGAAAATGATGCTAAAGGGTGATGAATCATGAAAAAGGTTGTCCTATTAACAACAGGAGGGACGATTGCCAGCAAACCAAATAAATCCTCTGGAAAATTAGCTTCTGGAGCTATAACTGGAGAAGAACTGGCTGCAATGTGTAATCTGCCAACTGAAATAGAAGTAATTGTCGACTCTGTCTTTCAAAAAGCGAGTATACATATTACGTTTGACGATTTAGTCTTTCTAAAGAATAAAATAGAGGATTATTTTAAGGATGAGACCGTTTCAGGTATTGTTGTCACCCATGGGACTGATACGATGGAGGAAACATCTTATTTTCTTGATTTAACCATTAACGATCGCCGGCCTGTTGTTGTCACAGGCTCGCAGCGTTCACCGGAAGAGTTAGGCAGTGATGTGTACATTAACTTACGCCATGCCATCTATTCTGCTTGTTCACCTGATTTATACGATGTTGGCACAGTAGTTGTTTTTAATGAAAGAATTTTTGCTGCCAGATACGTCAAAAAAGAACATGCCTCTAACATCCAAGGATTTAATGTATTTGGGTTCGGCTACCTTGGAATCATTGATAATGACAATGTCCATGTCTTCCAGAAACCGATAAGAAGAGAGCATTATCAAATAAAATCCCCAATTCCTGATGTAGAAATTATTAAGTGCTATATCGGAGCAGATGGGAAGTTTATTAAAGCTGCCCGAGAAGCAGGTGTTGCTGGAATCATTCTTGAAGGAGTAGGACGAGGCCAAGTAGCTCCGAAAATGATGGAAGAAATCGAAAGGTCCATAAAAGCAGGGATAAAATTAGTGATTACAACCAGTGCTGAAGAAGGGGCTGTCTATACAACTTATGATTATGAAGGTAGTGCATATGACCTTTATAAAAAGGGAGTTATTCTTGGAAGTGATAATGATTCCAAGAAGGCAAGGATGAAATTGGCTGTTGCGATAGCAAGCGGTTTAGAAAACATCAACTTTTAAATCGTGATCTAATTCGGCCGCTGGAATGAATCTTTCGTTTTCTTTGCGGGCTATACATGGTACCATTAAGAAAAAGGATTGGAAAAGAGGTCCAGAATGCTTGGAATATTATCGGCCGGAATTGCTCCAGGTTTGGCCTTACTAAGTTACTTTTATTTAAAAGATGAATATGAACCAGAGCCTGTTTCCTTTGTTTTTCGGACATTTTTGTATGGGGTTCTGCTCGTTTTTCCAATTATGTTTATCCAACATGTTTTAGAAACTGAGCACTTATTAAAATCCGATTTATTAGATGCCTTTTTTGGTTCAGGCATTTTGGAAGAGTTCTTTAAATGGTTTATCCTTTTTTATCTCATATATCAGCATGTTGAATTCGATGAACCGTTTGATGGTATTGTATATGGAGTATCCGTTTCCCTGGGTTTTGCAACTGTTGAAAATATCTTTTATTTAGTGGCCAATGGAATTGAGCATGCCATGACTCGTGCTTTACTACCGGTTTCAAGTCATGCTTTATTTGGCGTTATTATGGGCTTTTATCTCGGAAAAGCAAAATTTACGAAAGGTAATAAAGCACAATGGATATTATTATCACTGCTTTTGCCAATTCTTTTGCATGGATCCTATGATTTTATTTTAATTTCACTTGAAAACTGGTTGTATATTATTTTGCCATTTATGGTTTTCCTTTGGTGGTTTGGATTGCGTAAAGTAAAAAAAGCAAAAATTTTAAGTGCCAATCATTTTAAAAAACAATATCCAGAACAAAAGGCACAAGCACCTATTTAACCAACTTCAAATCATTTTAAAACCCTTCACGTATTGTTGAAGGGTTTTTTTCTGCATGAAATGGAATAAAAACACCAATAAAACAAAAAATAGGTTTAATGTAAAAAAGATTCATAATGGGGGTTATTATTCCATGATAAAGAAAAGCATCCTAATCAGATTCTTCATCTTAATCTTTACATGCACGATACCAGTCTCTTTTTTGGAGGGCCAACAGGTACATGCCTTTTCAAATCAAGTAATTCAAAGAGGAGCGGTAGGAGAGGATGTAATTGAGCTTCAATCAAGGCTCAAATATATAGGCTTTTACCACGGAAAAACAGATGGGGTATTTGGTTGGGGGACATATTGGGCATTACGAAATTTCCAATATGAATTTGGTCTGCCAATTGATGGAATTGCTGGGGCGACAACCAAAGCAAAATTAACAAAAGCCACGAAATATAACAAACAAACCGCACAAAAATCTGCTCCACCTAAGGCTGCTGCAAAAAAGCCGACAGCATTAAACACACCAAAAGGTTACTCTCAAAATGATATCCGCTTAATGGCTAATGCCGTTCATGGAGAATCAAGAGGAGAACCATATATTGGTCAGGTAGCAGTAGCTGCTGTAATCTTGAACCGAGTAAATAGTGCATCATTTCCAAATACTGTTTCCGGTGTTATCTTTGAACCTGGTGCATTCACAGCCGTGGCTGATGGGCAAATTTGGCTGACACCAAATGAATCTTCCAAAAAGGCGGTAATAGATGCCATCAATGGATGGGATCCTACGGGGGAAGCATTGTACTACTTTAATCCGGCCACTGCCACAAGTGGATGGATTTGGGGCAGACCGCAAATAAAACGAATTGGCAAGCATATTTTTTGTAAATAAAGGGGTGAGTTCAAATTGATTAGAGGAATATTGATAGGTGTTCTCGCTGTTGGTATTGCGGGAACAGCTTATTGGGGTTACCAAGAACATCAAGAAAAAAATGCGATCCTTATCAATGCGGAAAACAACTATCAACGGGCATTCCACAATCTTTCTTACCGTATGGATTTATTAAACGATAAAATTGGAACTACACTTGCGATGAATTCCAAAGAATCCTTATCGCCCTCCTTAATAGAAGTATGGAGACTCACTTCGCAGGCACATGGGGATGTCGGGCAGCTGCCGTTAACACTATTACCTTTCAATAAAACAGAGGAATTCTTGGCTAATATTGGAAATTTCAGCTATCGTACGGCAGTTAGAGATTTATCGAAGGAACCATTAACAGATAAGGAATATAAAACGCTTCAAGTACTTTACAAGCAGTCTGGTGATATTCAAAACGAGCTGCGAAATGTACAGCATATGGTTTTGAAAAATAATCTTCGTTGGATGGATGTGGAACTCGCACTTGCCTCCGGAAAAGAAAACACCGACAATACGATCATTGATGGTTTTAAGACCGTTGAAAAAACAGTATCAACTTATGAAGAATCAGATATGGGACCTACCTTTTCCAATCTGCAAAAGAAGGATGAAAACTTTAATAAAATTAAAGGGAAAACCATTACTCGAAAAGACGCTATCCAAATTGCGAAAAAGTATATAAAGTTTGATGGAAATGCCAATGTAAAAGTCACGGACAATGGAAAGGGCTCTGATTTTGGTTTTTACAGTATATCCATCGAAAATAAAAAAGCTGGTCAAGAGGCTAGTATGGATATTACTAAAAAGGCAGGGCATCCGATTTGGTTTATTAATAACCGGGATATAAAAAAACAATCCTTGAGTTTAAATGATGCCAACAATAAGGCTGCTGCATTTTTGAAGGAAAATGGCTTTGAGAATTTGGAAACATTTGAGAGTACGCAGTATGATAATGTTGGCGTATTTGATTTTGTCACAAATATAAATGGAGTGAGAATCTATCCAGAAGCAGTGAAAGTCAAAGTAGCACTGGATAATGGAGATATAATTGGTGTTTCCGCTGAAGAATACTTAAAATCATTTCAAACTCGGACAATTGAAAAACCTGCTCTCACTCTTGAACAAGCTCGGGCTAAAGTAAATCCTAAATTAAAGGTAATGGAACAACGGCAAGCGATGATTGTTAATGATATAAATGAAGATGTGTTATGTTATGAGTTCTTAGGAACATTGGGCGATGATACGTACCGAATCTTTATAAACGCTAAAACAGGTTTAGAAGAGGAAGTAGAAAAGCTGAAAAACGCTGAAGCAACGTACGAAGATGTTTTATAGGGAAAACACGGTTATTTCCCTTTTTTCAGTTCGTATTTGTATGACCAAGGAATAAATTAGGTGAGCTGCTCCAATACTAATAACATATGGTATTGGGGTGATTGGCATGAAAAAGGTAGAGAGATTTTTAATAAAATTGGTGATAGTTCAATTTCTCTTTCTATTTCTATCACAATTACTGTTCCACCAGATGAATATCTTTCCGCAAATAAAGAATTTAACAAAGTATGAAGGAGTTAATGAAAATACCTTAACTGAAATTCTGCAAACCTTTCAGGGGAAAGACGAACAACCAAAGGCATTGCATGAACAAATGAAATAGGAAAGTATAAATACTTCCTCTAATCGGAAGGTTTATACTTTCCTATTTTTTTATGGATCATGGCGGGCAATTATAATATTAAAATTAGTTTTAATTCTGGATTTTTCTTTTATTAAAATGATAAAAAAAAGAGGCATATCCTTATCTTGTGGTAAAATAAATAAGGTAGATGAGACGATCATGGGTGCATTTAGGAGGATTTATGGAAAATAAAATATCAATTGCAATTGACGGCCCAGCCGCAGCCGGGAAAAGTACAGTAGCAAAAATTGTGGCAGAAAAACTTTCTTATATATATATTGATACTGGTGCGATGTACAGAGCATTAACATATAAAGCAATCATTAACCAACTCGATCTGGAAGATGAAGCAGCATTAATGGATACGCTCTTATCGACAGATATTGAACTGAAACCATCTAATAAAGGGCAATTGGTCTTTCTTGACAACCTTGATGTAACGGATTTGATTCGTTCTGCCGAAGTAACCAATTCTGTGTCCTATGTCGCAAGGCAGCCAAAAGTTCGACAAGAAATGGTGAAGAGACAGCAGGCATTTGCCACTGCTGGAGGAGTGGTGATGGATGGACGGGACATTGGAACGCATGTTTTACCAAACGCAGAAGTAAAAATATTTTTACTAGCAAGTGTGGAAGAGAGAGCTGAAAGACGGCATTCTGAAAACTTGGAGAAAGGCTTCCCTTCTGATTTGGAAAAATTAAAAGAAGAAATTGCTAAGCGAGATAAGATTGACTCAGAAAGAGAAGTAGCTCCTTTGAAGAAGGCAAGTGATGCAATTGAAATCGACACAACCTCTTTGACCATCCCTGATGTTGTCGAAAAAATAATGACATTGGTGAATGAAAGGATTGGTTCAGTGTGACATTTTATGGGTTTGCCAAATCGGTGGTTTATACCATCTTCAAACCGTGGTACCGAATACAAGCAATTGGGGTAGAAAATATACCGAAAGAGGGCGGAGTGCTTCTTTGCTCCAACCATATCTCTGTAATCGACCCAATCGTTGTCGGGATTATGTGTCCTCGTCCTGTGCATTATATGGCTAAAGATGAGCTTTTTCAGGTCCCGGTACTTGGAGGAATCGTTAGAAAATGTAATGCATTCCCGGTAAAAAGGGGATTCAGTGACCGAGAGGCTCTACGGACAGGATTAAAGCTTTTAAAGGACGGAAACGTATTTGGACTCTTTCCGGAAGGAACCAGAAGCAAAACCGGGGAACTAGGAAAAGGACTTTCAGGGGCTGGTTTTTTTGCATTAAGAACGGAAGCTTATGTTGTTCCATGTGCGGTCATTGGTCCGTATAAAAGTCTCAAAAAATTAAAAATGGTTTATGGTAAACCAATCGATATGACTGAAATGAGGCAAACAAAAGTTTCGGCAGAGCAGGTTACTGAATTAATTATGTCAGAAATTGATAAACTTATAAAAGAGCATAAATAGGTTCTGCTTGACAAAAAAGGCTATTTGTAAGAAGTTAGTAAAAAGAGATTTTTTTTGAAAATTCTATAGGTTATGTTTTATTTTATATATGGTGTATGCAGTCTGCTTTTCACCAAATCATATATAGATTTTTTAGAGTAAATGGAATAAGGAGGAATACATATGTCGGAAGAACTAAATCAAGTAGAAGTTAAAAACTTTGAAATCGGGGATAAAGTAACTGGACAAGTTACTAAGGTTGAGGAAAAACAGGTGCTTGTGAATATTCCAGGCAGTAAGCTTGATGGTATTATCCCAATCAGTGAACTTTCAAGTCTTCATATTGAAAAAGCATCTGATGCCGTTGCAGAAGGTGATGAACTTGAATTAGAAGTGACTAAGGTAGAAGAAGATGCATTAGTACTATCAAAACGGAAAGTGGATGCTGAAAAGGCTTGGGAAAGCTTAGAGCAAAAATTTCAAGCTGGAGAGGTTTTCGAAACAGAGGTTAAGGACGTTGTAAAAGGCGGACTAGTTGTGGACCTTGGCGTTCGCGGATTTGTTCCGGCGTCCCTTGTTGAAGCTCATTTTGTTGAAGATTTCAGCGACTACAAAGGACGTACACTATCATTTAAAATCGTTGAACTAGATAAGGAAAAAAATCGTTTAATCCTCTCACATCGTGCAGTTGTAGAACAAGAAAAGGGAAAGTTAAAACAAAACCGTCTTAGTTCTTTAGAAGTGGGACAGGTTATTGATGGAACCGTACAAAGAATTACTGATTTTGGTGCATTTGTAGATATCGGTGGAATTGATGGTTTAGTTCATATTTCTCAGTTATCCCATGAACATGTTAATAAGCCTTCTGACGTTGTCCAAGAAGGACAGCAAGTGAAAGTGAAAGTATTAAGTGTTGATCGTGATAATGAGAGAATTTCATTATCCATAAAAGAAACTCTTGCGGGACCTTGGAGTGATATCTCTGTAAAAGCTCCTAAAGGAAGTGTTTTAAATGGAACAGTGAAAAGATTAGTTTCTTATGGAGCTTTCGTGGAAGTATTCCCTGGTGTAGAAGGACTTGTTCATATTTCTCAAATTGCTCATAAACATATTGGAACTCCACATGAAGTTTTAAAAGAGGGCCAAGAAGTACAAGTGAAGGTCCTTGATGTAAACCAGCAAGATCAGCGTTTATCATTAAGCATAAAGGAATTGCTTGAAAAAGAGGCTGAGGAAAACTTTGATTACGAGCTTCCTGAAGAATCCAAAGGGTTCCAGCTTGGAGAAATGATCGGAGATAAACTAAAGAATCTAGGAAAATAATGGTGATGTAAGTGTCAAGATCTGAACGAAAATGGGATCATATTCGCTTTGCCTTGGAAGATAGGCAAAATCGTTCTACAGTTTTCGATGATATCCAGTTTATTCACCAAAGCTTACCGAATATCCATGTGTCTGATGTTCGATTAAATGACGTAATTGGCGAACTTTCTTTAAGTTCGCCAATTTTTATCAATGCAATGACGGGCGGCGGCGGAGAAAAAACATATCAAATTAACAAGCAGCTAGCAATCGCTGCAAAGCATACCGGCGTAGCAATGGCTGTTGGATCACAAATGTCTGCTATCAAAGATAAACGAGAAAGATATACATATGAAATTGTCCGTAAGGAGAATCCAAATGGGATTGTAATCGCCAATTTGGGTAGTGAAGCGACAATTGAAAACGCTAAATTGGCCATTGGTATGATTGGAGCCAATGCCTTACAAATCCATTTAAATGTCATTCAAGAACTAACGATGCCCGAGGGGGATCGAGATTTTACCGATTCTTTAAATAGAATTGAAAGGATTTCCAGAGGTGTGGATGTACCGATTATTGTTAAGGAAGTCGGCTTCGGTATGTCCAGGGAAACGGTTGAATCCTTATTTTCTGCAGGTGCTGCCTTTGTCGATGTGGGAGGTTCCGGGGGGACCAATTTTGCCGAAATAGAAAATAAGCGCAGGAAACAATCGCTGCCGTTTTTTAATAATTGGGGGATCCCTACACCGATTTCAATCCTTGAGGCAGCAAGTGTTTCTAATGGTATTCCGATTATTGGGTCCGGTGGTTTTTCCTCAAGCTTAGATATTGCAAAGGGTTTAGCAATTGGCGCCAGTGCTATTGGTTTAGCTGGTTTCTTCTTGCAAATTCTTGTAGAAGAAGGATTGGATGTTTTAGTCGAAGAAATTAAAAACCTTCATATGGAATTAACGATGATTATGACTGCATTAGGTGCAAAGTCTATATCGGACTTAAAGAAAGCACCCATCATTATTTCAGGTAAAACCTATCACTGGTTAACTCAAAGAGGCATCGATACCAAACAATATAGCAATCGTAAGATGAAATAAAGCTCTCGCATCAGCGAGAGCTTTTAACATTTATTCGTCATATTTTCCATCATTAAGATCTCTAGCTTCCTCGGGACTTGATAATTTTGTAGCACCTTTATAGTGTAATGCCTGATCACGATCTGATTCCACTCTTTTACTAGCCTTTAGCTTTTTTTCTTGGCGGTCTTTTCCCATTTTCCACACCTCCTCTTAATAAGATGATTCACGATTCAAATATTATTCAAGGAAGTATGAAAGTACATAAAGATTACCAATAATGAAAATAATAGGAGGTGTATGTATGGGTGGTTTAATGTTTTATTGGATTAGCTGGTCATTTTGGGTTTATCTCACATTTCTGGCTGATAAGAAAAATCTATATCGGCGAAAACTATCTGCAATTATTTTAATCATGCTCCTATTATCTAATTTTCAGTTTAATCTTGGAGAATTTGACATTCATGTTAGTGGATTGTTTTTATTAATGATTTGCTATTTTTTTATCAGCCAGGAAAAACGAGGAGCAATATTTTATTTCTTTATCTGTTCATTGATTGTGTCGATTGGGTATGTGGCCTTTCATTTGTTTGAGATTTTTGACCCGGTATGGATTATTTTTAAAAAGGAATGGATGATGGGAATTTGTTTTGGATACCTTGCCATCCTGCTTCAGAAAACCTTAAAAGGAAGATTACTCATTACAATTTGCGGAACAATGCAAGGAGAGTTTTTGTATGCCTATACCTTAAGTAAGTTTCCCTTTCCTTATGAGATAAGCGGGTTTGAATATCTAGATGCCTGTGCATTAATATCTGCTTTATTAGTAGGCTGGAGTGCAATCGAAAATGCTAGTACATTTATCCAGACTCACTATCACTTTTTTGAAAAAGGAAAACAAAAATCTTCATAAAATGGGTTGAGTGGAGAATCCTTTCCATTGCGGGAAAGGATTAACATTGTTAAAATAATTGAAGTTAGGCCCTTCTTGTTAACAGAAGGGTTTCTTTACTTACGTGAGAACTTTCAATTTGAATAATGCTAACTAATAACACAATTGTGAAATATATCAGAAAGGATGGCGATTTTAATGGTTAAACCTGTTATTGCCATTGTAGGAAGACCAAACGTTGGGAAATCGACGATTTTTAATAGGATTGTCGGTGAGCGTGTTTCCATCGTCGAAGACGTTCCGGGAGTAACTAGAGATCGGATTTATAGTTCAGGTGAGTGGTTAACACATGATTTTAATGTAATTGACACCGGTGGAATTGATATTGGTGATGAGCCGTTTTTAGAGCAGATTCGTCAGCAGGCAGAAGTGGCTATCGATGAAGCTGATGTGATTATCTTTTTAACAAATGGTCGTGAAGGGGTAACAGCAGCGGACGAAGAAGTGGCAAAAATTCTCTATAAATCCAAAAAGCCAATCGTATTAGGGGTAAATAAAATCGATAACCCTGATATGCGTGAGTTTATTTATGATTTTTATTCATTGGGGTTTGGTGAACCAGTTCCAGTCTCAGGGTCACATGGGCTGGGTCTAGGTGATTTATTAGACGAGGCAGCCAAACACTTCCCTAAATCCAAGCCAATAGAATATGATGAAGATGTAGTTAAGTTTTCCTTGATTGGTCGCCCAAATGTTGGAAAGTCTTCCTTAGTTAATGCCATTTTAGGAGAAGATCGTGTCATCGTCAGCAATATTGCCGGTACAACACGTGATGCTGTCGATTCACCGTATACTTATAACGGGCAAAAATATGTCATTATTGATACTGCAGGGATTAGAAAAAAAGGAAAAGTGTATGAGACTACAGAAAAGTATAGTGTGCTGCGTGCGTTAAGGGCTATCGAACGTTCTGATGTGGTATTAGTGGTTATTAACGCAGAAGAAGGGATTATTGAGCAAGATAAGAAAATAGCAGGTTATGCTCATGAAGCAGGACGAGCTGTCGTGATTGTAGTTAATAAATGGGATGCAGTTGAAAAAGATGAGAAAACAATGAAGGAATTGGAACAAAAGATAAGAGAACATTTCTTATTTCTTAGCTATGCTCCGATTGTTTTCTTATCGGCAAAAACTAAAAAACGAATTCATACTCTTATGCCTGTGATTAATACTGCCAGTGAAAACCATTCGATGCGGGTTGAAACAAGTGTGTTAAATGATGTGATTATGGACGCGGTTGCGATGAATCCGACACCTAGCGATAAAGGAAAACGGTTAAAGATTTATTATGCAACCCAAGTGGCTGTCAAACCTCCAACCTTTGTTGTGTTTGTGAATGAACCTGAATTAATGCATTTTTCCTATGAGCGCTTTCTTGAAAACAGGATAAGGGATGCTTTTGGATTCGAGGGTACCCCGATCAAGATTTATGCTCGAGAAAGAAAATAATAATAGGCGGGTGAAGGGTTATGCAGGAGGATAACAAAACAGCAGTAACTGTTATAGGTGCAGGAAGCTGGGGAACAGCCCTTGCGATGGTACTAGCTGACAACGGTCATGAAGTACGTTTATGGAGTCATAATGAGAATCAGGTAAAGGAAATAAATCAATTTCATACTAATCAAAAATATTTACCTGAAATCAAACTTCCGGAATTAATTGTCAGTTATGCCTCGCTAAATGATGCCTTAATAGGAGTTGAAAACATTATTTTGGCTGTTCCGACAAAAGCGATCCGAGAAGTGCTAGGTAAGATTCGGGCAGTCCAGAAGGCACCGCTAACCATTACACATGTGAGTAAGGGGATAGAGCCTAATTCACTGTTACGGATAAGCGAAATCATAAAAGAAGAAATGCCAAAAGAGCTTCTAAAGGATGTCGTTGTTCTTTCAGGACCAAGTCATGCTGAAGAAGTCAGTCTTAGACATCCTACAACGGTTACTGTCTCATCGGAAAATATGGAAGCAGCAGAGCGTATTCAAGATTTATTTATCAATCAAAATTTCCGTGTATATACCAATTCAGATGTGATTGGTGTGGAAATTGGCGGTGCATTGAAGAACATTATCGCCTTGGCTGCAGGAATCACAGATGGACTTGGTTACGGAGATAATGCAAAGGCGGCCTTAATGACTAGAGGACTAGCTGAAATAGCCCGTCTCGGTACAAAGATGGGCGCTAATCCATTAACGTTTTCCGGATTAGCAGGAATTGGCGACTTAATTGTAACATGTACAAGTGTTCATTCAAGGAACTGGAAAGCGGGTAATCTGCTTGGTAAGGGAAAAACCTTAGATGAGGTTCTCGATAATATGGGAATGGTTGTCGAGGGTGTAAGGACTACCAAAGCGGCCTATCAGCTTGCACAAACGTATGATGTTCAGATGCCAATCACATCTGCCCTTTATAATGTCTTATTTAATGGCAAAAATCCAAAAGATGCCGTCGATGTTTTAATGTCGCGCGGCAGAACTCATGAAATGGAAGATTTAGTTAATGTCCTTGAAGAAAAATCCTTTGAATAGTAAAAATGTGCATTTTTATTAAGAAAATAGGCGTTCTCCTGATGCGTTTTTTCTCTAGGTTGCATACAATGCAACGAAGCAACCTGGTAGTAGACGTTGGTGAATGGGTTATTTAGTCCAGAAAATGGCTGAAGTAAAGAACTCGCCCCTCTTTACTTCAGTTTTTTTTATTTTAAAAAATTTTTTTATAATAATAGCTATGTTATAATTAATCTTCGAAAAAGGGGGAATAAAATTGTCGCCAGCCATGATAAAAATGTGGATATCCATTGCGGGTATGGCTCTAATGTTTCTTGCCATTATTACGATTTATTTGAGCCGGTATAAGTTAAAAGGAATCTTTCGAATGATAACAGCTATTATTGCTTATTTATTTATGATTGTTGCAGGATTGACCTTATTGATCGTTTTCTTCACTTGAATTTTAAAACCATACATAAATCTAAAGGTGATTTTATGAAAAGAAAAATGATGTTTAGCTTTCTGCTGATTACGGCAGTACTTTTATCTGGCTGCATGTATCCGCAAGAAGAATTAACGCAAAATCAGGTACCGTATAAAGACCAAATCAAAGCAGTACAGACGGCAGTAGATGACTTTCAAAAAGATAATGGTGGGATTCTGCCCATTAAAACGAAGGATGCGAAAACACCGATTTATCAAAAGTACCCAATTGATTTTAATAAGATTGCACCAAAGTATATTGCCGAACCACCCGGAAATGCTTATGAGAGCGGTGGTATATTTCAATATGTGCTTATAGATGTGGAGACCAATCCTACCGTTAAATTGTTGGACTTAAGATTGGCAGAAACCATTCGTGATATAAAACTAAGGATCAAAACTAATGGTTATCCACCATATAAAGAACAAATTGCCAAAAATGTATTTTCACTCAATTATTCTAAACTTGGATTTAAGAAGGCTCCGTACGTTGTTAGCCCATTTACGAATCAAAACCTTTCATTCGTCATAAGTGGTAATGCCGAGGTTTACGTTGATTATCGGCCCGACCTCTATCAAGCCCTAAAAAAGACGGAGAAGGAGCCGAAACCTGGCGAAGATATACGCTCTATTTTAGTGGATAATTCCATGTTTGTTCCTGCCTATTCACTGCCATATACAATTGATCCTAAGACAAAAGAACCTGTGTTTATAGAAAAATAAGAATGTTGATTGCTTCTCTTCTCTACCGCTAGAAAATGCTCTGCTTTAATTTTTGTCATAACCCTTTTCCTATGAAATATATTGTAGGAGAAGGGTTTTTTATGCTTAATCATATAATGGCGATATGGACCAAATGTTCTATCCGTATCCGTTAACATAGTTAGAAACCCTCCATACAACCAAATGTTCAGAGAAAGTCAGATATCAGCACATCTTTGTGAAATTTTAACAAGGGGGTAAAAATTTTAGAAAAGTGTCATAACAAGATAGGACAACGTCATAAATATATACTGTCCAAAAATACCTAATATGGATGATATTATCCCACTTTACTCTATGATCGGGAGGGGATCACTTGGAAAAGGTTGATATTTTTAAAGATATTGCCGAGAGAACCGGCGGTGATATTTATCTAGGAGTAGTCGGTGCAGTACGAACAGGTAAATCGACTTTTATTAAAAAGTTCATGGAGCTTGTTGTCTTACCGAATATAAACAGTGAAGCTGAAAGATCTCGGGCACAAGATGAGCTTCCGCAAAGTGCAGCAGGTAAAACAATCATGACAACTGAGCCGAAATTTGTCCCAAATCAGGCGGCTACTGTGCATGTTGATGAGGGGCTTAATGTAAATATCAGGCTTGTAGACTGTGTGGGATACACAGTACCAGGCGCTAAGGGCTATGAAGATGAAAATGGACCTAGGATGATTAATACGCCATGGTATGAGGAGCCTATTCCATTCCATGAAGCGGCTGAAATTGGCACAAGAAAGGTGATACAGGAACATTCAACTATTGGGGTTGTAGTAACGACTGATGGAACAATTGGTGAAATTCCTAGAAGTAACTATATTGAGGCAGAAGAACGGGTTATAAATGAGTTGAAAGAAGTTGGCAAACCGTTTATTATGGTGGTCAATAGTGCTCAGCCATATCACCCTGCTACTGAAACATTAAGATCAAGCCTATCAGAAAAATATGATATTCCTGTACTTGCAATGAGCGTAGAAAGCATGCGTGACAGTGATGTTCTCAATGTTCTTCGCGAGGCACTTTACGAGTTTCCGGTACTTGAAGTCAATGTAAACCTGCCAAGCTGGGTCATGGTACTTAGAGAAAATCATTGGCTTCGTGAAAGCTATCAGGATGCAGTGAAAGAAACAGTTAAAGATATCAAGAGATTACGAGATGTTGATCGTGTCGTTCAACAGTTCAGTGACTTTGAATTCATTGATAAAGCCGGATTAGCTGGTATAGAGATGGGCTCTGGTGTTGCTGAAATCGACTTAATCGCTCCTGATGAGTTATATGATGATATTTTAAAAGAAATTGTCGGTGTGGAAATCAGAGGTAAGGATCATCTGCTAGAATTAATGCAGGATTTTGCCCATGCGAAAGCAGAATATGACCATATTGCCGATGCAATAAAAATGGTTAAACAAACAGGCTATGGGATTGCCTCACCATCACTTTCTGATATGAGTCTTGAAGAACCAGAAATCATCCGTCAGGGTGCTAGATTCGGTGTAAGACTTAGAGCGGTAGCTCCATCGATTCATATGATTAAAGTCGATGTAGAATCAGAATTTGCTCCGATTATCGGTACGGAAAAACAAAGTGAAGAGTTAGTCCGCTATCTAATGCAGGACTTCGAGGATGATCCATTATCGATTTGGAATTCTGACATTTTTGGCCGGTCTTTGAGTTCTATTGTTCGAGAGGGGATTCAAGGTAAACTATCTTTAATGCCAGAAAATGCCAGGTATAAATTAAAAGAAACATTAGAGAGAATTATTAACGAAGGTTCTGGCGGATTAATCGCGATTATCCTCTAACATTTGGGCTCCATTTTGGAGTCCTTTTTTTATGGTCTAGAAAATTATAGCTTTATTACTTGTGGGCAACTTTTTACAGGTTCAGACACGTCCAGCTCCAGCGCCTAGCCCCTCGATGGTCTAAAGCTTATCCAGTTGCGGC
>NZ_NUNF01000052.1 GCF_002585305.1 Bacillus sp. AFS037270 | reverse complement strand
GATAGGTCAGAGGTGGAAGCATGGTGACATGTGGAGCTGACTGATACTAATCGATCGAGGACTTAACCACAGTTTATAAAGCGAACTCGTTTTTACTTCTTCTATATATTATCTAGTTTTGAGAGAACGAACTCTCAATTTAACAAAATGCGCCCGTAGCTCAATTGGATAGAGCGTCTGACTACGGATCAGAAGGTTATGGGTTCGACTCCTTTCGGGCGCGTCAGTTATCTTTAAACATAAAAGCAGTGGATTCGATTTTAGAATCTACTGCTTTTTTTGTTTCATATTAGAGGAGAGAAAATTTATTTTAACCAAGTATGAGTGATCAGTTAGAAGATGAGACTTTCACTTTTTATTATTTAGTGATAGTGTAAAACAAGAATATACATAATGGAGTTGACTAGTTTTGGGTCGGATGTTTGCTAAGGGGTACGACTTTTTTATGCGTCCTTTAGAAAAAAAGAAGTTTAAAGAGATTCGTGAGGAGCTTCTATTTAAGGCTAATGGTTGTGTTTTGGAAATCGGATCTGGGACAGGTATCAATTTTCCTCTATATAAATCGGTTAAAAAAGTAGTTGCAACCGAACCCAGTACTTATATGTTTGAAAGGTCACAAGAGAAACTGAAACAATCCGCTGTAGAAATTGAAATAGTACAAGCAGGTGCTGAAAAGCTGCCGTTTCCTGATAATAGTTTTGACACAGTCGTAGCAACACTCGTACTATGTACAATACCAAATCCTAATCAAGCAATGATTGAGATGCTTCGTGTTTGTAAGCCGGGAGGGAAATTACTTTTTTTTGAACATGTCAAAATGGATAATCAATTCTTAGCTGGTTTACAGGAAGTCTTAACGCCCGCTTGGAAAAAAATATGTGACGGCTGCTGTTTGAACCGTGATACCCTTACATTAATAAAAAGTAATGATTTGCTCATTAATGAAATAAAAAGTTATTATAATGGGTTATTTCTTTCCTTAGAAACATTTAAACCATAATCTTGAATAACGAGGAAGCAGGGCTGGAATGACTCATTGAATAAATAGCCCTAATCAGTTAATCCTATAGTTTAAATGGCACAAAAAGGAGACATCGCTGTGAAGCCATATGAAATCACCAATATGATTATCGATGATGATTTTGCTGTCGAGGAATATGTGACGGCGGAATTTGTTCACCAACATAAAAACTATAGCATTACCTTTAAAAAGGCCGATTTAGAAATCATCAATTGCTGGGTTTTTGAGGATGGTACATCTCTTCCGGCGGATATACCAGACGAAATTATTGAATCAATCCGAGAAGATTTTAAAAAGAGAATCTAATTTTAAAGAGGCGATATTTATTCCCTATCATGAGAGTAAATCCTGCCTCTTTTCTTTATGACTTATTAAGCAATGTTTTCGGGTTTGCTTTTAAGACCAGCATGGCACATAGAAGAATGCCTGAGGCAAACCAAATGGCTCTTGTCCCCCAATGTAAGGTTGTTAAGGTACCAATTAATGCACCCAATAAAAAAGAGACGATAATCAGCGTAAAGTCTAAAAGTTGAAGGAGACCCTTTCGGTCATGTAACACTAGTGCAGTATATGCCGCTTGCGCAGCTGTACGCAAATTTCCTGTGACCATTGCCGAATTATAGGGCCATTGCACTAATGTACGGAACGAAGAAATTTGTACAGAGGCTACAAATGCAATCGTTATGGTGACAATCATATTCGGTACTTGTACAGGCCAGGTTCCTACAATGACAAGAACAATGCTTTCTAACAAAAGAACGGTGCGGGCCGGGTGTGGAAAGGTCCTAGTAATATGCGGATGTTTTAAGCCTTCAGCCACGGCTACTCCTAATACAAATGCGAATATCGGTGGTATATGACGTAATCCTTGAGTCCATTGCCCATGAGCCACCTCTACGCCTAACAAAACAAGATTACCAGTCTGTGAAGTGGCAAAAACCCCATCGCGGCTTACATATGTGTAGGCATCTAAGAATCCACCCACTACCGCAAGCAGTATACCAAGACCAACGGATTCTGCTGTTAGTCTGTGAACGACAGTCCTTCTTTTATATAAATATCTTCGTAAATCTAATCCAGATAAATGTTTACGTCTAAGAGTCTGTGTTTTTCCCATATCGTTTCTCCCAAATAAAATTTCACTTTTTCTCCTATTTTTTGTTAAGGTCAAAAAATTTATGTAGGTGGAGCAATGGTAATCGAATGACAATTCGATTTTTTGGAAAAGATAAAGGCGAGGTGAATGAAATGGCTGCGGCAAAAATCGGTGATATTATTACATTTAAGCGTGATGGAGAAAGTCACGAAGGAACCGTTTCTGGGGTTCGAGAAAATTCTGTTATCGTCCAATACGGTTATTCGAAAGAGAAGGATGAACCACTCACGACAATCGTAAATCATAAAAACTACAAAATAAAAAAGACGTAAGAAAGTATAGGAGTATTATGGAATACAGAAATGCAGTATGGCTCATCCCCATACTGCATTTTTATATGAATAAAAGTTAATCTTATTGGACTAGGGCTCTGTACCAATTGATTATAATGTAAAACTTTGGTAAATTTGTCAAAAATAATTTACTTCTTAATAAAGAACAAGTATAATCATGTTGGATTTAGTAATTCATAAGTTTTAGTTGTTGAATAGAACTTATTTACTAGTTCTTCTTAAACATCCTTACTAGGCTGCATCAAATTTACATACGACTATTCAAACATCATCATTTTTTTAGCCAGATCAATAAGGGGGGAAATGGCATATGACGTGGTTTACAAAGTGGTCTTTCCGTAATAAGGCTGCTGTGTTGCTTACGACAGCCCTGATTCTAATTATGGGGATTTTCAGTTACTTTACTTTACCAATGGAGTTTTTGCCGACTGCCGATAATCCGCAGGTAACAGTAGTAGTACTTGGTCAAGGAACAGATGTTGCAACAATGACAGATACAGTTACAGCACCAATTGAACAATCGGTTTCAGCTGTAAAAGGAAAAAGTGAAATTTATTCGACTACAGGAGATGGATTCTCCAAAATAGATATCATGTTTGAGGCAGAGACAGATATGAAGCAGGCGGCAGCAGATGTTCAAAAATTAATAGATGCTGTCAGGCTACCTGAAGGTACGAATAAACCGATAGTCGTTCAATTAAACACAGATATGATACCGATTGCTGATATTTCAGTTACATTTAAGGACGGTATTACAAAGGAAAATATTAAACTAGCAGATGATAAAATTTTTCCAGCACTAAAGCAAATTAAAGGTGTTGGAAGTGTAGCGATGTACGGAAGAGGGGTAAATGAAATTTCCGTTGAACTAGATCAAGCGAAGCTGCAGGAATTTAAGCTGCCCGCACAAGCGGTTGTAGCGGCCTTACAAGGTCAAAACATGGCTGCCGCTGTCGGTCAAAAAACGATCGACGGAAAAACAAGCAACATTAAAGTAGTTGGAACACTTGAGAGTCTTGAAGACTTAAAGAATGTCTCTGTGGTTCAAGGAGTCAAACTGGGGGATATTGCCTCAATTCAAAAAGCCAGTCAGGAAGATCATATAACACGTGTGAATGGTGAGGATGCCTTGCTTGCGATTATTACAAAAGATAGCAATTCAAGTGCAGTCTCGATTGTAAAAGAGGTTAGAAAAGAAGCAAAAGGTCTCACACAAAAATACGAGAATGCTAATGTAAGTGTCTTCTATTCAACAGCCGATATGGTCGTCAATTCTGTGATCAGCATGATAAAGGAGGTACTGTTAGGAGCTTTATTTGCAACCATTGTGATAATGTTTTTCCTGCGAAACGTTCGTTCAACCTTTATTACCATTGTTTCGATTCCACTTTCGCTATGCTTAACCCTCTTTTTAGTAGGGCGGTCAGGAATCACCCTTAATATCCTGACAATAGGTGGAGTTGCTGTTGCTGTCGGCCGCTTAGTCGATGATAGTATCGTTGTGATTGAAAATATTTTCCGTAAAATGCAGCACGAGAAATTTTCAATTGAGCTGATAGTAGAAGCAACAAAAGAAGTGGCTTCTGCTATCACATCTTCCACTCTTACAACGGTCGCCGTATTTCTGCCTTTAGGCTTAGTAGGGGCTGGATTGAGGGATTTCTTATTGCCGTTCGCATTAACGGTGACCTATTCCTTATTATCGTCGTTACTCGTAGCCTTAACAGTTGTTCCACTCATGAGTGCCGGGCTTCTGAAAAAAGCCAAATTACCAAAACACCAGTCTTCCAAACGGTATGTTTCAATGCTGCGCTGGTCTTTAAATCATAAGTGGGTTATTTTACTGACATCTGCCCTACTGTTTTTTGGTTCCATTGCTGCCTATTTTGTAATGCCAAAGGGTGCCGTTGATAGTTCGGATGCCGAACTCGTGAGGGTGACATTAGATTACCCCAATGAAACGCCAATAAAAATAGTCCATGATCAAACCTTGAAATTGGAAAAGTACTTATTAGACCGAGAGGGACCAAAATCGATTTATACACAATTAGGCAATAGTCCGGATGCTGCCCAATATGGGGAAGTTGGTTCTCCGACATCAGCTGTTTTTACAATTGTGATGAAAGAGAATGCCAATGCCGAACGTTTTATCAATGAAGTAAATAAGCAAAAGGATAACTATCCGGGTGCTGAATTAATGGCCGGCTCTGGTTCATTAACAGGCGGAAGTTCCACCTCAATTACCGTTGATGTTGTAGGTGGAAAAATGGAGGATATTGAGTCAAGCGCGGCCAAAATTGAGGACGTGGTAAAGGTTATTAAAGGGGTAGAAAAAGTAGAAACAAACCAAGAAGAGAAGAAACCAGTTTATACCTTTACAGTTAACTCGGATGCGGCGAAACCTGGTGAAGTGATCCAACAACTTGGGATGATGCTTAATCGTATGCCAATTGGAAGCGTAAATCTTGATGGATCGAATACACCTGTGTATTTAGAACCTATTCTAAATCCCTCTGCCAAAAAGGATTTAGAAGAAATAATGGTTACTAACCAGCAAAAATTAGTCCCTATTACTTCTGTTGCCAAGCTGAATGTTGAAAACAAAGCAACCCAGATTCTTCATAAAAGTGGGGAGGCCTATCTCCGGGTAACAGCTACCGTTGACCCGAAACAGCTGTCCGTAGTATCTGGGAAAATTAATACAAAAATCAATGGCACCAAGCCTGGAACAGGTTTAAAACTGCCTGATAATGTTGTTGTATATGTCGGTGGGGCGGCGGTCAGCCAAGCGAATGACTTTACTGACCTGTTCTTAACAATGGCACTATCGATTGGAATTGTTTATCTTATCATGGTCATTACATTCAAAACCTTACGAGCGCCGCTAGCGATTCTATTCTCGCTGCCACTAGCTGCGATTGGGGCAATCATCGGACTATTAGTAAGCCGAATTCCTGTTGACATAACTGCGCTGCTCGGTGCGTTAATGTTAATTGGTATTGTTGTCACCAATGCGATTGTATTAATTGATCGAGTCAAGCAGAATGAAGCGAAGATGATTATGCGGGACGCAATTTTAGAGGCCGCTAGTACGCGCATCCGCCCAATCTTAATGACAGCTGTTGCGACAATCTGTGCGATGCTGCCACTATTATTTAAAAAAGCAGAAATGGGAAGTCTTGTTTCGCAGAGCCTCGCCATCGTTGTAATCGGCGGTCTCGCTATTTCCACCCTATTAACATTAGTTGTTGTGCCGGTCATCTATGAATTATTCCATTTTAAAAAGTCTAAAAAGCAGCGGATTGCACAAAAACGAAATCTAACAGGGGAACAACCGGTTTCCGGATGATTTGAATTGGTGAAAGGGAGTTTGAAAAGACTCCCTTTTTTCTATTCAATCAATTTTTCCCTCTTAATACTTATTTATATAATCGGAATTATCGGATATAATGAAATAGTCCAAACTTTTATATTTCGTTTATCGAAAGAAAAAGAGGAAACGGGTTAGTATACATAAATAAATATTTGGAGGGTAAAAACAGTGAAGTATAGCTATGTTTCCCATCTTGAGTGTCCAAAATGCCATGAGATTTATACCGTCGATGAAGTAAATCAGCTATGTCGTTGTGGAGCACCACTATTAGTTAGATACGATTTGAATGAAGCTAAATCAATTTTGAAAAAAGAAGACTTAAACTCTCGAAAAAATAGTTTATGGAGATATCATGAACTGCTTCCCGTGAAAAACGAGGACAATATCGTCTCTTTGGATGAAGGGATGACTCCCTTAACACAACTAAAGAAACTAGGCGAAAAATACGCTTTAGCTAATTTGTATATCAAGGATGAGGGGATCATTCCAACAGGTTCCTTTAAAACTCGCGGGGCTAGTGTCGGAATCTCCAAAGCAAAGGAACTGGGTGTGAAACAGCTGGCAATGCCGACTAATGGCAACGCAGGCGCAGCCTGGGCGCTATATTCTGCAAAAGCCGGCATTAAAGCAACCATCGTTATGCCTCAAGATGCCCCGAATATCACGAGAAAAGAAGTTGCCGTCTCCGGTGCCAATTTATATTTAGTAAATGGACTAATCAGTGATGCAGGTAAAATTGTTGGCAAGCTGATCGCCGAACAGGGGATTTATGATGCGTCAACCTTGAAGGAACCATACCGAATTGAAGGTAAAAAGACAATGGGATACGAAATTTTAGAACAATTTAATTGGCAGGTTCCCGACGTCATTTTATATCCGACTGGCGGTGGTGTTGGGATTATCGGCATTTATAAAGCACTATTGGAATTAAAAGAAATGGGCTGGATAGAAGCTGATAAGTTTCCTAGATTGGTAGCAGTTCAAGCGGAGGGATGCGCTCCAATCGTGAAGGCATGGCAAGAGGGGAAAACGGAATCGGTATTCTGGGAAAACTCAAAGACTAATGCTTTTGGCATCAATGTACCAAAAGCACTGGGTGATTTCCTGGTCTTGGAAGCCATTTATGAAACAAATGGCTGTGCGATTGCCATTTCGGAAAACGACCTCTCGGAAGCACAAAAGCTGGTGGCTGAACTTGAAGGGAACTTCATTTGTCCGGAAGGTGCGGCTACGTTTGCTGCAGCTCGTATTTTACGTGAGCAAAACTGGATAAAAGTAGATGAAACAGTTGTTTGTTTAAACACCGGGGAGGGCATCAAATATCCGGAAACTGTTGAAACAAACAATGTAACATTATTAAACCCGGATGATGTCATTAAAGCTTAATAAACAGACGAAAAAGTCCAAGGCTTATTGGTCATTTCGTTCTAATTGGATTTGGTACTAAAGGCTGTGACATCTCTACTCTTGGCAACATAGGATAGTAGTGGAGGTGTCACAAAATGAAGAAATGGTTAAAAGCCGTCATTTTGACATACCTTTGCTTGCTGTTTTTTGGCAGTTTTATCGCAGTAGGCATGTTAGGGACCGGTGCGCTTGAAAAATCTCTGCCATTCATTTCTGATATCAAAATCTTTTTGTATTATTTTTTCGCTGGAGCAATTGGCGGTTCACTAAGACATCTTTATATGTTTTGTACTCACTATATGGAAGACGAATTACACGATTATCGAAAATGGATTATGTATATTTTTTATCCCATTTTTGCCACAGGCACAGCAGTCGTGGCTGTCACGCTGATCCAAAGTGGTATTTTACTCATTCAATTTACAGATTATCAAGATACTCCTTATGCGCCTATTAGTATAGCCTTCTTTGTGGGATTTGGTTTTAACCGCTTTGTAAAAAAACTTAATACTGTATCAAAAGATATTTTTCAGACGAAACACAAGAAAAGCAACCCAGCTGATGAAATAACTGATGATTTAGAAGAGGCCTCAGATAAACAGCTCGAAAGTCCAAAGAGTCCTACAAACAATGGTCGATTATAAAGAATAAGCCTTCATGTGCAATATCACATGAAGGCTTATTATATTAATATTTATATGTCTCTTTGATCAAAATGTAAGATTTGATGCAGCTCATTGAGATTCCGAATTTCATAGGTAGGAATAATTTCGGTGTTGTTTGGATTGGCCTTAGGATTGAACCAACAAGTATCCAGGCCGGCAAGCTGTCCGCCTTTAATGTCAGAGGTTAAGGAGTCACCAATTATTAAAGCATGTTCTGGAGAGAAATTAATAATTCGGGCAAAGACGTATTCAAAAAATTCCTTCATCGGTTTTTGGAAACCTGTATCTTCGGAGACAAAAATCTCTTTAAAGAGCGGGTGAAGACCGGAATCACGTAAGCGTTTGTCCTGTGTCTTGGAAACTCCGTTTGTAACAATATATAAATCAAATTGGTTTTGCAACACGGACATTAATTCAAGCGCACCACTAATTAATTGGTGTCCTTCTTCTAAATAACCGCGATAGTTTTTTTCCAATAAGGCGCCATCAACGTTTTTTCCATATTCCTTAAATAAAAGGGAAAAACGGGTATTGACTACTTCATCCCGTTCGATGTGTCCTTCTTCAAACAATTTCCACAGCCCGTGGTTTATTTTTTTGTAGTGGGCTTCCATTTCCTTTGTTAGCGTTATACTTTGACTCTCAAATAAGAGCTTTAGGGCTGAGGCTTCGGCAGCAGCAAAATCTAATAATGTATCATCGACATCGAATAATAATGTTTGATATTTTTTCATTATACTTTCCCCTTTGTTTCTTCATAAACCTTTCATGATTTACAACATTCTAATTTTAGCGCAGAAAAGCGCCAGGTGCCATCCATAAGATTGGAAAACCCCCAGCGCTGGGATCATGAAGTTATTTTTTAAAAACATGATTTCCAATCACAAGCGTTGTAGCTCTTGAATCAAGCCAACGGTTCGTCGCAGTAGCTGGATTATAAAAGAATAACGAGCCAGCGGCTACATTGCTTTTTTCATTTATGGCTTCTTGAACGGCTCTAATCGAATCCTCATCCGCAGGTTGATTAATTTCTCCATTCCGGACTGGCTGAAATTGCCCTTTTTGATAGATAACCTCTTTAATCGAATTAGGGAACGAGGAACTGGCAACTCGATTAAGGACCACACAGGCGACGGCGACTTTTCCTTGGTATGGTTCACTCTCAGCCTCTGCTCGGACTAATCTTGCAAGCAAATCTAATTCGTTTTCCGAGTATCCTACGTTTATTTCAGCTTTTGAAGCAGTATGTACGGCTTGTCCAATTGTATTTCCTTCCAGAGTTCCTGTATTGACAGCATGTCCGGTTGCTTTTTCATCCTGAGTTCCTGTGTTGACGGCTTGTCCGGTTGTTTTTTCATCCTGAGTTCCTGTATTAACGGTTTGTCCTACATAAATTAAATTAAGATTTTGAATCTGCGGATTTAGTCTCGCTAACTCTTGCAATGAAAGATTCTGACTTCTAGCAATTCCAAACATTGTGTCCCCGCTTTTAACGGTATAGGCAAAAGCAGGTGAAGAAAATAATAGAGAAGCTATAACAGAAATCGCAGTAATAAGTTTTTTCAAGGTCATTTTCCTCCAGTCGAATTCTCTTATTAATGTCTATTTTTATGAAAGGGATTGCTAGATTAGTATTTCAGAGTATTACAGTTATATTACATAATAATAGAGTTGCATTTTATAGAAAGAACCGATTAATAGACAAAAAAGGGCAAAGAAAATAATTCTGGAAAATATAGGTCATGCTAAAAGGTGATTCCAATTTTTGAAGGAAGTGAATCGATGGACCTTTTAACTTATTCAGAAAGTTTTTTGAATTATATAAGAGATTATTTAATCTTAAGAGTCGTCTTTATGATCGTAATCCTAATGATTATTTCATTTGTGATTAACCGGAGTGTTGATTGGTTTTTTCGAAAGTCTCACCTATTGGAAGACGAGGTCGAACAAACCATCCAAGGGGTAATCCGTTCTGCTTTAAAATACACTTCAGCGACCATCGTAATTGTTTATATGATTGGCCAATTTATGAATCTAAAAGGCTTACTTGCTGGAGCAGGAATTGTCGGTGTCGTTGTCGGTCTTGCGGCCCAAGAGGTATTAAAAGATATCTTATTAGGATTAGTTCGACTGTCAGATCGAGAATTCCGTGTCGGGAATTATGTCACCTTTAATGGAAATAACTCAGGTACTATTGAGGAGATTGGCATTCGTTTTATGCAAATTCGTGAATGGTCCGGCAAATTATTGACGATTCCTCATGGGGAAGTAAGAACCATTCAGAATTTTAATAAAGGAAAAATGCGCGTCATTGAACGAATGACTGTCAGCTATCAGGAAGATCCACAAAAAATGAAGCAGTTGATGGAAGAAGTCTGCAGTACTTGTAATGAAAGATACTCCCAATGCCTGTTGAAAATGGAGGACGGCAGCCCTGAGCAGGAATTTCAGTTTATCGGAATAACAGACCTTAACCCTAATCAGAAATATGTCGGTTATGAGCTTTGTATGGTAGGGCTTGTTTGGCCTGATGATTATTTTGAGGTATCGAGACAGGTAAGGTTTGAATTATTAAAGGTATTTCACAAACATCAGATTAATATGCCTGGGATGGTTCTTTATAATGATCCCTTGAATGGTCAGACTCTTCCTGATAAGGTGTAAGTTTTTTGTTTGGGTCTTTGGATCTAATTGTATAAGGAAGGAAATATTATCAATACTAAAACTGAAAAATTAGCAGAATAGGAGCAGTCTACCATGAAAAAACAACTAATCGCCTGTTTGTTTGTTAGTTCACTCGCCTTTACAACCACTGTTTCATCCGCTGGAGCCGAAGGAAGACCGGCACCGCAGCGGGCATGTATTAATCAATCGGTGATTCAATTAAAGTATCCAATGCAAAAGCTGTGGATTGAACAAGCATGGTGGACAAGAAGTTTTATTGTCAGCAGCCTAGCAGGACTTAAGGACAAGGACCATGTATTGACTAGGGTATTAGAGAATCAAGTGGATCTTGGAAATATTATTAAACCCTATTATGGAGTACAAGCAGGGAACAAGCTTACGAGTTTACTTAAGGAACATATCTTAATTGTCGGTAAAATTATTGAGGCGGCAAAAGCCGGGGACCAAGCGAAGGTCAATCAATTTAATAAGGATTGGATCCGTAATGCCGATGAAATAGTTGCCTTCCTGACTAGTGCAAACCCGAATTGGAACAAACAGGTTCTAACTGACATGTTCTATACCCATTTAAAATTGACCACGACTGAAGTAGAGGACCGGTTAAAAGGGGATTGGACCGCAGATATCAAAACGGCGGATACCAATGAGACCCATCTCATTCATATGGGTGACTTTTTAACAGATGGAATTGTTAAACAGTTTCCGAATAGATTTAGGTAAGAAAAGCGCAAGCGCTCTGTTCAGCTGGGTATGGCCTGAGCTGGACATTTCTCAAAGTCGATTTATACTTTTCCATATTATATAAAGGGAGGAAATCTATCGTAGACTGATTACGAAAGATTTCCTTTTCTTTTAATACTTATCACTTTTTTTATTTCGATACGCAACAAGGTTTGTTTTTAAAGAAGCGTAGGAGCCAATCGCCGCATATCCATAAAACCAGCCCATGAAAAGACCAGAGATAAAGCTATGTTTGTGACTAATAAAAATGGAAATACCAAGTCCGAATAAAACAGCAATCGTAGGGACAAACCATTTGGGGATTTTAAAATAAACCTTAATGAATTGTGTTAACATCATAATCATTGGGATCGCAAACACAGCATCCCAAAAATTCATCTGAATGGAAGGGAAATCCAAGAAATAACACACCTTTTTTCTGTATTATGTGTAAACTACCCCAAAATTATTTTAACTGAGCTAGGGATGGCTATAGACTTGAACAAACTATGATAGAATGAGTCTGTCATAATTACTTACATAATTTGAGTAAAAATAGGAGGAATTTTAGGTGGAGTTAGGGATTAGTACGTTTGTAGAAACCACCCCGGACGTTCAGACCGGAGAAGTAATAAGTCATGCCGAGCGGCTCCGTGAAGTCGTAGCGGAAATTGTCCTTGCAGATGAGGTAGGCTTAGATGTATTTGGAGTGGGGGAGCATCACCGCAAAGATTATGCAGCATCCTCTCCCACTCTGGTCCTTGCTGCTGCAGCTCCACAAACAAAACGGATTAGGCTGACGAGTGCCGTGACTGTTCTTTCTTCTGATGACCCCGTCCGGGTATTTGAAGATTTTGCCACGCTGGATGGTCTATCAAACGGGAGAGCGGAAATCATGGTAGGACGTGGTTCGTTTATTGAATCGTTCCCATTGTTTGGCTATGATTTGCAAGATTATGATGAACTGTTCGAAGAGAAACTGGATCTTTTATTAAAATTGCGGGAGTCCGAGAAAGTGAGTTGGAGCGGTAAGCATCGTCCAGCAATAAATAATCTGGGTGTCTATCCTCGTCCTGTGCAGAATCCCCTGCCGGTGTGGATTGGCAGCGGGGGAACGCCGGATTCAGTTATTCGTGCCGGATTGTTAGGATTACCGCTTGTTCTTGCAATTATTGGCGGTCGTCCTGTCCAGTTTGCACCGCTTGTTAAACTCTATAAAAGAGCGGCGGAACAGGCAGGACATGATGCTTCAAAGTTAACGGTAGCATCGCATTCCCACGGTTTTATTGCAGAAGACACTGAGATTGCAGCTGATAAATTTTTCCCGTCTACCCAGCAAGCAATGAATGTGTTAGGTCGTGAGCGAGGCTGGGGGTATTACGATCGGTCCAGTTTTGATGCGGCACGAAGTTTTGAAGGCGCGCTTTATGTGGGAGACCCTGAAACGGTGGCACAAAAAATTATTCATCTTCGCAAGAATGTGGGGGTTACCAGGTTCATGCTCCATGTACCGGTAGGAAGTATGCCACATACGGATGTTATGAGAGCGATTGAGCTATTGGGTAAAGAGGTAGCGCCACGGGTTCGTGAGGAAGTTTCTAAATGGGAGGAAGAAGGCAATATTTAAAATGGTGATACAAGATTGAAGCTTTTGAAGGAAATAGTATTTTCCATAGTATGGAGGGATGTTACATAACTCCTGTAGAAATAGAAATGGGAAATGTTCGGGGGATAAGAGGTCGTCATAACTCCTGAAGGAATAGAAATAGGAATCGTTCGGGGGATAAGACTCATTTCCCCGAACGATAAGTAGTACTAAATTAATCCAAGCTTTGCCAACCCGTAAACAACCCCATCTTCTTCAGCAGAAAGAGTCACCATATTTGCAGCTTGCTTTAATTCATCAGATGCCGCCCCCATGGCAACGCCCATTCCTACCAATGAGAGCATTTCAATGTCATTTATACCATCTCCAAAGGCAACAGCTTCATCTGGAGCAATACCAAGCTTCTCCAATAACTTTGTAATCCCAACAGACTTGTTTGAATTCGTAAGATTCACATCACAGGTTCGTGCCCCAGAGCTCCATCTGCGAAAATCCAACTCGGGAATTTTAGCCTTATAATGAATTTCTTCCTCCAGATTACAGTGGAGGAACAACTGATAAATATCTTGGTCCATCCAATAACGAGGAGGCGCTAGAACAGGTTTCCACGGATCATGACTATAGGCTTCAACAACAAAAGGGTGACTCAAGTCGGTTGATGTAAAGCTTGAACCACTCAAGAAAGTGAGCGGATGTTGATAATCACCAGATAACTGATGAACCCTTTTTAAGATACTTTTATCAATTGCGCTTTGATAAATCTCTTTTCCTTCATGATAAACATACGATCCGTTAAAGAAAACCATTGATTCTACTCCGGTTTCCTCTACAACAGAATTTGAAAAATAAGGAGCCCGTCCCGTAGCAATGACTACCTTCATGTTTTTATCTTTTAACCGCTGAATCGCATCCTTTGTGGCGGGGCTGACGGTTTTTCCATGTGGAACTATAGTTCCGTCTATATCTAAGATGACTACCTTATAATTCATCATTCACACTCCTAAGCTGCTGTTCTATAGCTAGATTATCAAATGCATATCCCCAAGTATATCATGACTGTTTAAAAACCGAATAAAAGCTCCACTCCAAAAGTGTAAACAAAAAATATGGTAAGAAAAGTTAATGGTATTAATAGCTTTCTCGCAGGCTTAATTTGTATTAGTAATTTATTATATTTCGGTTGATACTTCAGCTATAACTTGGAAAATAAAAAAAGGTTGATAGAATATCTACCAACCTTTTGTAACCTATAAAAACAAGGTTCCAGATACCATAATGCTAAACAGTGAACCAAGGATTAATCCTCCCGAGGCAAACATCATTAAAACTACACCGTGCGCTTTACTTCGATCATGGAAAGTAAAAAAGCCCATCAGAAATGCCGCTGCTCCGAACAAAATAGGAATAAACATGAGAGAAATAACAAAGAATGTCCAACCTAAGATAGGAAAAATGATACCTTGTTTTTTGTCAGAATTAGCCCCTTCATGTTTTAGGGTGATTCTTCCGCAGCTTTGACAAACATTTGTGTTCACAACCTCATAAGATCCATTTTGAGAATTGTACATTTCAACCACTCCAATCATTTTTTATTTTCAGTTCCAATGAAAAAAATTAGGATTAAATCTTGAGGTGAAAACGAAGAATGTAGAGGACGATGTTGGAATCAAATTTATTATTCTGAAAATACGGAAAAATTAATATTAGATTACCATAATTTTAATAATTTTCAAGTATTTAGCACGTAAAAGAAATATTTTTTTAGAATGACAAAAAAACTCTTTCCTTCTTTATTAAAAATGATCCGGAAGCAGAAGGTGAAATATAGGTCTGACAGAGAAGGATTAGATCTTCCATGTTAGCAGGGTTCATATTATACTAATAAATTACAAGGGAAATTTTACTTAGAGAGAACTTAAAATGGGGGAGAATGATGATAAGAAGATTAAATAAAGATGATCATAACGTTTGTCTAAGTTTATTGAAAACCAAACCTGCTGAAAACTTATTTATTATTGGTGACATAGAGGTATATGGATATGAACAAGAATTTCAAAAGCTTTGGGGAGAGTTTAACGAAGGTGGAGACCTTATTGCTGTTTTGTTAAAATTCGAGGAAAATTATATTCCATTTGCATTAGATTCATTTGATGCACGAGGATTTGCTGAGGTCATGTCTAATGATTCTACTTTTAAGATGATGTCAGGTCTAAAGGGGATTACCGCGCAAATTGAGCCCTTCCTGAATCAACCTTACAAAAGGAAAAGACAACTATATTATGCTAAATGCACTAAATTAAATACTGGTACAAATAATGTTGACCTATTAAATGTTCAGCAAGCACAACCCCACGATGCTCAAGAACTTGTTGAATTACTAAACTCTGTTCCAGAGTTTAACGGATCAACCATGACTTTGGAAAGAAAACTACGTGAACTGAAAGACGGAAGTTCGCGATCATTTTTTATAAAGGAAGATGGGAAAATTGTATCAACTGCCTCAACAGCAGCAGAAAATTCAATGTCAGCCATGGTGGTGGGGGTAGCTACACTAGAAAACTATAAGAAAAAAGGATATGCTACTAACTGTATGCTGAAGTTGTGCAATCAACTTCTTGATGAAGGAAAAGAACTATGTTTGTTCTACGACAATCCAGAAGCAGGAGGCATTTATAAACGGATTGGTTTTGAAGACATTGGATTTTGGATGATGTATACATATGAATAAATGAACTTGGAATGTAAAAGGCAGAGATTCATCTCCGCCCTTTGCATATGTGGAATTTGAATGTGGACTTTATTCTACTTTAACCTTTATATAATCAACCGCATTAAAACCATAGCCCTTTCGGTTCCACAATGGTTTGGAAGGCTGAACATTCCCGTCGAAATCTGTTGCTCTTGTTTGTATCGTATACTCACCTTTTTTTAGCACCTCCCATTGATAATTCCAAGAAACCCATGAATACTTTTCGGATGTAGAAGGTAATTGACAGGTCTCCCAAGTTTGACCATCTAAACTAATTTCCACTTTGTCTATACTTCCTTTTCCAGTCCACGCAATTCCTTTTATCTGGTATATTCCTGAAGCCAGTAATTGCCTATTTAATGGATATTGAATCGTGGAGTTTACATTGATCGTCGTGACAGGAAATTTCCCACTATCATCTTCTTTGTTTGGATAGTAAACATAGTCCACTGTTTGAAAGGGGCCTTTAAATTCCTTATCAATCACCGTAATTTTTTTTAGCCATTTTACAGAAGCCATGGCATACCATCCAGGTACGATCAATCTCAAGGGAAAACCATGCTTAAAGGGGATAGGCTGATTATTGTACTCATAAGCGATGATGGTATCCGCTTCAAGAGCCGTTTCAATTGGTAAGCTTCTTGAAAAGTGAACTATTTGGTTGGAATCAGGTCTTTCACCATAATCATAGCCTTCAAAAACTATTTCTTTGGCACCATCAATCACCCCAGTGTACTGTAGTAAGGTCCTTAAAGAAACTCCCTTCCAGCTTCCTTGACTTATGGCACCTTTTTCCCATTGTTCTCCAAATACTTTTGGTTCAAAAAAGTCACGTTTATCTCCTGAACACTCTAAAATCATTTTGATTGTTCTCGATGGCAGTGAGTATATATCCGGTAATGAAAATGTTCTTGGGGTACGCACGAATCCCTGAATTGGAAGAAAGTAGAAGGAAGATGTAAAGTGAGGATACGTAAAATGGTTTCTTCTGTAAAATAATTTTCCATCGACGATATCGCCATTTATAAAATATATGGGTGTTTCCTGATTTTCTGGGGTTAAAGACTTTGTAATTAGGTAGGGCTTTACCTCCGGTTGACGGAAATTTCTCAAGTTACTACCTCCTTAAGCTTTGCTATTTAATGCATATGTAGTTGGAGGATGATTATTCAATTGAAGAGGAATTTACATAATTCTTCAGACTGTCGGTGTAAAAAGAAAACATCAATATCATGAGAAAGCCACTGTTAACTTTTTAAGTACAGTGGCTATTTAACGGCCTTTTTGTTTACGGGCTAATCTAGTTTGGTGTTCATATTTAATTTCATCCCAAAGGTTAAAATCTCGTAACTGTTTTTGAGGATATAGCCATAATTTTTGTTGTGATCAATCACAACATCCCCATCCAGATGACTTATCACCAGTGAGTCAATAAGAATGGTAATATCATCAATCTTAAAAACCTCATCATTTTCTGCCTGCTCAACCTGAGCAAGTTCATACATATAGGTCGCCCCTCAACCAGTAGTTCGGATTTCGTTAATTCGAACAATTGGTGCCTCACCAAGCTGAGTTTTGAGTTGCTGCTTGGCGACAGTAGTGATAGTAACGTTCATTTTTTTCACCTCAATACTTATTTTCCCTTTCCTAACTATATAAAACCCGGAAAAAGTTAGTAAGTCCAAGTATAGTCTATTGTGGCGATTTTGTGAAAATTTTTTGCTTTTGCCGGAACTGGGTCTGTTTTTATAGGAGAGAAACTATGAAAATGGTAAAATAATAAAACTTAGTAAATAAAGGAGTCATTACACATGATGAACAAAATAGAAATCCTTGCTTGTAGAATCCTAGGCTGGAAGCTAAATCGATGGGACAGATGGTATGATTATGAAAAGGAAATCTTCATTCCTGTTTCGGAGTTTCAGCCGGAAGACAACCTCGAAAATGCTATGCTTTTAGTAGAAAGATTAAAAGAGCTAGGCTTTGTCTATAAAACAAATGGGAAAAACGAGGCTTGTTTTGATGATGTTTGTGAAACGGGTGAAACCTTAGCCCACGCGATTACAAACGCAGCCTTTTCCATTGCGGATAATAGCTCCATTGATGAGGGCTGGCTTTAGTACTAAGGGGGAGAATTTTTCATGAATAAACCAATTATCGGTATTACAGGGGCATATGTAAATCATAATCAATTTATGGAAGGTGTTTATGTTCATCATGATTACCATAAGACAGTCGCCGCTAATGGAGGAATACCGATCATTCTTCCATACATAAATGCGGAACTAGCTATAGAAACGATGCCGCTTTGTGACGGGATTATCCTCAGTGGCGGAGAAGATGTAGACCCACTTTTTTATGGCGAGGATCCACATCCACAGTTAGGTCCCACTACACGTGAGCGCGACTTGGCTGAAATCGCCATTGCCAAATACGCGTTAGAGAACAATATTCCCTTGCTCGCCATATGCAGAGGAATTCAAATTTTAAATGTGGCCTTAGGAGGAACGTTACTACAAGATATCCCAAGCCAAGTCAAAGAGCCGATTCAACACTCGCAAAAGGTTACTAGAAGCCGCGATACTCATTGGGTGAACATCCAAAAAGATAGTAAATTATTTCAAATACTGGATACGGAGCAGCTTAGAGTAAATAGTCTTCATCACCAATCAATAAATAAGGTGGCCAAAGATTTACGAGTAGTAGCTGTGTCGTCTGACGGGATTGTTGAGGCTGTCGAATACATTTATCCAAGCACTTTTACAGTGGGAGTGCAATGGCATCCAGAATCCATGGCAAACACCAATAATCAGATGAACAATTTGTTCGTAGAATTTATTAAAAGCTGTTTGAAAGTAACGGTTTGATTAATGGATGGAACGGAGGAATTGATAATGGAAAAAATTTATCTAGATTATAATGCAAGTACCCCATTGGCACCTGAAGTCGTTGATGCAATACAGCCGCTGCTGACCGACTTTTATGGTAATCCATCAGCCTTACATTGGTCTGGGAAACCCGTAAAAGAGTTATTGCATAATGCTAGAGAACAGGTGGCCGATTTAATCGGAAGTTCGGCGAGGGAAATCATTTTTACCAGTGGCGGCAGCGAGGCAAATAACCTGGCTTTGAAAGGCTTCTATTTTAAAAATCGGCATAAAGGCAGCCACATCATCACTTCTAAAATTGAACATCCTGCGATCATGAATCCTTGTAGGTTTTTGGAACAAGTTGGGGCAAAGGTGACTTACGTAGGAGTTGACCAATATGGGAGAGTTTTACCTGAAGAAGTCGAAAAGGCGATTACCGATGAGACCATCCTGATTTCGATTATGCACTCCAATAATGAAACAGGTACCTTACAGCCCATCAAAGAGATTGGGGAAATAGCTGAAAGATATGGGATTGTTTTTCATACAGATGCTTCCCAATCAGCGGGAAAAGTGGCGATCAATGTGCATGATCTAAAGGTAGACCTGCTCACGATTGCCGGTCATAAACTATATGCACCTAAGGGAATCGGGGCACTTTATATTAAAAACGGAATCGAACTTGAACCGCTCATTCACGGAGCAGGGCATGAGTTCGGCCTTCGTGCCGGCACCGAAAATACACTACTTGCAGTAGGATTAGGAAAGGCCTGTGAGCTCGCGAAGCAGCAGGAAGGTAATCCTGATTTGGAAAATTTGACTAACTATTTTTGGAGTCAATTAATCGATGCATTTGGGGAGCAGATTGTCCTGAATGGGCATCCTGAACAAAGGCTGCCAAATACCTTGAATGTAAGTTTTGTAAGAAAAATAGGTCAAGACCTGTTATCGGCAATACCAAGTCTAGCTGCCTCGACTGGTTCAGCCTGTCATGCCGGAAGCATTGAATTATCACCGGTATTAAAGGAGATGGGTGTCACTGAGGAAGTTGGGATGGGGGCGATTCGCTTTAGTTTAGGCAGGTACACGACAAAAGACGAAATAGATCAGGTCGTATTAGATTTAAAAAGAATAGTGTAGAAAACAAGGACCATACGATATTACCTAAATTTTGAAATTAAATAAGCCATTTGTTAGTTTGATTAAAATCACAAATGGCTTTCATTTTATAACACTATTCAGTTAAGTGTTTTGCGATTGTATAGCCAATTAGGTAAGCAGATGCGGATGTATTGCCATCAACGGTAAATGGAATAATTGAAGCATCAGCTACAATTAAATTATCCACTCCATGTACATTACCAAACCGATCTACTACTCCACCGCGATTAAAAGGCGCCATCCGTAGAGAACTCTGTTGATGGTGGTTATGACCGAAGTTTTCTTTAATGAATTCTTCAAGTTCATCATCATTTTCAATCATTTCTAGTGTGGGGTTTATAAGCTTATAATTCCGATCTATGCTGGAGAGTTTCTCCGCAATACCTTTAATGTAAGTTTTATAGATTGCTTTAATTGCCTCCAAGTCATACCTGTTATCGAGAAAACCTTCATCTGCTAATAAAATTTTTAATGGATCATTGCTTTGTATTTTAATGGCTCCCCGACTTTTAGGCTGTAAGAATAAAATAGCAATAGTTAAGTTTCCTTCTGAAAAGATTCCTATTAATTGCACACCACGGCGTCGATCATTTATTCCGCTAAGTGGATTAGGTAAAAAAGCACCACCAGTATAAAGAGCAAATGGATCTCTTTGCAACTCAGAGACATCTTTTTGATTAACAGTAAATGTAGCAGTATTTAAGGTGTGATTAGTCAAAAATTCCCCTACATTCGGATTATCAAAAACAACTGGTATGCCAACTTGAAGAAGGTCATTTGCTGGACCAATTCCAGACAACATTAACAGCTGGGCACTGTTAATCCCTGCTGAAATAATTACTTTTTTACGGGCAAAGGCTTTTACCTTTTTTCCTTCTTTAAGAAATTCAATTCCAATTGCAGTTTGCCCGTTAAATAAAATACGAAGTGAAGTTGACTTATACAAAACTCTTAATTTACGACCATTTACACCAAAACCATCGGGAGTCATCAAATCGGAAGATAAAAATGCTGTGGATGAGCTTTCACGTTGTCCATTGTTTTTCTGAAATAGCTGCCATCGAGTAAAAGGACCAATTGGGGTTCTAGGGTCATTATAATCTAGTATCTTATTAAAACCAGTTGCCTGTTCCATAGCTGAAACCAGTTTTTTTGTCATACTAGGTGGAATTTTTGGTGTCTGCCTGATATTCAAACGACCATTAAACCCGTGAAATTCTGGGCTATTTGTTTTCCCATGGAAATTTTCTAACTGTTTAAAGTTTTCTATGGCTTGTTCAGGTGACCAAAGTGGCCCTAAAAGCATTTCCCATTCTCTTAAAACCGATGGTGTAGGTCTAACATATTGTTCTCCATTAATAGATGATCCACCACCAGAAAGACGGCCTGTTGTCCATTCAAAAGATCTATTATCCACCCCTGGTTGAGGTATACCTTCTCCTTGCCAAAAATATTGTGGGTAAAATTGTTCCTCTAGTTCAGGCGCAAATCTTGAATCACTTATCGGCTGATCCTTATCATTGTTTTCCCCCGCCTCCAAGACTAGGGCCGAAGTTTTTTTATCATCTGTGAGTGTCTTACCTATCACTGCACCAGCGGGACCCGTTCCAACAACAATAAAATCAAACGTGTTAATTGAACTATTTATCATATCAATCCCTCTTTATATCATTAATCTGTGATTCGAGAAAATAATGGGGAGAAAGGAGGTAAAGATAAAATATCAAAAATACTCATTCTCTTATAAATTTTTTGAAAAAGAAGAGTGGACCATTAATCCACTCTTCTTTTACTTTTTGTGAATAATTTTACATCTGAAACATTATTCGGTATTAATGAAGAAACGTTTAAATCCCTTCCTTGGGTAAGATTTTCAAGACGCCTTATCGCTTCATTAAACTCTTCCACAGTCATTTGGTTTGTTGCAAGTAAGGAAGTAAGGATGGCAAATGCAATTGGAGTTGTATCTACAAATACGTCGACTTTCACATCTACATCAGAATTGCCACTTTGTCCAATTGTGTTAATGTTTTCGCTTTTAATCTTTACATTATCTTCTTGGAATGCAAGAGAATCGGAGGAGTTGTTATGGTTTCTTGAATTTTGCCAACTAGGAGGGATGTACTGGTTCTTATCTCTGTATCTTTCCATTATTTCCACCTATCTTAATTAAGGGTGGAACACTTATATCCCACCCTCATTGTTTATTAAAAATCTACATCTACATCAGTATTTTGATCTTGCTCGTTGTCTTGATCTTGATCTGATCTTACACGTGCATTGCTTCTGCTGTTTAGTGTAATATCTACGCGAGAATTTCCCGAATTATTGATTGTTGCTCTAGCAACATTTGTATTTCTGTCAGTATTACGTACATCTGCCTCTGCCTCTGATTCTGAACGATTGCGAACGTCATTTTCAAAATCGTTGTTTACATCCACATTCACATCTGTGTTTGTGTTATTACGGCGGTTTCTTCCACTTTCACTTCTTGCCATTTAATAATCCCCCTAAATTTTTTAATTTTTACTTCTAGTCTTCGACATCTATATTTGTATTTTGTTCTTGGTCACTGTCTTGTTCTTGGTCAGTGTTAGCACGAGCGTTACTGCGGCTGTTTAATGTAACATTCACACGAGCATTTCCTGAATTAGCAAGAGTTGCTCTTGCCACATTGGTATTTCTGTCTGTGTTGCGAACTTCAGCCTCTGCTTCAGATTCTGAAGTATTTCTTACTTCATTATCGAATTCATTATCAACCTCAACATTAACATTGGAGTTATTGTTGTTATTGTTATTTCTACCAGAACCTCTAAATACAGATTGATTTCCTTGATTATCAAATTCTCTTGTTCTTCTCAATTGATTCCACTCCTTTCCCTTTTCTATTAAGTAGTTTATTCCCGAAATGCACTATGGATTGGACAAGTTACCGAGGTTAAATACCCATTTGCTGTAAAATAAGATTATATTTATCTAAAATTTGTAATATGGACTAAATTAAATAAAGAAGGAAATGCAGGAAAAGAAGACTCAGAGAAGGAGAGTAATACAGTGGAGGCATTATAGAAATAAAGGACTAACGAATGGCCGTTAGCCCTTTTCACATTAGTATTCTTGATCTGACACCATTGATTCAATATACTCATGAAGTTTGTCCTCTTCATAATCATTCAGTTCCCTCATCGGAATGACGGTTAATTTAGTGGGATCATTCCCACGTACTTCGGCAACTAATAACTCATCTAGATACACATTAAAGGCTGGTTCATTCTCATGCGAACTTTTAATTGTTTCTTTATGGAAATTCGGTTTCTTTTCTTCCATGATTTTTCCTCCAACTTATTTATTTCCACCTTACTATTTCCAAATTTTAAAGAAACCATTAAATTTTCATTTTCTCGTAATAATAAGGATGGAGGTGATAAAAAAATGGAGAAACAAAATAAGTTTCCAGTACCCATGAATGATATGGGTGAACCAACTGAAATGAGTCCCGAGAATGAATCGAAGGCACCAATGGTGGAAGTGAATCAACCTACTGACACACAGGACCCGCTTGAGATTAGAGATCGTGCCTCAGTCACTGTATACTAAAAATAAAACAGGTAAAACAAAATGTTTTGCCTGTTCAAAATTCCTTCAAGCCTAAAATTAGGTTTTGACAGTCTTTGTTATACATGCTAATATGGCTATTAAATTCAAAATGTTTGTAAAAATTACATAAGAAATGCAACAGGTGCTGTTTAATATTAAACAGCTTAAAAGGGAAGACCGGTGGAAATCCGGCGCGGTCCCGCCACTGTAAAGGTGAGCAACTTATCAAAAACCACTGTTTCAGTTAGAAATGGGAAGGGGTAAGGAGCGATGAACCTAAGCCAGGAGACCTGCCTGTTGTATGCGCTTGAACTCTACGGGTGTATAGGGGGGAGTGAGGAATACGTGTTGAGAAAGCCAAAAGGTCTCAATTCCAGTTAACTGTGCGTATCAATCTCTCTTTCCATTGAAAGGGAGATTTTTTTGTTGGGACAAAAATACAAACATATAAGGGGATGTTTCTAGAAAATGAAAAGTTCGAATTTAGGGTATCCGAGAATTGGAGAAAAACGCGAGTGGAAAAAGGCATTGGAACAGTTTTGGACAGGAAAATTAGAAAAAGAGCCATTTTTAAAACAAATGGAGGAGATTCGCCTGAAACACCTCCAAAAGCAAAAGGACCAAGGAATCGACTTGATTCCTGTAGGTGACTTTAGCCTATATGACCATGTCCTTGATACAGCAGTAATGTTCGGGCTTGTACCAAAGCGGTTTATCTATAAGGGTGGTAAAGTCTCACTTGAAACATATTTTGAAATCGCAAGAGGAACAAAGGATGCTGTAGCAGCAGAAATGACAAAATGGTTTAACACCAACTATCACTATATTGTTCCGGAACTGGACCAAACTGTTCCGACTCTTGTTGAAAACCGCCCGCTTCAATTTTATAAAGAGGCAAAACAAAAACTTGGGATTAAAGGAAAGCCAGTAATAATAGGTCCGGTTACATTTGTTAAATTATCAAAAGGGTACACTAATTTAAAGACAGTCATTCATCAATTCATTCCATTATATGCTGAAATTTTGCGTGAGCTGCAAGCAGAGGGCGTTGATTGGGTACAAGTCGATGAACCTATTTTAACGACATCGCTCTCAAGGGAAGAGGTAGAACTAATTGCTGACGTCTACCAGCAATTGCATGATGCTGCACCTAACGTAAACATCTTGCTGCAAACCTATTTTGATAGCATCGATTATTACGAGAAGATATTTTCACTACCTGTTCAGGGAATAGGGTTGGATTTTATCCATGATCGCGGTGAGAATTTGGCTTCCTTGAAGAAGTTTGGATTCCCGGAAGATAAGGTGCTTGCGGCGGGGATTCTCGATGGGCGTAATATCTGGCGCGCCAATCTTGATGAGAAGTTATCATTACTTTCCGAGATCGCGGAGATCGTTCCAGAGGATCGCCTCATTGTACAGCCATCATCAAGCTTATTACATGTTCCTGTAACAGTGAAGAGTGAAGATACACTTGAAGAGGTGCTAAAAAATGCCCTATCCTTTGCGGATGAAAAATTACATGAAGTGGTTGTTCTAACAAAAGGACTTCGTCTAGGGAAAGATTCCATCAAAGAAGAAATCGCTTCAAGAACAAAAGCGATTAAAGCATTAAATGAATCAACGTTCCGAAACAATCAACAAGTACAAAACGACATTCAAAACTTGGCTTCGGTTCGTGCTGAACGTGATGTACCATTTAACATTCGACAAGCCATCCAGGAAACAACATTCCGATTACCGCTTTTGCCGACAACAACGATTGGGAGCTTCCCGCAAACACAGGAGGTCCGGAAGCAGCGTCAACTGTGGCGTAAAGGTGAGTTAACCGATGCGAAATATGAGAAATATATTAATGCAGAGATTAAAAAATGGATTGAGATCCAAGAAAAACTTGGGCTGGATGTGTTTGTTCATGGAGAATTTGAGCGAACCGATATGGTTGAATACTTTGGTGAAAAATTAGCTGGGTTTCAATTCACCAAATACGGATGGGTGCAGTCTTATGGATCCCGTTGTGTTAAACCGCCGCTAATTTATGGAGACGTATCCTTCCAAGACCCAATGACCGTTAAGGAAACAGTCTATGCTCAGTCGTTAACTGAAAAGCCTGTAAAAGGGATGTTGACAGGACCAATTACGATTCTAAACTGGTCGTTTGTCCGCGATGATATTCCGCGCTTTGAGGTGGCGAATCAAATTGCCCTTGCACTTCGAAAAGAAGTAGAATTGCTAGAGGAAAATGGAATTAGCATGATTCAAGTGGATGAACCAGCACTCCGTGAAGGGCTGCCATTAAAGCGTGAAAACTGGGCAAGCTATTTGAATGCAGCGGTTTATGCCTTTAAACTTTCGACCACATCCGTGCGAAATGAGACCCAAATTCATACCCATATGTGTTATGCGAATTTTGAAGACATCATCGATGCAATTAACGCTCTTGATGCGGATGTTATTTCAATTGAGACATCCAGAAGCCATGGTGAATTACTTTCCGCGTTTGAAGAGAATATCTATGATAAAGGTATTGGTCTGGGAGTATACGATATTCATAGTCCTCGAGTACCTGCACTTGAAGAATTAACGAGAAACATTGAGCGTGCGCTCCAAGTCCTTGAACCAAAGTTGTTCTGGATTAATCCTGACTGCGGCTTGAAAACCCGCGGGTTAGAGGAGACCATTGCTGCATTGGAAGTAATGGTTGAGGCTGCGGAGCAAGTGAGAGAGAAACTAGTGGTGAAAAAATAAAATACTTGTAAAAGTGTAAGTAGTATACTATATTAGTTGATATACAATATTTAGTGTTTGTTTTTAAAGATAGATACTAAATATAGATAATAACCAATGAAAATGGTGTCTATATATAGACTTAATAGGGAATCTGGTGTAAATCCAGAACTGTACCCGCAACTGTAATTGCTGACGAAATAATCGTATCCACTGTCCTCGGACGGGAAGGGATTAGAGTAGGGTGGAAGCATAAGTCAGGAGACCTGCCATTTTTATAGCGTGTTATCTTCTTCGGGAGGAAGGAAGATAGAACGAGGGGTATTCTGACTAATACAGTGTTGCTGCTGTTTTACTAGATCAATCCACGTTTTATTAAACCCATCTTCTTTGAAGATGGGTTTTTTACTGTTGTTAGAACAAGTAATAATGACCGAGCGGTTGGACGAAGGGCGGTATTGGGGCACAAAGGAAGATAATTGTTACCGAGGGACGTGTAAAAAGTTCTAATCGGTCACAAAAGCAGATAAATGTGCCCGTACACTAGTGAAAAGAGTACCAATGGTCATAAAAAAAGATAATTACGACCGAACTCTTCAATATCGGCGAGCGACGGTCACAAAAAAGGGGTAATCATATGAATGTTAAAAATCATCCTGAAATGGATACTGTTTTAGAGGCCATTAAAAGAGCAAATGAAAAATACAAACTGGATACAACACAGCTAGTCCAAAAGATAGCCGAACTAGAGGAATCTTCACGATATGACCAATCATTGCTTTATGCCTTAAATCAAATCTCCATGGAACATCCCAACTGGACCTTTCTTGCGGCAAACCTATTTTTAAATGATTTATATCATAAAGCAGCCAAACATAGAGGATATAACCAAACAGAAAAATACGGTGATTTTTATAGACTACTTACCTATCTTACGAAAATAGGAATCTACTCGGAAGATCTATTAAATGATTATACCCGGGAAGAGATTGAAATCTTGGGGGCTGAAATAGATCCAAACAAAGATTATTTGTTTAATTACATAGGCTTATTTTTATTAGCAGATCGATACCTTGCAAAGGATTATGAAGGTAAAACTTACGAATTACCTCAAGAACGGTTCATGATTATCGCCATGACTTTAATGAAAAACGAACCTAGGGATAAGCGGATCTCGTATGTAAAAGAAGCATACTGGGCATTAAGCAACTTGTATATGACAGTTGCCACCCCGACCCTCTCGAATGCCGGGAAAAGCTTTGGACAGCTTTCCTCCTGTTTTATTGATACGGTGGACGATTCGTTAGACGGAATTTATATGAATAATTGGGATATTGCCCGTCTGAGTAAAGATGGCGGCGGTATTGGCATTTATCTTGGAAAAGTCCGTGCCTTAGGGTCCGATATCAAAAAATTCAAAGGTAATTCATCCGGGGTTGTCCCGTGGATCAGGCTGATTAATGATACGGCTGTGAGTGTGGATCAGCTAGGGCAAAGACAAGGAGCCATCGCCGTTTACTTAGATGTTTTCCATAAAGACATGATGAATGGCTTTTTAGATTTAAAAACAAACAATGGAGACGAAAGACGAAAGGCACATGATATTTTCACGGGTGTTTCCATCCCAGATTTGTTTATGAAGAAACTGGAAGAAGTCGATGAAAATGGCCGAAGCATCGGAGAATGGCATACCTTTTGTCCGCATCAAGTCAAACAAATCATGGGCTGGAAGGATGAAGACGGAACGCCTCTTGGTTTAGAAGATTTTTATGACGAGCTGGATGAAAAGTTCTTTACTGAAAAATACGAAGAAGCGGTAAGGCATCCATTACTGCCAAGGAAAACGTATCGGGCAATGGATATTATGGCGCGAATTATGATTTCTCAATTAGAAACAGGAACGCCATATATGTTTTATCGAGATGAAGTCAACCGGCAAAATCCTAACAAACATATAGTAGGAATTGGACGTACGTCTATTTTTTGCAGCAATTTGTGTACGGAGATTGCTCAAAATATGTCTGCTACAACCATTGTCAAAGAATATAAGGATGAAGATGGAAATATCGTGATTGTTCGCAAACCTGGGGATTTTGTAGTTTGTAATTTATCTTCTATTAATCTGCCTAAATCAGTGCATGTTTTAGAACGGTTAATTCCCATTCAGGTAAGAATGTTAGATAACGTCATTGACCTTAATACGATTTCAGTCGGACAAGCGGAAGCGACCAATAAAAAATATCGTGCCATTGGTTTGGGTACATTTGGCTGGCACCATCTCCTTGCCTTAGAGGGGATCTTCTGGGAATCAGATGAGGCCGTTTCATTTGCTGACCGACTTTATGAGGAGATTGCCTACTATACCATTCGCGCTTCAATGTTGTTAGCAAAGGAAAAAGGCTTTTATAGTAAGTTCGCTGGGTCAGAATGGCAAACGGGCCGTTATTTTGAGCGAAAAGGTTATAAAAGTGTACGGTGGAATCAGCTAAAAGAGGATGTTTCCAAATTCGGATTGAGAAATGGCTGGATGATGGCCATTGCTCCTAATTCATCTACAGCAAAAATCGGGGGTTCGACAGATGGAATTGATCCATTGTATGCGGTCGAATACGCGGAAGAAAAGAAGAATTTCAAATTTAAAGTTACGGCACCCGATTTAGATCATAACACTTATAACTATTATCGCCGGTCGAGACATGTCTTGGATCAGACCTGGAGCATTCGACAAAATGCTGCTCGCCAGCGGCACATTGATCAATCGATTAGCTTTAATCTTTATGTTCGTCATGATATTAAAGCGAAGGAATTATTGAATCTTCATATGGAAGCCTGGAAGCAAGGTTTAAAAACAACTTATTACGTCAGAAGTACATCTCAATCAGAAATCGAAGAATGCGAAGCATGCCATAGTTAGTGAACAAAGGGAGGAAATTACAAAATGAATCATACACCATTAACCAAAATTAAACTATTAAACCCGGAATATCCTAATAAGTCAACCGGAATTATCAATGGCAAGTCTTCAGGTTTGTTGAATTGGAATGATATCGCCTATCCAAAAATGTATGATTTGTATCAAACCCTGCTTGCGAATTTTTGGAAGGCGCAAGAAATTAATATGCAGGATGATATTAAACAGTGGGATTCCCTAAGTGAAACAGAAAAAGATGTTTTCCTGCGAATAAACACACAGCTTGCTTCACTTGACAGCCTGCAAACACCGACGATGAGTCAGGTCATGGATTATGTAACAGACTCTAGCTTCAAAGCAATCTTTGCCGTGATTTCACAGCAAGAAGCGGTCCATAATGAATCCTATTCCTATATCTTAAGCTCATTAGTTCCAATTGGCGAACAAAATGAGCGCTTCAATCAAGCCAAAATGGATCCGATTGTTAGGAAGAGAGATCAATTGATTTTAGATGCGTATGAGAATTTTAGAGAGAATCCGACGCCACAATCGTTATTTCAATTATGTGTGAATTCCATTAATCTTGAAGGCATTTATTTTTACGCAGGGTTTGCTTTTTTCTATCATTTAGCTCGTCAGCAAAAAATGATGAAAACCAGTACCATGATCAGTTATATCCAGCGTGATGAAATGCAGCATGCCTACTTTATTGCCCAGTTTATCCGCATTCTTTTAACGGAAAATCCTGCTCTTCATACAGAAGAGAATATCAACTATGTGTATCAAACCATTAACGAGGCGGTCGAGCTGGAGAAGGAATGGGCTCATTACATTTTAGCTGATATAAAGGGTATTGATTTACAGGAATTTGAAGAGTATGTCGAATATCTTGCAAATAAACGGTTGAGACAGTTAGGATTAAACAATCTTTATTCTGAAAAAATAAACCCTATGCCATGGATTCAAGTGTTTGGAGATGACATGGTGAATGAGACGAAGTCGGATTTCTTTGAGCAAAAATCAAGGACCTACTCAAAAGTTTCACAGTCCAATGGGTTTGACGAATTATAAGATGAAGATTGCGATTGTTTATTCGTCTGTTACTGGAAACACGAAAGAATTAGCCGAAGTAATTTATCGGAACTTCCTCGGCCATTCGGTCGACGTAATGATGTATAGGGTTGAAGACTTTTCTCCTGCTTATTTAAGAATCTATGATGCGATTGCGATTGGGACCTATACTTGGGGAGATGGTGAAATTCCTAAAGAAATGTGGAAACTCTATCAAGCATTAGAGGAGCTTAACAATAAAGACTTGGTTACAGCAGTTTTCGGAACCGGAGATAGCTTTTATCCGAACTATTGTGGTGCCGTCAATTTGTTTCGGGATATGTTATACGTTCACACAAACCTTGCTGCCACGTTGAAGGTTGAACTGCTTCCGCAAATACAGGACTTCCAGCGCAGTCAAAATTTTGTGGATTCGATAATAAAAAGGTTAAATCAATTAGCTCACAAATCAGATTTGAAGAATAAACTACAACAAAAATAGGATAAAATCACCATGATATTTCTGATGCAAAGGTGCTGGTGTCCATGAAAGATTTCCATTGCTGTGCAACATGCGAAAATTTTAGAGCGGAGAAAAAATCAGAAGGAATAAACTATTATTGCAGCCGATTAGGTTATGAAACAAAGCCGAACTACAAATTTAATTGCTGGATCCCCAAGGAGAATGTGAAAAAGTTACTGAATAAAAGAAAGAATCAGGGCGGAAGTTAAAATTCCGACCAATCTAAAAAGGATTTGAATATTTTTTCTTATATTTTTGAATAGTTTTTTGTAAATTATTTTTTGAATAGACGAAAAAAGTGAGGACCGAACGCATCGATCCTCACTTTTTTATTGTTCTTAAATAGGTATTTCTTCTTGAGATATATGTAAGATTGTATAGATGACCCCATTTGTTTCTGGTAATTTACTTAAATCGTTTAAAAAATAGAAAACATGATATTCCCATTTATCTGGGTTGTATGAAACAAGAAATTCACTGCCTTCAACCGAGGGGATTTCTTCGCTTATTTTTTCTATTAAGTTATTTAGACTTTCTTGTGGTAGTATTTCCCTTGTAATTTGAAATAAATAGTTGTTCTCTATGACTTTAGATGAAGTTGTATCTATTAGAGGAATACAAATATTAATCTGCTGCCATCCAAACGAATTTATAATATTGTCATAAAAACCATTAAATAAAAACTGATTTAGCCCGTTATGACCTTTCCAAAGATATAAAGGGCAATAACTATTTTGTATATTATCTTGGATTCCTTTTTCTGTTATTAAATAAAGCTTGAACTTTAAATCCTCAAATCCATCTGTTTTATGACCATTATTTTTCACTCTTTTTTTGATGATATTCATATCATAATCACTTGGTAATGTGATTTTGTATTGAGTTGTAAACATTAAAATATCCCTCCTTGATAAACATGGAAAATATAAAACTATTTATTTTATTAAAACATATTTTCACTAAGAACTGGAAGTAATGGAAAGTTCACCAAAGATAAATTGAATTAGGGATTAAAAGTTAGAATAATCAGCATAAACTTTCGATTATGGTGAATATGTTGGATTTTTTTTCTGAGTGAATACTTTTCGCCTAAAAGACGAACATTTTTTATTAATTGACAAATTAATATTCGTGTTATACAATCGATTTTGTGTTTAAGATAATAAGTATTTAAAACTCAACTTAAAGAAGTGGATGAAACCGTCCACTTTCGGGAAACTACATTTATTAGACCTGTTATTTTTAATTTAAAAACTATTTCTTAGTACAAAACCAAAATATGGAGTGAAAACACATGGATAATGTATTTGACTATGAGGATATTCAACTTGTTCCAGCAAAATCTATTGTAAACAGCCGGACTGAATGTGATACAACGGTTACATTTGGCGGTCGTACGTTTAAGCTGCCTGTTGTGCCAGCAAATATGCAGACAATTATAGATGAGAAGATTGCAGTTTATTTAGCGGAAAATAATTACTTCTATATTATGCATCGTTTTCAGCCTGAGAAACGGTTAGATTTTGTTAAAGATATGCAAGCTCGAGGATTGTATGCATCGATTAGTGTGGGCGTCAAAGAAGACGAGTATCGTTTTATAAAAGAATTAGCAGAAGAGAATCTTACACCAGAATACATTACAATTGATATTGCACATGGTCATTCTAATGCTGTCATCAATATGATTCAGCATATCAAGAAACACCTTCCTGGCAGCTTTGTTATTGCAGGAAATGTTGGAACCCCTGAAGCAGTTAGGGAATTGGAACATGCCGGTGCCGATGCCACAAAAGTGGGAATTGGCCCAGGTAAGGTTTGTATTACTAAAATTAAAACAGGATTTGGTACTGGCGGCTGGCAATTAGCTGCACTTAGATGGTGTGCAAAAGCAGCAAGCAAGCCTATTATTGCCGATGGAGGCATCCGTACACATGGGGATATCGCCAAATCTGTTCGCTTTGGAGCATCGATGGTCATGATCGGTTCGTTATTTGCAGGGCATGAAGAATCACCAGGAGAAACAGTTGAAAAAGACGGAGAACTGTATAAAGAGTATTTTGGTTCGGCTTCTGAGTTTCAAAAAGGTGAGAAGAAAAATGTCGAAGGCAAAAAGATGTATGTTAAATTTAAAGGGTCTTTACAGGATACCCTAGTGGAAATGGAGCAGGATTTGCAATCTTCAATTTCCTATGCTGGCGGTAACAAGCTCTCAGCAATTCGAAATGTAGATTATGTCATTGTTAAGAATTCTATTTTCAATGGAGATAAGATCTATTAAGGAATTGTTTTAAACTAAATATAAGTAATGTAAAGTGAGCAAGGTTCTATAGGACTTGCTCACTTTCTAGTTTAGAAGCATTTTTAGTCATTAAAATGAGTGATTGGATTGGTCGATTTTTATATTTTTTTTAGGTTAATATTATTACAATTAAATTTTAAAGATTAATTCCCTCATAAAAATTAGATTTCTTACGAATATTTATATATAGTTTAATAAAGAATGGATATTTTTTTCTGTTCAGCTATTATTAACATTAAAATCAACTTCATGAACAAGGGAATAGGGGAGAGTTTTTTTGAAGGAGTTTGTGGTTTGTTATACCTTAGAAAACGATATAAAAAGAGAAAGAATAATGAAAGAGTCAACTATTAAAAAAGAAGATGTGGTCCAAGAAATACTAGAAAAAATCGAACAACGGAAATACTTTCTTGCGAAGGACAGTAAAGGAGATTGCTGGATTAATAGTTCCTTAATCCGTTATATACGCGTAAATGAAAAGAAACGGCTTAAATATAATCTTATCCATATGTTGTAACTGATTATTGCCTCTTAAATCAACTTTGAGTAACCAATTATACAGGGGAGAGAAGATGAATGTCAGAAGAAACATATCAATCTCGTGAAGAGCGAAAACGAGCAGAAAGAGAAAGACAGAATGAACAAAGGAGTAATCGAATCCCGAAAAAAACTTCCTTGTTAAAGAAGGTCATTATTGTCTGTCTGGTGCTTGGACTCGTTTCAACAGGAGCAGGAGCGATAACGTTCGCTTCCATGATTAAGGATGTGCCTAAATTGGATTCTTCTAAACTGGTAGATCCGCTTTCGACGAAATTTTATGATGAAAATGGAAACTTTTTATATGAATATGGTAAGGAAAAGCGAACAAAAATTACGTATGAACAAGTTCCCAAAGTGCTCGAACATGCGTTTATTGCTACGGAGGATTCCCACTTTTATGAACATCATGGAATCGACATCAAAAGGACGGTTAAGGCTATTTTAGTGAATGTAACAGGAGATTTCGGTTCACAGGGCGGTAGTACCATTACGCAGCAGGTGATTAAAAACTCATTTTTAACTCCTGAGAAAACATTAAAGCGAAAAGTTCAAGAATGGGACTTGGCATATCAGTTAGAACAAAAATATTCTAAGCATGATATTTTAATGATGTACTTAAACAAAATCTACCTTGGAAACCGATCATATGGTGTGGCCACAGCAGCAAAGAATTACTATGGTATTGAAGCGGATGAATTGGACAAATTGACGCTGGCACAGGCGGCAATGCTAGCGGGACTGCCACAAAGTCCAAATAATTATGATCCAACAAAGCCAGAAAACAGAGATGATGCCACGAAACGCCGTAATATTGTTTTAAGTTCGATGCTGAGAGATGGTTATATAACAGTGGAACAAATGAAGGAAGCAGCAAAAGTTCCCGTAACAGAGGGGCTAGTAGAAAAAACCACACAACAAAGTATGCCTTACGAGGCCTTTTTGGATGCAGTAGTGAAAGAAGTAAAGGGAAAACTGAAGGATGTTGACATCAGCACGGATGGGTTATCTATTTATACGACACTGGATCCAAAAGCACAGGATTATGCAGATAAAATAATGAATACCAATGAAGTCATTGCCTATCCAGATGCGAGTTTTCAGGGAGCTTTCGTCTTTTTAGATACAAAGACAGGGGAAGTCAGGGCGATTGGAAGTGGGCGGAACGACTATAAAGCACAATTCCTTGGTAACAACTTTGCAGTCGATTTAAATCGCCAGCCAGGATCTTCATTTAAGCCGATTTTTGACTATGGCCCTGCGATAGAAAAGTTAAAATGGTCCACTGCCCATTTAATCAATGATCAAGCGACTTTCTATTCAACCGGCCAGCCCATTTCAAACTGGGATCACCAATATCATGGATTACTTACGATTAGGACAGCACTTGAAAAATCCTATAATATTCCTGCGCTACTAACGCTTAGAGAGGTTGGACTTGATAGGTCCAAGAACTTTGCAGAACAGTTAGGGATTACTTTTAAAAATAACCAAGTATATGAATCTTATTCAATTGGGAGTAATACCGTCAATCCTGTAGAAATGGCTGGAGCGTACAGTGCTTTTGGAAACGATGGTGTGTACAATAAACCACACTTTGTCCAAAAAGTTGTTTTTCCAAATGGTAAAGTCGTTAATTTTGCCGAAAAACCAAAACGTGTAATGCAGGATTACACTGCCTATATGGTAACGGATATGTTACGATCAGTCGTAAATGAGGGGACAGGGACTACTGCAAACGTCCCAGGATTAGATGTTGCCGGGAAAACAGGAACAACCAATTTTGATGCAAAAACTCGTGCAAGATATGGTTATCCAAGTACTGCAACAAATGACAGCTGGTTTGCTGGATATACACCACAATACACCATGGCAGTCTGGACTGGATATGCACAAAACGGATCTGGAAACTATATGGCTGGAAATACGACGAAAATTGCTCAGTATATGTTTAAAGCCATGATGCAATCCTTTGGAACAGACTCATCCAATTTTCAGCAGCCAGATAGTGTTTACAGCTACAATAATGAACTATATATAAAAGGAAACAGCTCAGCAGAAATCCCTGTAAAACCTAAAATCAACAAAGAAAAAGCAACTCCTAAAAAGATTGAAAATAATAATGAAGATGAAAAATCTCAATCTAAGGATCAAAAAAATCAAAATGGTAAGGGAAAAGGCAAGGCCAAGGGGAAAAATAAAAAGGACTAAGTTGAATGGAAGCATGGGGACGGTTCTTATGCTTCCATTATAACGAGAACTATCCCAAAATAATGGGTATCCCCTTAGTATTTCGAGTTTAAAAAACAATTACAAAGAGTTTTTTTATCTCAATATTTCAATGACATTTTCAGACATTTTTACAGATAGTTGAAAAGAATTTCCAAGATCTTATGATTAAATAAACTGACGAAACCTAATGAGAATAAAATTAAGCCAATAATCCAACAAATAGGCGCAGCTTCTTCGGTTAGGCCTTTGTTCCAAAAGAGCGATCCTAACAATATAAATAAGATTCCAATTACAATGACAATTAATGCTGCCAGCAAAGTAAATCACCAACCTTTTTGACATCTTATTATATTAGTGCTCGTCAGTTGATTGATAAGATATGAAGTTGATTAGAATAATTTAAATATATAAAATATTTTAATATTGACTTGACTTCATACATTGACTAAACTATTGTTAATTAACAAAAAAAGGCATTGAAGAGAAAAAGTAAAATGAAGTTGTTTTCCACAGAGAGCTTCGGCAGCTGAAAAGAAGCAAAAACGCTCATTTGAACAATGGTCTCTGAGCTTCGTACTGAATATACATTATTGTATTAGTAGGCTGCGACGAGTTTTGGCACTCGTTATCAAAGTCACAGTATAAGAGTAGCTTTCTAACTCCGTACTTGTAGAGGCAACTAGTGTGAGCTATTTGCAAAATAAGGTGGTATCACGTGGAATTCAAACCTCGTCCTTAACATTACAGTTAAGGTCGGGGTTTTTTTGTTTTTTTATTAAATTTGTTTTTAGGGAGGATTTTATTAATGAGTATATTTATTGGTGGTGCTTGGGCCTATGCTAATGGCTCTTTACATCTTGGACATATTTCAAGTTTGTTACCTGGTGATATTTTAGCAAGGTATTACCGTCTAAAAGGTGAAAAAGTGTTATATGTATCAGGCAGTGATTGTAATGGGACACCTATTACAATTAGAGCAAAACAAGAAGGAGTGTCGCCAAAAGAGATTGCCGATCGTTATCATCAAGAATTTGCAGATTGTTTTTCTAGATTAGGATTTTCATACGATACCTATACAAGAACGGATACCGTACATCACCACAGAATCGTCCAAGAAATATTTATAAGTCTCCTTTCAAAAGGGCTTATTTATAAAAAAGAAATCGAACAAACCTATTGTGAACATGATCAGCAATTTTTACCTGATCGCTATGTTGAAGGCATTTGCCCCCATTGCGGTTCAAAAGCACGTGGAGATCAATGTGATTTTTGTTCAAGTGTTTTAGAGCCACTTGAGTTATTAGAGAGAACTTGTAAAATTTGCGGAAACCCCCCTACAACGAGAAAGACGGAACATTTTTACTTTTCGTTAAGTTCCTTCCAAGCACTTTTAGAGAACTACACTCAAGCAGCTGACATCAATAAACTATGGCGTGAAAATGCCATATCATTGACGAAAAGATATTTAAAGGAAGGTTTGCAGGATCGCGCAGTTTCGAGAGATTTGCCTATTGGAGTAAGCGTTCCAGTTGCAGGTTATGAGGATAAAAAAATCTACGTTTGGATTGAAGCGGTTTCGGGATACTATACAGCCAGTAAACTTTGGGCGAAAGAAACGAATCAGGACGATTCAACATTCTGGAATACTTCGGCCACATCCTATTATGTTCACGGAAAAGATAATATCCCGTTTCATTCGATCATATGGGCAGGAATCCTGGCTGGTCTTGGAATAGATCCATTACCAACACATATTGTTTCAAACGAGTATCTTACATTAGAAAAGAAAAAGTTGTCGACAAGTAAGAATTGGGCCGTTTGGGTTCCAGAACTATTGGATAGATATGAGCCTGATTCAATCCGTTACTTTTTAACTATCAATGCACCAGAAACCCGGGATGCTGATTTTTCTTGGAAGGAATTCATTTATAGTCACAACAGTGAATTATTGGGGGCATATGGTAACTTCGTCAATCGCACATTGAAGTTTATTCAAAAGTCATTTGAGGGTGTTATACCTGAAAATGACATCACTCCATCCATACAAGAAAAGGTTAATCATTTATATAATGAAGTAGGAGCCTTGATTGAACATACCTCTTTCAAACAAGGCTTGGAAAAGGTTTTTGAATTGGTTAGGTATGCAAATAAATACTTTGATGAACAGCAGCCTTGGAAGCAAATACACCAAGAACCGGAATCCTGTAAACAAACACTTGCCAATTGTGTCTATCTTATTGGAAATTTAGCACATATATTGACTCCGTTTCTTCCTTTCTCAAGTGAAAAAGTTAAAAACATGTTAAATCTACCAGAAACAAATTGGAGTTCTTTTTCGATTAAACCAATACGGTTATTAAACGTGGAACAGTTATTTGAACGCATTGACTTAACAAGAATAGAGGAAGAGCTTGAAAGATTAAACAATCAAACTGTTTAAAATAAATCTATTAGATGAGGTGTATTTATGTTTGATCCATCTCCAGAAGACTGTCGACTAGAAGGAGGATATGTAAGTGCGAGGAGGAAAGCAACCGAACTTGGTAACATAAGTCAAAGAGGATTGGAAGAAGATGTAAGACATTGTAGTCGTTTAAATGTTTATTAGAGAGTCCCAATCTTAAAGAAAGACCATTTTGTACCTGCACATTAGTATAAATAGATTCAAAAATGAAAAATTGTATGGCGCTGCTTAATAAGGCAGCGTTTTTCTATTTCTTAATAAGGAGTCCTTTTGGAGGAATGTCGAAATTTGACGAAAAATATTTTTTACTGTATCCGTTTTCAGTTGTTAATATATACTCATGCTTAAATATTTTAAATATTTACTCTCTTAAGACTACTTTGAATAGTGTTGTGTATTCATTAGAACTTTTGCTAGGAGGTTAAATTATGCAACAAGTACACAAATGCGAAAAAGTGAATGAAAGGAAAGGTAAGGAAGCCAATACAAAAAATGTTCGATTAAGTATTGAAATCCCAGAAAACATTAGAGAAAATTTCCGTGATGCAGTGGAAAATAACGGAAAGTCAATGAAAGATGTACTTAGAGTATACATGCAAAAATATATATGGAAACAGAGCGAATTACAAAGAAATAGACAAAAACGTCGTCAGAATATTTGATGTAAAAGAGTGAAAACCAAAGTGCCTTCCCACACGATGGTTTTCATTCAAGGAGTAATGTCACAAGTTTATTATAATTTTAAAGCTAGGTATTTCCCAAGTATCTTGTAAGATTTACTAACACACTTTTTCTAAAATAATGAACAAAAAGAGGCAGGCTTAACCAAAACCCTGCCTCTTTTTGTATTTTTTACTTGTTTTCTAACTTCTTCAAGGTTAGAAGGACTTCTTTGATTGCCTCGTTTTCGTCATCCCCTGAAACCTCTAATGTAATCTCTGCTTGCTTAGGAATGGCTAATGATAAAACGCCGAGAACTGATTTTACACTTACAGTTCTTCCGTTGTGGGTAAGAAAAATATCTGAATTAAATTGAGAAGCCGCTTGAACTAATTGGTTGACCGGTTGAGCATATAATCCTGCTTTGTTATTAATTTTCACTGTTTGTTGAATCATTGTAGCCTCCTTGAGTGCTTTTGTACTGTATATTTGGTTTGCTATCACCATTCTCTTATGTATGAAACAAAATCATAAAAAATGCTGTTGATTTTTAAGTTAGGCAAAAATTTGTAGGGGAGTCCAACTTACAGTGGGAAAACAATAGCAGGGACACTGAATAATAAAGTAATAAAAGGTATTAAACTAGTTGTTTTATGACATTTCGATTCCTGCGATACCACATAAACAGCCCTGCACGTAGAGCATTATCAACGGCAATAGAGCCCCATACGGCCGGTAAACCAAGGCCAAGCTTCCAAGCGAATATATAAACACCCAGAGTGCGGATCAACCATATGCCAATAATGGTGACCAACATAGGGAACTTACTGTTTCCGCCAGCCTGAACGACAGATGTATCGACCGTCACTGAAGCTAGAAATGGCTGTGAGAGAGTGTCTATGAATAAGACAATCATCAATAAATGAATAACCTGTTCATTGGTTGTAAAAAATCTCCCCACCCAAGGGCTTGTACTAGCTAATATGGCGGTTATGACTGTCATAGAAACCGCCGATTGAAGGTAACTCCACTTTCGATATTCTTGAACATCAGACCAATTATTTCGACCAATTGCTTGACCTATAAGAGTACTTGCAGCTACTGCAAAGCCACCGCCAATTGTTGAGGAAAAGGTTGTAATCGTACCGGCAATGTTATGCGCTGCATAGACTTCGGTTCCCATCCGGACAATGAAACCAAAATAGAGGACCTGGCCTAATCTCATGGATAACCTTTCAACCGTAGCGGGAACTGCAAAACGTATCATGCTGCGTCCTAATTTCCCAATGATCTTAAAATCGCTTCTTTTTAAAGCAATGTTAGAAATGCTTTGGGATTTTATAACCAAACGAATAAATCCATATATTCTAGCAAAGATCATAGCTATTGCTGCACCTGTTAAACCTAAGCCAGCAAAAGAGCCTATTCCAAAAATTAAAAGGTAATCGAGGATAACATGGACGACATTCATTTCAAAACCGATCCGAAGAGGGGTTTTGGTATCACCTATGGCTCGAAATGAAGCAGATTGAGCAGTAAATAAGGCCATGAATGGGGTTAAACCTAAAACAATCTTAAAGTAGGTTAAAGCGGCTTCCTTAAGCTGCTCGTTTGCTCCTGTAAATACTAATAATGGTTTGGCGAACAAGACTGAAATAACAGAGAAAAGTAAGCCAATTAAAAAAGAGATTAATAGCCCGTGAAAAATAACGGACTTACTTTGTTCAGTATTCTTTGCCCCATAGGCCCTTGATAAAAAGACGGAAAGAGTGGCCGAAATTGCTGTAAAAACTCCAATATAGGTCATACTATATATATTTGTCACACCGACTGCATTAATCGCTAATAGACCTAATCTTGCGATAAAAAAAGAGTCTGCCACTCCAAGTAGACTTTGCAAATAAGATTCACCAATCGCAGGTAATGCCACACCTAAGACTTCTTTTGCCTTATGGGGAAGGTTCATAATTGTATACCTCATTTTCAAAGTTTAAGAGTTTATTTTATTTTCTCTTGTTTGTAAGCTAATTGCTACTTATGTCTAGTGATTCTTTGATGCTTAATATACGAGTAGACCCCGATAATAATAAAAATAATAATCGCCCCATTTGCAGTCATATTAATTAAATTCATATCCGGAAATAGCCTATTCAATGTACCAAGCCATTCAGCTAATACGGGGTCCTTTAAAATGCCAATCACAGCATTCTGTGCAATAAAAGCTCCCGCGATAATATTAATCCAAAAAAAGGTGGTCGCAAGCTTTATCACAAATGGGAGAAATAGGAGGGATACCAAAAGACTAGAAAAGATCCCAATCGTTACAGCTTCAACATGTTGAGATATTCCAGCAATAATGACCACACTGTCAAGACATATTAAAAAGTCTGTTGCCGCAAGGACTGATAAGACCTTAATTTTTATAAAGATTGATTGATAAGAAGGCCTTGTAAAAGATTCCCCATCGATTGATTTTCGAACAAGTTTAAATGCAATAAATAGCAATATGATTCCCATCAAGAGTTGGAGCATAGGAACATCTAATAATCTTTTTATAATAAATACATAAAAAGCTCTAGCGAATGTAAGTACGATAATGGCTGGCAGGGTAATCTTTAAATGTGTATATTTACGTAATAAAGCTCCTAATATTAACATATTATCAATGTCACTAACTAAAGTGACTAAAAAAACCTTAACTAGTTCATTCATTAGACTTCCCCTTTTTTTCATCTCCTTATTACATTTATGTAGAAATACATTTTAATATTAAACTATTTAGATTCACCACTTAAACTATGAACATGAATCCCACTGGGTTCGTGTTCTTTTTTATTTGGCTAGTATTCAACTTGTGCATGTACAGTAGAAAAAGTTTCAGGTGAAAATTTTATAATAAATACTGGAAAATGATAAAAATGTGTTATATAATTACAATTAATTAATTAAACTGTTATATAACAAAAGAGGACATAAAAAGTTATCAATAATTGAAAAGGGGAATCGAAAATGATGAAAATTGATGCGATTGCACGGAGAATCCTAGGTTGGAAGTTAAATAGATGGGACCGCTGGTATGATTATGAACAGGGGAAATTTATTCATGAGTCCGAGTTTCAGCCTGAGCATAACATAGATCATGCCATGCTTATCGTTGAGCGGTTAGAAGAACTAGGTTTTATGTATCAAATTAAAGGGTTATCTAAGGTGTGCTTTAATGATATTTGTGCAACAGGGGATTCGTTAGCCCAAGCGATTACTAATGCTGCATACGAAATTGTTGAACGTCATTCCGTTATGGATAGCACCAGATTATGGCAAAAAATATGATGAATTAGCTGCGTTATTTATAGTAATTACAAAAAGTAACCCCGATCTCTTAGCAAAGTGAGGTGACCCCGAAAAGTTAGAGTTTTATACTAAGCAGCTAATTGGCTGGTATGGGTACAGTATTGAACCGGACTCATACCTGCCAATTTTTGCTTTATGTGCTTGTTATTATAATAATCGATATATTCTTCAATTCTTTTTTTAATACCTCAAATGAGCTGAGTGATTCTCCGTAATACATTTCTTGTTTTAGTAACCCGAAAAAATTCTCCATGGGGGAATTATCTAAACAGTTTCCTTTTCGCGACATACTCTGGAACACCTTGTTTTTCTTAAGTGTTTTTACCCATTTTTTATGTTGATAATGCCAGCCTTGATCTGAATGTATAGTGGTTCTGTACTTTGAATTTTTTACTATTTTAAGAGCTTCCTCCAGAGGGTTGAGCGCTAAATATAAGGTCGGACGCATACTTATCCCATATGAAAGGACTTCACCGTTGAACATATTAATAATAGGACTTAGATACAGTTTTACACCGTCCTAACACTTAAATTCACTTATATCTGTTGTTAATTTTTGATGACTCACATTTGTATGAAAACGACGATTAATGCGGTTCTTGGCAACCGTCCCCGTAGTCCCACTGTAAGAACTGTATTTACGTGATTTTCTCCTGTACTTATCTCCTTTTAGTTCGAGTTTATTCATGATGCGTTGTACCTTCATATGATTCACTTTAGTACCACGGTTTCTCAATTCTAGCTTGATACGTCGATAACCAAATTGCCTTTATGTTCATCAAAAATGGTTTGTATAGACTTTTCAAGATTTTGGCCTGGATTTTGCTTCTTCATCACCTTTATATGATAGTGAGAGGAGGATTCAGGAATACCGACTATACGTAAAACATCTTTTAATTTGAAGGCTTCTTTGAGTTCGAATGATAACACTGCTTGTGCTTTTCGAGATAGCCTTTCGGATCCATCTGAAAAGCTCGCAACTTTTTTAAGTATTCTACCTCCAAACGAAGAAGCTCGTTTTCTCTTTCCAATCTTTGCTCATAAGTCATTTCTTTTTCATTAGTAGGTTTGTTTTTTCTGTTCTTTGCTATATCAGACATGGGTGGTCGTCCTTTCGGTCTATCCAGCGCTTCAGCCCCACCTTCTAAAAAAGACCTTTTCAATGAACTTATCATAGGGGGATTAGTAAGCCCAAAATGAAGGGCTGTTTCTATTTCTGAAGAACCTGTTCTCTTCATAAAGAGCCTTTTCCTTGTTCAACGAAGGAGTAGGTTAGTACAATAAACATTTCACTATTTTTGGGGAGTTAGGTTACGAAAAAATTTTAAAGCATGAAAGCTAATATACATCCCAATATTTTTAAAATATTTTATCAATATCAAATACTCCTAAATTAGTCAGGTATTGTGTTAGGCATAAACGGATGACCAGAACGGTATCCTCACAAGCGATGGGGACAAGAACTTCATCTATGATGAGGAAAAACAGTTGATAGAAGGAATTATAATCATAAATCACTTTCTTAGAATTGTTAGAGAAATTATATTCTAATTTATAAGGCCTTCACATAATGGATGTGTTTTAACATAAGTTTTCTATGCTTTTTATAAGACCATGTTGATAGAAGCATTTCTTTTTATTGGATATCTCTGTTTATTAATATTTAGAAATGAAATGCCATCACTGTACTTTTCATCACATTTTTTATGTTAAGCAGGACATTCTAAGGTTACGTTGGTGTAATGTTAAATTTTATTTCCACAATAAAAAACTAATTAAGTTTTTAATGAATAATGATTAGTGCGATTGCCTTTTTTACAATTGACATAATCACACTATACGAAACTTGGTAAGGAGCTTGAATTAGGTGGCTAACTCAAAAGAAGTATTACTATGGAGTATTGCTCTTCCTGGCTTTGGTCAATTTTTAAATGGCAAACTAATAAAAGGTATTGTTTTTGTATCTTTAGAATTCCTTATAAATGTAAATGCAAATTTTAATGTTGTTATAATTTCTAGTTTTCATGGAGAAATCGAAAAAGCCATTGCTCAAACTGATTACTTATGGCTATTGTTTTATCCTTGTTTATACTTTTTTGCTATGTGGGATGCTTATAAAGATGCTGGTGGAGGAAATAGAAAATATTCTTATTTACCATTCGTTTTTTGTGCTTTCTTTGTAACAGTGGGGTGTATATATTCATCAACTTTCAAGATATTCGGATTTTTATTTGGCCCAATATGGTTACCAATTTTGTGCGTGATACCAGGAATTTGTATAGGCCTTTTACTAATGAAAATCATTAAAAAAGCTATTGAGAAACCTGAGAGCCAGTGAATTTAATTAGTATTCTTTTAACAGAAACTCTAATTAAATTATATAAATTACAATAATTAATAAAGTTTGAGATTGAGACTAAATGTATTAATTAGAAATATACCCTGAATAATTACCAATATTTTTGTCATTCTAATAAGAGAAAATAAATAATGAAGGAGCCTTTTGTATGAACGTAAATGAGTTCGGCTTTCTTTGGTATCTACAATCAAGTTCGAATATGGTTAATATTATTTTGAAAAATCTTATTGACACTGCTGAGGATAAAGATTTGAGAAGTGTTCTAGATGAAATCAATTCATTATCTACATTTCAAGAAAAAGAGGCTACAAAGATATTAAATGACAGCGGTTATAATGAAACGCCATTTTTCAGTGAAGTTGATTTATATAACTCCTCAGTAAAGCTTTTTACCGATCAATTAATCATTGAAATTCTTAAGCATATTACCGGAAATGGGATGCGAGTCCTCGCTTCTCAATATTCAGAACTAGCGGATATGAATGTAAAGAAATTCTTTAGTGAAGTCCTCACTAAGATTATTCAAATTGATGAATCTCTTTTAGGTTTATTAAAAGAAAAGAACTTGTTACAAAACAGTCCATTTTTATACATGAAAGCACATGAAAGAGAGAGCAAACTGTTTAAGGTTGTATCTACACAATTGAGACCACTTAATGCGGTAGAATTGGGACATATGTACAGTGCACTTCAATGCAATAATGTTGGTGTTGCTCTATGCGCTGCTTTTGCTGATGTTGTAAAAGATGAAGAGTCAAAGCAATTATTTAATGATGGCAAGAAATTAGCATTTCATCAAGCTGCTACTTTATCGGATATTTTCAGAGAAAACGGAGTTAGTACTACAACTGGACTAGAGAGCTTCGTTCATAGGGTCCATGAATCTCCATTTTCAGATAAGTTAATGACGAACCTAATAATGTTTTTAAATCCTATTGGAATAATAAATTTACAAAACGCTGCTGTATCTAGTTATAAGAAGAATCATGTCAAAATACTAAGTGAATTAATGGAACAGGTCCAAAGTTTTTCAGAAAAAGGGTTTAAACTATTGGTTAAAAAAGGTTGGTTTAATGAACCACCATTAACTAGTAGGTCAATTAAATAATTATAAACCGAATCCAATAGTGTAAATAATAAAGAAGGAGGAATTTTATGGAAAAATTAACCGATTCTATTGAGCAAAATTATAAATTTTTCCAAGATAAACTTACACATTGTGAGGATATAGAATTTAGAATTTTAAACCCTCGAAATATTAAAGGGAAGCAAATTATTTTTATGTATTGTGAAAATATTGTTGACGAAACATTATTATACGAATCCTTGCTTGAAAAAGTTGTCAAAAATTATCCTCACGGAAACGATGATGTCGATATCACAGTATTAGATAATGTGTTTCCCACAGCATCAGTTTTTTTTTAGATAAAATTGAGGATATATTGTCGTACTTATTATACGGTTTTTGTATCATCTTATTTCCTAACAAGAATAAAGCAGGAATAATCTGTTACTCTAAAAAGACTTTTAGGCAAGTGGGAGAACCACAATCCGAAGTGGTTATAAGGGGGCCTAGAGAGGGATTCGTTGAAGTTATAAGAACGAATGTTGCCATGATTCGCAGTAGACTACCCAGTACCAACTTGAAAATACGCTTTAAAAAAATCGGATCTGAATCAAAGACTTTTACTGCGATAATCTACATGGAAAATAAAGTTCCAAAAGATACGTTGCAAAAAATTATTGATCGCATTAATAGTATTAAATTAGAAAATACTCATGACTCAGGTACGATTGAACGTTTATTAGAAAATCATCCACTTTCTCTGTTCCCACATATAATCACAACCGAAAGGCCTGATAAGCTTACATCTGATATATCAGATGGGAGAATCGCAATACCCCTTGACGGGAGCCCTCACGCTTTAATTTTGCCATCTACGTTGAAAATGTTCTTGCAAGCATCTGAGGATTATTATGAGAGGTTTTGGTTAGGAGTTACATTAAGAGCTGTACGATTCTTTGCACTTTTAATAGCATTATTATTGCCTTCCAGCTTAAATTGAACAGAATAAGTTTCCTTATGATTCTTCCTCTTTAACCCTTGCTCTCCAAACTTCTCATATACATCTATCCACCTTTTAACCTGTGAATATGACTTTACACCATACTTTTTGGCTAAAAGCTTATGTCCTAATGTACCTTCTTTATATTCTCTTACAATCATCAGCTTAAACTCTTCACTATATTTAGCCATAAATAAACACCCCAAAAGTCAGATTTTACTCTAACTTTTGGGGTGCAGTACAAAGAAGGGGGTTACTTTTATTTTTCGCTGATTATTTTTTTGGATAGCGTATCGTAAAACAAACCTGTCCGTCTTGATTCTCGACCTCAATACTTCCTTTGTAGAAGTGAACAATTTTTTGCGTGATATTTAGCCCAAGTCCAAAGTTACCTTTCGTACCTTTATAGAGTGTTTTAAATATCTGATTAATGTCCTTCTCAGGAATATGTGGCCCATCATTTTTTATCTCAATAACCCATAAAGGACCCGAATCAAGTAATGATACTTGGATTGTTGTTGCTGCATATCTCAGTTGATTTTCTAATATGTTTTCAATCGAGACCCGGATTCGATCTGGGTTCCCTAACATAATGGCAGGCTTTTTCTTAATATCTAATTGCCAACATAAATCTGGGTTGACAGCTTGAAAATTAGATACCAGATAGGAGAGTAATTTATCTAAATAGACCTCATCCTGTTCTTTTTCATTATCTAATACATAATCAAGCGTGTTTAAATACAAGACCTGTTTGATTTTTTTCTCGAGCCTAATTGCTTCATTCTTAATAATTACCGCGGTATTTTCCGGCGTATCTACATACATTCCGTCGATAATGGCCTGTGCATAACTCATAATCACCATGACAGGTGTTTTTAAATCGTGTGAAATACTTTGCAGGAATTTCTTTTCCTCTTCATCGGCCAATTTAAGGGCATTTTTCATTTCCGTCATAGCATTGGCTAAACGGCCAATTTCATCCTGGTTCGTTAAAAGAAGGTCCCGATCCCATTCTTTATTGGCAATTTGTTTTGTGTAAGTTTCTAATTGTTTGAGGGGTTTTGCAATATTATTTGCAATAAGCTTAGCTATAGGCAGTGCACATAGAATGATTAATAGACCAATTAGAAAGATTTGAAGTGAGTCTTCATCATCATGTTGTTCCTGAAAGGATATTAAATAAATATAATCTTTTACATAACTAATCTCTATTTGATAATTCTTGTTATCAAGGGTTTCGGTTATACTCTTATGACTCTTCCCAGCTATTGAATCATTTATTTCTTTCACTAATGCCTTCTTCGAGACCTGTTTGTCTTCTGAAAGAGAGGTTATTTCACTCGTCTGTTTGTTCAAAAGAAAATGTCCCATTTTTTCGCGGCTGGCCATCTTGCCTATATTCGAATCTAATTTATTATCAAGAACGGATTGAAGGACAAGTTGGTGAGCAGATTGCAGGACATATCTCATTTTATCTTCATTGTGATTCCTTAGTATAAAGGTAAAGACAAGTGATGTGATAAATACGATTATAAAAACAATGACAGATATGATAAACCAAATTCTTAATGTTAAGGATTTAAACTTCATTATTTACCTGCCAATTTGTAGCCAAAACCATAAATGGTTTCAATAACAATTCTAATTAATTTTTTTCTCAATCTTCTAATCGTATCATCCACTACGCGGTCCGAACCGAAATAATTATTTCCCCATACTTTTTCAAGAATCTGCTCTCTGGTCACAACCGTATTGATATTTTCAATAAAATAAAGGAGTAAAGTAAATTCTTTATTCGTTAAAATAATTTCTTGATCACCATCAAAAACCGTTCGCTGTTTACGGTCCACTAGATAATCAACTAATTGATGAGCAGTTGAGGTTTCTGCCTTTTCACCAGACATTCGCTGGATTAATTTATTTGTGCGGATAATTAATTCCCTTGGTAAAAACGGCTTGGATAAATAGTCATCGCTGCCTAATTCTAATCCCACAACGCGATCCAGTTCTTGATTTCGGGCTGACATAAAAATAACAGGGGTTTTTGAATTAAACTCTTTAATATTTTTAATTAGCTGATAACCGTCAATATCTGGCAGCATGATATCTAAAATCCAAAGATCCGGCAGATCATGAATTTTTTGCATTGCTGATTCCCCATCAAAGAAGGATACTACCTTGTATCCCTCTTTTTCTAAATATTTTTTTAGTAATTGATTAAGATGTTCTTCATCTTCTACTAAATAGATTGTCGCCATTTAAACAACCACCTTAACCTTCCAAATTTGCCGAAATGGTCCGTTTTCTTTTTCGTCTTCTTTCGACTGAATAGGTATAAAAAGCCATCGAACCTAAAACAGAAGAATAAAGAACGAGGTTTGGAACACTGCCTGCTAACCCTATGATCGAAAATGATTCATCATGTCCTTTAAAGTCCTTATCACTGTTTGTTTGATTCTGTCCAGTTTGTTTATCCTTCATTTCATTTTTGAATTTCTCAAATCCGTTTTCCGAAGCATTACTAAACATCGCTGGTGTCATCGAAACCGCTTTTGGTACTTGAACTAGCATGCAGACAGTACCAATGATTAGAATGAGTCGTGACACTAATTTTCGAGAAGGTTTACGAAATGTAAATAGTTTAGCCAGCTTAGGGAATTGGCTGCCCATTTGCTTAATCCAATTCCAATGCAGACCAATGTGGATACCGACAATCACAAGTCCTAAAATGGAAGAAACGATATGGATGGGCATCCAGTTGACATTTGGAAAATATCTGAAATTCGGTAGAACGACTTTGGAAATAAATAAACCACTAACCATAATAAAGAGCATATCAATCAAAAGGATGACGTTCAATAGATAAGAGAACCTTGTTTTCTTTTTCAGGTCTTTTGAAAAAATCTTTTTAGTAATGTTAACCACCCATTTTTTATTCAAAAGGACATGAATGATTAAGGCACCGCCTAAGACAAGTCCTGCGATTTCATGAAACGGTAAGCTTGTTGATTCAGGACTATATAGTAAACATAATACGACTGTCATTGCGAGATCCAGCCAAAATCTAAATTTATTTTTCTTCATTTTTAATTCCTCCAATATGTTGTTTCTATCTAAATATGAGTATAAAGAGGAATTTCCGTGGAATTATCGAGTAAATATGTGAAAAATATGTGTTCTAAGATTTTCTTTTGGATTGGTTTCAGTGGATCACAAATAATTTGGTAGAATAATGACATAGGACAAGGGGGGAAATGAATGAGTGAGTTCAGTAAATTGTTTCATGAGAGAATTGGCTTGTCACAGGGGCAAAACATTACTTTGGATTCATTAGATCGTGTTCTAGAAAAAACAGCGCAATCAATTCCGTTTGAAAATATATGTATTATTAATCGAAAGACAAGCGAGATTTCAAAGGCTAACTTAGTCGACAAAATCTTGATTAGAAGGGAGGGGGGAATCTGTTATGAATTGAATTCGCTTTTCTATTTCTACCTAATTGAAAATGGGTTTGAGGCTGCCTTGGTCCGTGGTGTTGTTTACAATCATGTTAAACAGGATTATCAAGATCTTGGCAGAACCCATGTTAGTATTTTAGTGAATCATGAAGGTCGAAGCTATGTTGTGGATACTGGCTTTGGCGGGAATTTACCTTTAAAACCTGTTCCTTTAACAGGGGAGACGGTCAGTTCTAATAATGGAGAATTTAGAATTCGCAAACTGGATACGAATTATGGGGATTATGTGCTAGAGATGAAGTTAAAACATAAAGATACCGAGTGGAAAATAGGCTATGCTTTTGACACTAGGAAGCCTATTTACGATGTAACAGAATTTAATGAGATCCAATCAATTATTGCCGAACATCCGGAGTCTCCTTTTAATAAAGTACCGTTACTTGCCCGTCTAACTAGTAATGGAAATATAACTTTAACCAATTTTACATGGACAGAGTGGAAGGAAGGGAAAGTTTCAAAAGAAACCATCGAGGCTGAAAGATTTAAGGAATTGGCCAAACAATATTTTAGCCTAAATCAAGACTAAAATGAAAAGCAACGCCCAAAAGCGTTGCTTTGATTATTTTTCCGGAGTGTGAATGACTTGTACACGCCCTACCTGTCCATCGGTCAGGCGGACCTTAATACCATGAGGATGGGTCGCCGATTTGGTTAGGAGATCTTTGACAATTCCCCTAGTTAGCTTCCCCGATCTTTGGTCTGCTTTTAAAACAATGTCAACCGTCATGCCCGGCTGCAGGTCGATTCGATTTCGTCCGTTCATTAGACACCCATTTTTCTGCGGGTATTGCTTGGCTTCTTTGATTGCTGGCTTTTCATTTTCTGTGTCGCTAGGCTGCTATTTGCAGTTCCTTTGCCTGAAGAAGATTGATTCTTTTTGTTTGCTAACTGTTGTTTCATTAGTTCTTGAAGACTAACCTTCTTTTTAGATTCTTCAGTTTGATTATTTTCAGTCATGGAAAATCTCCTTTTTCAAATAGGGTTTGTTAATACAGTATAATCTATTTTTAAGGATAGTGAAAGGATAGCTAAAGGAAAATGGAAGTAATTCTTGGGAGAACGGATGTTAATTCAAAGCCTCTTAACTTAATAATAATATTGGTGGAAATATGTGCTAATATGGTAAGATTTATTATCTTTCTTTCAGAACAGTTTTAAAAAGGGGAGGTCACTTTAAATGATTGTGAAACAAAAGGAATTTTTCATTCGAAATTTACGATATGTGGTAAGATCTGCAATGGAGAAGGATGCGAAAAAGTTGTCCAAAGTTAGAGTGCAGATCGATGGCGAAACGGAAAATATGGACAGGGAACAGGGCGAGGCATATATAGACGAATCTGGATTTATACAAATCATTAAAAATGACACGGAAAGTTTAAATAATCTCTTTTTAGTGGCAGAGGTCAGTGGGGAAATTGTAGGATTCTCAAGATGTGAAGGGAACAAATTAAAACGAAGCTCTCATAGAGTTGAATTCGGAGTCTGTGTATTAAAGGAATATTGGGGATACGGGGTAGGGAGAAATCTTTTAGAACAATCAGTTCAGTGGGCAGATAACAACGGTATTCATAAAATCATGTTAAATGTCCTTGAAACCAATGAAAAAGCTATAAAGCTTTATCAAATATATGGTTTTGAAGTAGAAGGGGTATTAAAAAAGGACAAACTGCTTTCTGATGGAAAATACTATAATACTATTTTAATGGGCAGGTTTAATGAAAATAAGTCACATTGACGTAAAAACAACTTAAAAATGAGAATGGTCAATGAAAAATCATCTCATTGACCGTCAAGACTCCAAATTTCGTTAGATAATAAACAAAGCACTAACTAAATACAAACCAATCGCAATCGCTGCCCCAATCACAGAAATCTTCAACTTAAAACGAGCATAATCCACCAGCGGCATATCGAGAATAGAGGCCGTCGTAATCGTCGTATCGCCGAGCGGCGAAGTTAGTGCGCCAAACGCCCCGCTGGCAAACACTGCACCGACGGTTAAAGGAATCGATGCTCCGGTCGAAACAGCCAGTGACATACCTAGGGGCATAAACAATCCCCAGGTTCCCCAGGAAGAACCGATGAAGTAACCAATCAAAGAACCGAGTACAAAAATCGTAACCGGGGTTAAAAAGGCTGGCAGAAAGGACCCTAATGTTGAGCTGATAAACTTTGAAAAACCGAGATCCTCTGCCGACAATGTCAATGACCAAATGAGGACTAGTAAACTAATGGCCTCCATCATTTGGTTCCCGCCATCATAAAAATGGTATAAGATTTCATGCAAAGGTTCGCGCCTTATGATGTAAAACACAAAGGATAGAACAAGGGTAACAAAAACGGCTAATAGCATCACGAATGTCGCATCTGCCTTCGAAAAAGCTTCGAATATCGTTATAGCCCCTTTATCTATTCCGTCTTTCCACAATAGGAATAATGATAATCCCAAGAGTAAAAAGACTGGAAAAATCAAATGCCAGGGCTGTGCTTTTACTAAGGACAACTCTTTTTGAATGCCCGCCCGATGAAATTCATTTCCTTCCTCATCTAACAGTTCATGATCACGTTGTTGAGAAAGATTCCTTTTTGCTGGATTCCAAAAGGTAAGTAGGATTCCAATCAATAACATTACAATCGCAAAAAAATCGTACAAGATACTTAGCAAAAATACATGGTAGGCCGACATGTTTAATTGCAGCTTTCGGATACTTCCTTCCACTAAAGAAACCATGAATCCCACAAACGCTGTCGCAACGGGTAAAAGGACAATGACCGATTCCGTGGAGATATCCATCATCAAGCCGACCCTTTGTTTCGGAACGTTCATTTTTTTAATAAGAGATTTTACGACGGGCCCAATCATCATAATCCGAAACATCGGCATCATAAACGTGAACGGGAGGGTAAGCCAAATGAGTCCCAACAGTCCGCGTTCAGTCTTAATCCTAGTTCCAATCCATTCCGAAAAACCTTTAATGCCTCCTGAAATATTCATCATGCCGACAAGCCCGCCAAATAAATAAAGAAACCCGATAATTTTAATATTGTTCCCGTTGGAGAGGGTCGTGACGATATAGGAAACTGCTTGATAGGCTCCAGCCAATAAATCAGTTTGAACAATAAAAGCCCCGGCTAGCAAGCCAACAACAAGGCCCGGCAATATGTTTTTCAGCCATATGGACATGGAAATGACAATGATAAAAGGTAACAGAGAAAGCCAAGTATGCTCCAAAGTTTCTTTCCTCCGGCAATTAATCTTTAAACTATTTGTTTATTATTTCCAAGGCTGTGAGCATTATGTTGAATGGCAGAATTAATTGTTGTGTATAAGGGGTAAGACCACATAAAAAAGCCCGTATAACAAAGGATACAGGCTATTTATTGCTTTTAAGGTTTAGTCTTTTTTCAATCTTCCCGCTTTTTTTGCAGCATCTTTTAAAATAACCTCTATTTGGGCGTTTACACTTCGCAACTCATCTTCTGCCCATTTTTCTAATACTTCGTATAATTTCGGATCCATTCGAAGCGGAAAAGCTTTTCTTTTACTCATTTCCTACACAACCTTAATAAATGCTTCCGGTATTGATGATTGGCTGAGTACCTTTCTCTGAGACAATCGCTACCATCAAGTTATTGACCATCTGCGCTTTTTTCTCTTCATCAAGCTCGACAATATCTTGTTCAGTAAGCTGGTCAATAGCCGCTTTTACTAGTCCAACTGCACCGTCAACGATGACTTTACGAGCGGATAAAACAGCTTGTGCCTGTTGTCGTTGTAGCATAGCAGAAGCGATTTCGGAAGAGTAGGCAAGATGCATAATTCGAGCTTCGATTACATCGACACCAGCAACATCAAGTCTTTTTTGAAGGTCCTGAACAAGCACATCGGCCACTTCATCGCTATTTTGACGAAGAGTTAAATTATTTCCGGTATTCTCAAACGAATCATAGGCATACCTGCTGGCAATATGACGAATACCTGTTTCACTTTGTATCTGGATGAATTTTTCATAGTTTTCTACATCATACAATGCTTTAGCAGCATCATTTACTTTATAAACAACAACAGCAGCAATTTCAATTGGATTACCTTCTAAATCATTTACTTTTAATTTCTCGCTGTTAAAATTCGTCACACGCAGTGAAACACTTCGTTTGAACGTAAAAGGAATAGTTGCCCATAAACCTTGATCGCGAATGACACCAAGATAAGTACCAAAGAACGTTAATACTTTAGCTTCGTTTGGTTGAACAATCGTTAAACTTGTTGCAATAATCAATCCCAAAACTAACATTATTATTCCAGCTATTTTATCAGTTATTGCTATACCAGTAACGATTAAAAAGATACCAAAACCAATACAAGCAAGTGCAATAATCATTGCCGCAAATCCATTGATTTTAAAAATTGACTTTTCCCTCATCTAGAACCCCTCCCAAAGGTAAAGTGATATAAAAGTGATATCACATTAATATCATAGTACATTTAGTCTAAAAAGTAAATCATTACCATTGTAAAAATTAGTTACACAAGGGATGTTTTATTTAATGGTATAATTTGCTAAAATTAGGTAGAAAAGAAGGAGGGTTAATGAAAGAAACCTTTTATCTTTATTTAAGTTAATACTGGATTATAAATAGATTAATTGTTTTTTAGGAGGGATCATGTTGGACGAAAGGTACCCGATTGGGAAATTCGATTTTAATGGTGAAATTACGAACGAGGTAACAAGTGATTGGATAAAGGAAATTGAAAAATTACCAGGACTTTTAAGAGAGGCTGTAAAAGGCTTAAACAAAGAGCAGCTAGATACTCCATATCGATCTGGTGGTTGGACAGTACGACAAGTGGTCCATCACCTTGCAGATAGTCATATGAATGCTTATATTCGTTTTAAACTAGCTCTTACCGAAGAAAATCCTGTCATCAAGCCTTATGAGGAAGGAATGTGGGCAGAGCTTCCAGATAGCAAATTATCGATTGATGTTTCATTAGAACTTCTTGAAGCATTACATAAACGATTGGTCTTCCTTTTGCTTCATTTAAGTCCGGCTGATATGAAAAAAACATTTATTCATCCTGTATCCGGCGAGATTTCTATAGGCAGAAATATCGGAATGTATGCTTGGCATGGCAGTCACCATCTAGCACATATTACATCTTTAATTTGTCGAAAAGGCTGGTAGGATCTACATTTCAATTTGAAAATAAAAAAGGGGGCTTAGAATATGGAAGAAAATAAGAAGATTCGAGAGGAAGTTTTACAGTCTGTTAGTGGTTTATCAGATGAACAGTTGAATGTCCAAGTACAAGATGGACGCTGGTCGATTATGCAGGTTCTCCATCATCTACACTTAATAGAGCGGGCCATTACATTTGCTATATCAGATCAGCTGGCAAATGGAGAATCTAAAAGAATAAGCGATAAACCAATACATTTAGCCGTTAATCGGACAACTAAGATTAAAGCACCTTCTATTGTAGAACCGCAAAACAAATTTATCACTTTAGTTGAAATGAAGAATAAGCTCTCTCAATCTCGTGAAGCATTAACGAAAGTGGTGGATACTGCTGATCCTTCATTATTAGAGCAAAGAGCATATCCCCATCCTGTGTTTGGTGAATTAAGTTTAAAACAGTGGATTCCCTTAATAGGATTGCATGAAAAAAGACATCTTGCACAAATTGAAGAATTGAAGACAGAATTAATTTAATCACTCTTTTTAGAGAATAAATCATTTATGCTGTCACATAATAAGAAGGAGAATTAGCAAAGCAATTTGTGACACTAAAAGGAGGAAAAAAGTTTGGCACAAGACAACTCTAACTCCAAAAATACCAAAAAAGCATCAACGGCCGACGGAGTCAACCAGCCTTTGATGTCAACAGGGACTACCGAACCAAGTTTTGACTGGGTTCCTAATGAAACCAACTCCACGACCGAACCGAAAATCGGAAATACGGTGGTTGGTGAAAAAGACAGCAAAAACAAGTAAATCTTTTTTGAAGGGGCACTATTTATTTAGTGTCCTTATTTTTTGAAAATAGCATCCTCTAGGAGGTATCCATGAAATTTTGTTGAACTTGTATATAACAACAAAATTTCATTTCTGGGCGGTGGGAAGATGGAGGAAATCCAATATGCTTTTATAGATGAATTTGGTGATTATTGTTTTGATTTTGAAAAAGGGAATGGATCAACCCACTTTATAATTGTGTCCATTCTCCTAAAGGAATCAAATAAAGAGTCTTTAGAAAGTGGGCTTGTTCAAATTAGCCAAAAGTACTTTCAAACCGGAACATTAGATGCAAATATCAGCGACCATAATCCAACCCAGACTATGCTGCTCATAAATGACCTAAAGGATTTACCATTTAGTGTATATGCCTATGTTATTGATAAAAGAAAAATAAGAGAAGACCATGGGATTTTGTATAAAGTACCTTTCCTTAAGTACTTAAACAGACAAATCTATGATGACTTAAATCGAACGTTCGAACAGCTTGACTTTGCAGCAGATGAACAAGAATCTAAACTGTTTATTAGTTCATTTAACAATTATATTAAAACAAGAAGTATCCCAGATTTATTTAATTATTCCACCTTCGGATTCAACCAAACTCGTTCAGACATCCTTCTTCAATTAGCGAACCTTATCACCAGGATTCTTGCAACAGGATTTGAAAGAACAATCTATACGGATCAATACCGTTCTTTTTCTAAAATTTTTAAAAGCAAGATTGCTGCCGTAAACCTTTTGCCCCAGGACTACAAAAACTTTCTTTTTGACTATCAATCAGAGCATGATCACCCAAAATATGATGAAATTATTATTAAGCAAGCCGTTAATTTAACTTATAAATATATTGAAAAGCATCGAAAAAGTGATGATGAAGATGAGAGGCTTCGCTTAGATTTTCTAAAGTTTCTTTTATTTAATTTAAAGGAAAATCCGGACGAGTATGTATATACAGAAGAAATCTTAGATAATCTGAATGCAATTAGGGATGTTAAATTAAATCCGCATAATTTTCGCTCTAACATAGTTTCAAAGCTGCGGGACAGCGGGTTATTGATAGCGAGCAGTAATAAAGGCTACAAATTGCCCGTATGCCTAAACGACTTATATGACTTTGTGAATTTATCAAGTCTCACGATTCATCCCATGATCCAAAGAATTGCAAAGTGCAGAGATCAGATTCTTCTTGCTACCAACAATGAGGTCGACATTCTAGAGCAAAAAGAATACGATTACCTGAAAAGAATCATTGATTTAGGGAAAATGAAGATATAAATAATAGCTCATTCATCCGGTTAGACTTTTTGCATCGTAATAAATAAAAAAATGACCTATTCACACTTGGAATAGGTCATTTTTATTAATATCCTCTAAAAACATACTGTTCTTTTGGAGCAGTGGTCGTCTTCCAATCCTCAACCTTTAAGTATGGGATATTGGTTTTAAAGGGCTGATAATAAATCGTAGATATTTTTCCTTTAACAGTAATCCACTGATCGTTTTTCAATTTCTTCGTACCATCTGGCATTTCAACCATCATTCCAAACACACCTGAGTCAGCAATACAATGGATGACCCCAAAGCGGAAAACAAACAGCTGGTTCTTATTAATGGATTCAGAATCATTGAACACAAACCCTTTAAACTCGACTTCTTTTCCAAGAAAATCACCTGGGAAGTTGTAGATAGTTTCCATTCCTTTTAAATAATTTTGATCGTTTAAAACAATCGTATTTTGATTAATATATTTCTTCTTTTCTTTATTCATTAACGCATCATAGTCATCTTTTCCATAATACACACTCGTATCGGGACGCAAAAATTGCTGTTGCATAAACGAGTCGCCCTTGCTTTCATCGTAAATCGGAAAATGAAACCCCTTTGCTTTAACAATATTGGAATCCAAAGTAGCAATCGGGAAAAATAATCCTGAAATAATTGGAAAGGCGAAAATAGGATAGATCAACAGTTTTTTATACCATTTATCCTCTTTCGAATGATTATGTCCGCAATGGTCATGATCACAGTGTTCATCATGGGACTCGTCGGCTTCCTTGTTAAGCTTCAAAATCTGGATAATCGTTAACACAAGTAACGCATACCCCGCAGACGCTGACAGGTAGGAATACTTCATATTGATGTATTTATTAATATCCCCAGTAATATGCATGTGAAAAATTAAATACGTAAACCCTATTAATATTAAGCTTCTTATCATAGTTCCAACTCCTTAAAACAACAAAGAGTAAACGAAGACAACAACGAAAACGGAAGAAACTATCATAAACACGAGTTTCTTTTTAAAGGTTGCCAGCATCATCATTAAATTTTTAATATCTACCATTGGTCCAAACACTAGAAAGGCTAATAAGGAACCGGTTGAAAAGGTTGTTCTAAAAGAAGAAGCAATAAAGGCATCGGCTTCCGAGCAAAGTGAAAGGATAAACGACAGAACCATCATAACAACAGACGATGATGCTTGTCCTTGCCCGATGGAAACAAGTGTCGATGTTTTAACATATGTCTGAACGGCCGCAGCAATTAATGAGCCGATCACCAAATATTTACCCATAGAGAAAAACTCTTCCACTGCATGATCAAGCGTCTGCCAGATTTTTTTCCAAATGGTGGTGTCGTGAGAATGGTGCTGGTGATGATGAACATGTTCTTTAAATGGGCTGCCTTTATATTTAAACGCAATTAAATTACCTACAACGACCGACACAACAATTGCCCCAATCGCACGGTATAAAGGCATCTTCCAATCACTGCCGAATGCGATGAAAGTGGCAAATAAGACAACTGGATTGATAATCGGCGCTGTCAGCATGAAGGCAATACCAGCTGAGATTGGAACACCTTTTGAAACAAGCCTGCTCACGATTGGAACGATCCCACATTCACATGAAGGGAATAAAATTCCTAGGAAACTAGCAAAAATGACGGCTAGTATTTTATTTTTAGGCATGATTTTAGCAATCATTTCTTCCGTTACAAATATTTGAATGATCCCTGATATAAGTACGCCTAGTGTTACGAAGGGCAAGGCCTCAATGAGAATGGAAATAAAAATAGTATTCATTTGTAAAAAAGATTGCGGTAAGGAAATACCAAACATGATAGTCCTCCTATTTATAAAAAACTCATGGAAACTACTATACCCCCATTACCCAACTTTCGTCCAACTTAAAAAACTGGTATTTCATTAAAGTTTGATTAAAAAAGGCTGCTCGCAACTTGGAGCAGCCCTTTCTACTATTATAATTGCGTTCAAGTTCGAAAAAGCTCTTATTTTTGGTATTTCTATATAAAAGGAAATTTTTCCGGCTAATGTTTGTAAAGCGGAGGGAAAGGGTCTATTGATAACCTTGCATATTTTTGCATATTTATTTATAAGGATCTAGCTGTAAATAGGGATTTACCCTAATAAACATAAAAAGATTGAAAACGCTTTCGGAATTAATGTAATAAATATTCAAAAAAATATGCAAAAAAGGATTGTCAAACTAGTAATTTTAAAATATAATCTAGTTATTAAATGATGTGACAAAATATAACATGAAAATGAGAGGTAATGTGACGTGGCTGAAACACTAATTTCAAACGCAACTGCAGAAGCAACTTTAGAACAAATCAAAGAAATAATCAAAGAAAAAAGTGTTGAACTTTTACACTTGCAATTTGTCGATATTGAAGGGATTTTAAAACACGTCACTGTTACAAGTGCGCAATTAGAAGATGTTGTCGAAGGAAAAATGATGTTTGATGGATCTTCTATCAAAGGTTTTTCACCTATTAATAAATCTGACCTTTATCTTCAACCAGATTTGACTACATTTGCTGTTCTTCCTTGGACAGTAGAAGCGGGATATTCAGAAGCTCGTTTCTTATGCTCAGCAACAAATCCAGACGGAACACCTTTTGAAGGCGATACTAGAAATGTATTGAAAAAAACAGTAGAGCGTGCTGCTGATAAAGGCTATACCATTTCAGTAGGCCCTGAGTTAGAGTTTTTCTTATTTAAAAACGATGACAATGGATACGCAACTACAGAGTTAACTGATAAAGCGGGTTATTTTGAACCATCTCCAAATGATCTTGGCGAGCGTGTTCGTTTAGAAATCTACCGTGCGTTAAAAGCAATGGGTTTTACTATTGAAGCTTCTCACCACGAAGTAGCAGAAGGACAACATGAAATTAACTTTAAATATGCGGATGTATTAACAGCAGCTGACCTTGCAACTACCTATAAATGGGTTGTAAAAACAGTGGCGAAGAAATTTGGCATGCATGCTACCTTTATGCCAAAACCAGTATTCGGAATCAATGGTTCTGGTATGCACGTGAATATGTCATTCTTCGAAGGAAGCGAAAATGCATTCTTTGATCCATCTGATGAGATGCAATTATCAGAAAAAGCGTACCAATTTATTGCGGGTGTATTAGAAAACGTAAAGGGTATTGCAGCGGTAACAAACCCGTTAGTAAACTCTTATAAGCGTTTAGTACCTGGTTACGAAGCCCCATGTTATATCGCTTGGTCTGCTTCAAACCGTTCAGCGTTAATTCGTATTCCAGCAAAAAGAGGTCTTGCGACACGCGTAGAATTACGTTGTCCAGATCCATCTTCTAACCCGTACTTAACATTTGCAGTGATTGCATCTGCAGGTTTAGATGGAATTGAAAAAGGTCTTGAAGCACCAGCACCAATTAACGATGACATCTTCCACATGAGTGAAGAACAAAGAGCATTTAGGGGAATTGATAACCTACCAGGCAGCTTAGCTGAAGCTGTTAAAGAATTAGAAGCAGGAGAAATTGCTTTTAATACACTTGGTGAGCATGTTTACAATGAATATGTATCTATGAAAAAAGCAGAATGGGATAGCTACCGTACAGCAGTTCATACATGGGAAATCGATAACTATCATTCTAAATTCTAATTTAATGATAAAAAGCGGGCCAAGGCGCATTACGTCTCTTGTTGCCCGCTTTTTTTATTTATCTTGATAAGAGCGCCCTAAATATTAGACCGTCTTTAGTAAGTTACATGCTTGAATGAATATCTATAATTAACCTTGGCTTATTCACTTACAATGATGCCAGGCTTTTTTGAAAACACAAAATCCGAAAATGAGGAAAGCTAGGATGCCAATTAAAGCAATTAGGAAGTTGATAACGGTAACAAGTAAACCGCCTAGGCCGATAATTCCAAGTAATGTAGTAATCCAGCCCAATACTACAGCAAGTACCCAAAATACCCCTGTTAAAAATCCAAGAAAAGCTCCCCAGCAATAATGGTTAGAACTCATTTATTCTCACCCCCTGTCATCGGTTGTTCACCAACAGTGTATGCGGTTACCTGAGGATTTGTTTTATTAAAATAGAAAAAAGGCAAAAGACCTAACATAACTCAAGCTGAAAAACTGGGCATTCGGAAAATGTTTTACTCCATCATTCTTATGAATGGTGGATTTTTTCGTCTGGCTGTTTTTACATAGGAATGAGAAATTTGGAAAATCTAAAAAAATACGGTAAGAGGTGATGCATGACCTATGTGGAAAAATTCTCGCCTGAAACAAGATAAAAGCAAGGAGGAAGCAGGATACTCTAATATCCCTTTAGAAAAGTCTGCTATTAAAAATGTCGAACACGTCAAAGAAAAACTGGGAAGCAGCGCAGATTTGATCGATCGCTTTATTAAGCATAACGAGAATAAATATGCCTTTGCAGTAGTTCATATAGACGGAATATCTAGCACCAAAATCATTCAAGAACATATTTTAGAACCTCTGCTAACCTATAAATCGACCCTGGATGCCGTGTCATTAAAGGATGAACTAGAACAAACGATTTCTATCTCAAAAATAAAGGAAAAAACTACTCTAAAAGATGTACTTACTGCCATTGTAACTGGCAGCACTGTCATTTTAATAGATGGTGACTCCACAGCCTTAGTACTCGATACCAAAGAAATCGAATCTCGGAGTGTCGCAGAACCAACAACACAAACCGTCATCCGTGGTCCAAAAGACAGTTTTACGGAGAACCTTCGAACCAATACAGCCTTAGTGCGGGGACGGATCCAAAGTCCGAATCTACGTCTGGACTCTATGATCATTGGAGATGTGACACAAACATCAGTTGAAATCATGTACATCAAAGATATTGCAAATGACTCAATTGTTAAAGAAGTTAAGCAGCGAATTAAGAGAATTAAAATTGCCGGCATTTTGGAATCTTCCTATATAGAAAACTATATCAGAGATGATAGGCATTCACCTTTTCCGACCGTTCAAAATACAGAACGTCCAGATGTTGTTGCTGGGAATTTACTGGAAGGAAGGGTAGCCGTTTTTATCGGAGGGACCCCTTACGTACTGATTGTACCTGTAACCTTTACACAACTTTTTCAATCCTCAGAGGATTATTATCAGAACCAATATATCGGCAGTTTTTTAAGACTTCTCCGACTAGGGGCATTTTTATTAGCCTTATATGCACCAGCAGTATACATCGCCATGATTACTCATCATCAGGCACTTGTTCCTACTGTCTTACTTGTTAGTATTGCGGCACAAAGGGAGGCCATTCCTTTTCCTGCCATAATAGAAGCGTTCATCATGGAGATTACTTTTGAAGTCCTAAGAGAAGCTGGAATTCGAATGCCAAGGGCTGTAGGTTCCGCTCTTTCCATCGTAGGAGCTTTAATTTTGGGACAAGCAGCGGTAGAGGCAGGTTTTGTATCAGCCGCCATGGTGATTATTGTTTCAGTTACAGCGATTGCTAGTTTTGCACTGCCAAACTACAATCTTGGGATCACTGCTCGCATTCTTAGGTTTCTATTATTGGTTGTTGCTTCGTATGCAGGGTTATATGGTGTATTAGCTGCTTCTTTAATTATCGGAATGCATATGTGCGGGTTGAGTTCTTTCGGAGTACCCTATCTTTATCCTGTTGCACCATTTCGACTTAAGGAGCAAAAAGACGTACTTTTTCGCTTCTCGATTGAACATATAGTTAATCGACCTTCTAAAGCAAAAGGTAGGAAAAACATTAGAATGAGGTATAAGAAATGAGGGCTAAATTATTACTCCTTTTTATATGTTTAATAGTGATCCTCACCGCTTGCTCAAATTACAAAGAATTAAATGAGTTGGCTATTGTCCTTGGAGTAGGGATCGACTATATCCCTGATAAAAACCAGTATGAAGTTACTTATCAAGTGGTAAAACCAAGTGAAAATGCTGCAAAAGGGACTGGTTCTGGTTCTACTCCAATAATCAACTATAAAGCAACTGGTAAAACACTTAATGAAGCAGCAGGAAACTCTAGTAATATTTTTTCACGCCAGAATATCTATTCTCACATTCAGTTAGTCATCATTGGCGAACAACTGGCAAAAAAAGAGAGCTTAAACTTTATTTTTGATGTGTTTGAGCGGGATGCGGGGGTACGGGTCAATGTGCCGGTTTTAATAGCCCGTGGTTCTGGGGTAAAAACCATCATGGATACACTTTCTACAATTGATAAAATTCCTGTTCGAGCAATGGTGGGGAAAATAAAGAATGCCTCAAAATTGCTAGGGGAGCATGACGAGACTAAAATCTATGAAGTGATTGAGGATTTAACCAACGATGGTTCTGAACCCGCAATCAGTGGCGTTAGCGTAATTGGCAATAAGAAAACAGGTACAACAATGAAAAACCTAGAAACAATGGATAAAACCTTTGTTAAACTTAATGGTATTGCCATTTTTAAAGGAGGGAGACTTGTTGGCTGGCTTGATGGGAGAAAAACAAAGTCACTGCAAATTATTAATAATAAATTGCAGAGTACGAACTTGAGATTTCATTGTGATGAGAAACGGTATAACAATATGATTATTAACCAATTGAAAAATGATACGAAAGTCAATATCCAAAACAATCAAGCCGTTATTACAGTTAATACGAAGGCCTATGGATATATTGTTGAATTATTATGCAATAAGGATATTAGGAAACGTGAAGTTATTAGTGAATATGAGGCAAAAGCAGAAAAAGAATTGAAAAAGGAAATATCGGAAGGAATTTTGACTGCCCAAAAGTTGAAAAGTGATGTATTCGGGTTCGGAGAGATCCTCCATACCACTCAACCTAAAAAGTGGAAAGAATCTAAGCACCAATGGGATCAATTATTTTCCCAGGCGAAAGTAAATATTAAAGTGAATGTATCAATTGAAGAGACAGGAATGCGAATTAAGCCTTATCCTTATTAAACAGGAGTGGAAATACAGCATGCAACAGGCAAAAATAAATGGATTCCAGCTGTTTTGTGTTATTTTTTTATTTGAATTAGGAAGTGCCATACTGCTAGGGATGGCTGGAGAAGCAAAGCAGGATGCCTGGATTACAATCTTATTGGGAATCGTTTCAGGATGTGTGCTTTATCTTATTTTTTCAAAGTTAAATAATATGTTTCCATCCTTGCCATTGACAAGTTATATTCCAAAAATCTTGGGCCGCTATGTAGGAACATTATTTGCGCTTTTATATGTAGTCTATTTTATGTACATTGCATCGAGAGTATTGCGGGATTTCGAAGAACTTTTAGTCATTACGGCCTACCGTTCAAGTTCACTACTAACGATAGGAATTATTATGGTTTTATGTGTGATGTATGCAGCCTATAAAGGAATTTTAGTATTTTTCCGTTTCTCGGAACTATGCCTTTTTATCATTCTTTTCATTCTAGTTTTTCTTGTTATTTTTGAATTGGCGAGTGGAATAATTAGATTTAAACATCTCCAACCATTATTAGAAAACGGTTGGCATCCCGTTTTTAAGTCATTTTTCCCCACGACATTGACCTTCCCATTCGGGGAAATGGTTACCTTTACGATGTTATTGCCTTTCCTAAATAAACAGGAAAAGGCCAGGAAAGTAGGGATTATAGGTGTTTGTATAAGTGGGGGAGTTTTATTGCTATTTACCCTATTGAATATATTGATAGCTGGTGCAGATATTACATCGCGTTCCGCATTTCCTATTCTCACCGCTGTAGGTTATATCAATATAGCTGATTTTGTTCAACGGCTAGATACGGTAGTCATCATAACTATGGTGATATTGGGGTTCGTAAAAATTACAGTATTTTTCTTTTGTGCAATCATGGGGGCCGCTGACGTATTTAAGTTGAAACAATCGCAGAAATTGATTTATCCGATGGGTGTCATTGTTTTAATTACCTCTCGGATTATTGCCTCCAATTATATTGAGCATCTAGATGAAGGATTACATTTTGTCCCGTACTATTTACATCTTCCTTTTCAAATCATAATTCCCTCTGTACTATTGGTCATTGCAATGATCAAACAAAAGTTTACTCCTCAAACGTAGGATTGGAAGAATGGTTCTTTTTTAAAAAGTTGTTGGACAATGAAAAGATCAGAGGTAAGAAAAAAAGACAAATAAGCATCCAATCCTCACCTGTCAACTTTTGTTTAAGGATTAAAAAAATATGTAGAGTGTCCATAACGCTAAGACCTTGTAGTATATCTAAAAAAGTAGCAGCGGAAATGACTAGGAAGAATAAGAGGATATAAATGAAAAGCTGTTTCATTGTAAACACCCTTTGAACCATTTTCTTATATTATTTGAGTACGAATAAAAATCTATCCAAATACTTGAATCAGAGACCAGATTCTATCGTTTTGAATCTGGTCTACTTTTTTGCGATGAAATAATTCGAAAAATTTACACAACTCCTACACTCCTTTCACATCGGCTTAATGATTTCTCGTTATTGTTTTAAGAGTAAACCAAACAGCAAATAGGAGTGAGAAGAATTGAAAAAAGTATTAGTACCAGTTTTCGCAGCTACATTCACACTATCTTCGTTTAATGCCGTTATGGCAGCCCCTGATGAACCTGGCAAAATTAAATCGGTTGAATTCCTCGGAATGGATGCACCCAAGACCCAGCAAGAAAAAGATGAGTTAATGTATTCAAAGGCATCTGTGGAGGTGACCTACAATGACGGAACAAAGAAGACGGTTCCTCTCAGCTATGAAACCTTGTTCAATCCTGGAGATGTGATTAATGGTAAAATCGCGGGAGTGACCCTGAATGCAAACGGACAAGTAATGACCAAATCCAATGGAACTCCATACGTATCGACAGCACCTGATATGAATAGCTTGATGAAGGTTCCACGATTACCTGAAAATACATATTATTTGATCAGCCACTATGAATCTATGCCTAAAAACGAAAATGGACTAGAAAATCCAGGAACCATGAGTCTGAGCACCGTAAAGATGGACCCGGCTACAGGTGAATTGACGGTCATCGACATCAAACCTATTGATTTTTCAGCGGTGCATGGGATTTGGAAGCCATGTGCAGGATTATTGACTCCATGGAATACCCATCTTGGCTCGGAAGAAACAGACCCAGATGCTAGAGCGCATGAAAAAAATCCTTCAGCTTCTGCCGTAACTAATTTCATGAAAAACTACTATAATGATCCAACTATAACGGGCAATCCCTACTACTACGGCCACGTACCAGAAGTAACAGTGAACGCTAAGGGTGAAACAAAGGTGGTCAAACACTTCAGTATGGGCAGAATGGCCTTCGAACGAGTGAAAGTAATGCCTGATAATCGAACTGTTATTTATGGAATCGACAGCAATCCTGGCGGGCTGTTTATGTATGTGGCTGACAAAGAGAAGGATTTATCAGCAGGTACACTTTATGCGGCTAAATGGGTCCAAACAGGCACAGAAAATGGCGGTTCTGCTAATCTTGAATGGATCAAGCTTGGACATGCAACTGATAAAGAAATACAGAAGCTCGCTGACACAACCAAATTTAGTGATATTTTTGACGCAACAGATGATGCTGTAAAAGGAAAAGCGGAAGGTTATAAAGCGATCAAAACAGCCGCGAATGGAGGAAAAGTAGAGTGGGTGAAAGTGAAACCGGGAATGGAAACCGCAGCCGCATTCTTAGAAACTCATCGCTATGCAGCTTATCTCGGCGCAACAGTTGAATTTAATAAGATGGAAGGTCTTGATTTTAACGAAAAAGACAATAAGGGTTACGTTGCTATTTCCTACCAAGAAAAAACGATGTTAGCTGATCCAACTGCACCTGCAGATGATATCCAGCTTCCAAAAATTAGTGCAGGGGGAGTTTATGAGCTTTCCTTCAAGCCTAATAGAAAAACAATGGAAAACGAGAAAATCAACAGTCATTATGTACCCGTAAGCATGACAGGAACCCTAATGGGCGAAGATTTAACAGCTCCGGATGCGGATGGAAATACAGCCAACGTTGATAAGATTGCGAATCCGGACAATGTCGTATTTTCACAAGATATGAGGACCTTATTCATTGCCGAGGATTCGGATAAACATGAAAATAACTATACATGGGCTTACAATGTTGATACCAAAAAACTATCTAGAATCCTATCGGTGCCAGGCGGCGGGGAATCAACCGGCCTGCAAATGGTCGATAATCTTGACGGACATACGTATCTTATGAACAGTTCCCAAAATCCAGGATATGTTGGTTATCTTTCAGGGCTTCCATCTATGGGTGTTGATAAAAAATAAATTTTTAAGTAGTATGGATTTGCAGTCTTGTTGTGAAACAAGGCTGCTTTTTTATATGATAACCAAGTCGACCGTTAAACTGATGTTAAAGGATCTTCGTCAGCTAGTTTAACATTTCCAACAGTTTCTATGTGGACTATTTCTTCCTTCAAGGTTTCATGAACCTGGATAAGTTCTTCATATTGATTCTTATATATTTCAACATCATTCAGTATAGCTGGGGTCAATGTGACCTCAATCTGATCTTCAGATAAAGGAATGCGGATGGTTTCCAATTTTTTATCCGTAGGATTTTCTGGATTTGCTACTTTTTTCTCAATAATTAGATCCTCACGGGTGACAGGTACCAGAATTTGCTTTTCCTCGGTATACTTTTTCTTATAAATGGTAACATCGGCTGTATCAACCCACTTTTTATTTATCTCCAGTTCTTCCTTATGTAATTGGAGCGTTACTTCATCTTGGTGGTCTAATGGTGAATTCTGCTGTTCAGTCAACTAATTTCCCTCCATAGGAAAGTGATGAGAGACCTATTCATTGCCTAGCAATGAATAGGTGCTTTTTTTTAGCTATTATTAATATCACTAAAGCTTGACGAATCGGAAACGATATTCACACTTCCGGTTGTATCAACATGAGCCTCTTCGCGTTTGAGTGTCTCTTGGACTTGCTGCGTTTCCTCAACTTGACGTTTAGAAGCGGAGATTTCCTCAGTCGTTACTGCATACTTGTTTACCTCCACTTGTTCCTGGGATACAGGAATCGTGATGGTCCCCTGCGAGATGGCTGATGAATCGCTGCGTTCGTTATTCATTGGGGTTCTCTTTATGACAACTTCCTCATGCATGACAGGAACATCAACCGTTTTTTGCTCTTCCACAACATCCTTAGAAATCACTACTTCTCCAGCATCGACATTATTTTTCGTAATGTCTAACTCTTCTTTATGAAGTTGAAGTGTGCCGTCATTTTGATTACTTTGGGTAGTCGAAGTGGTTTCGTTCCCTTGGTTACTTGAATCAGTCTGGCTATTTTGATTGTCGGTTTTTTGTGATTGGTCATCATTAAATAAACCTAAGAAGTCGCTCATAAAAATCCCCCTTGTAAGTTGATATTGGTCAAGCCTCTTATAGAATGTGCTAGGGAGAAATCTTTATTCTTTAAAATTGTGTTGGAAAAATGGGAAAAGTGTAAAGATCAAGAGTAGGAAAGGTGAATACATTTAGGGAAAAATGTCTTGATTTTTGGACACAGAGCTTTGGATGAGTTTGTGATATTCTGAACATAAATTATTAAATTGATTATTTGGAGGATAATAAAATGAGCTGCAATTGTACATCGAAATTAAAAAGCGGAAAAGATGTTGTTGATCACGTGAAAAGTAAAGGTAAGGAAAACTTTGCCCCGACAGTGCCTCATAAGATAACATGTGAGTGTGGAGAAACCTTTACATTACAAACAATTGTTATGAACTGTCCAAAATGCGAAATGACCTATGCTGTTACGCCTTGCGGATCATCTGATAAAAACAATATTAAGATAGCTGGTATTAAATACGCCTAAAATGGGCTAACATTAATAAGCCATAAATATACAGGTTGGAAGTCTGTCCTGTATGTTTATGGCTTATTTTTATGTTAAAATAACATAATCTGTTTTCAATGATTAATCAATCAGGAATAAAATCGTCTGTTAATACCTACTATTTACATATTTACTTTAATGTGAAGGAGATCATACCATATATGAAATTTAATGAAAAAACTGCGTTATTAATTATGGATTTGCAAAATGGTATTGTTTCACGGTACTCAGAAAAGCAAGACATTCTTGTTCCATTTCAAAAGGCGGTGGAAGCAGCTCGCGGGAACGATATTCCCGTTATTTTTGTCCGTGTTGCCTTCAGCGAGGGTTATCCTGAGAACAATCCACGGAATAAAATGTTTTCAGCATTGTCTAAATCTGAGGGAATGACGGTTGTAGACCCAGGAACGCAAATTCATGAAGCGCTTCAACCACAACCTAATGAACCAGTCGTAACCAAGTTTCGGGTTAGTGCTTTTGCTGGGAGTAACCTCGAAGTCATTCTTCGATCTATGGGAATTGACACGTTAATATTGAGTGGGATTGCTACGAGCGGTGTTGTTCTTTCAACATTAAGGGAAGCAGCGGATAAAGACTATGCAATTACGGTCCTTTCGGATGCTTGTCTCGATGGTGACCCTGAGGTTCACCGTGTTCTGACTGAAAAAGTGTTCCCACGTCAAGCAGATGTGATGACGGTGGATGACTGGGTTAATTCCTTTAAATGAGCATTCAACTATCTGAAGCACCATGAGCTACTGAATGCGGGTGACATTTGGACAGGGGAAGGCAAAAAAAATAAGAGCCATGTCCGAACATGGGTGGCCTTCGGACAAGAGAAGGCAAAAAAATGAGAGCCCTGTCCGAACACGAGTCGGCTTCGGACAAGGGAAGGCAAAAAGATAAGACCCTGTACGAACACGGGGCGGCTTCGGACAAGGGAAGGCAAAAAAATAAGAGACCTGTCCAAACACGGGGCGCCTTTGGACAAGAGAAGGCAAAAAAATAAAGGCTCTGTCCAAACATGGGGCGTCTTCGGACAAGAGAAGGCAAAAAGAATGAAGGTTCTGTCCGAACAAAGGTCGC
>NZ_NUNF01000051.1 GCF_002585305.1 Bacillus sp. AFS037270 | reverse complement strand
TAAGGGCGACTAGTCTTTGAACCTGCTTTCGCTGGCCAATCGACAAGTCGCCCTATATCGGAGCTGACCAAGGCGCTTGCGCTTTTCTAAGTAACTGGTAAATTTACATCATTGCCGCTAAAATAAAGTCATCGATAGTGAATGAAAGAGGACGATTGAAATGGAAAAAGTAACGATGGCAGATGTTGCGAAAGCAGCTGGTGTTTCCAAAAGTACGGTTTCACAGTATTTAAATAATCGCTTTGAATATATGGGGGAAAAAACAAAGCAAAAAATTGAAGAAGCCATTGAAGCATTGGGGTATCAGCCTAACTATATTGCTAGAAGTTTAAAGCAAAAACGGACCTCAATGGTGGGGATTATTGTCGCGAATATTATGCATTATTTTTCAACCGAGGTAAGCAGGGCCATTGAGGATTATTGCAACCATCACGACCTGCATGCGATCGTGTGTAATGCCGATGATGATCCTGAAAAGGAAAAGAAGTATATTGACATGCTGCGGGCCAAACAAGTGGATGGCTTGATTATTTTTCCAACCGGACAAAATAATCAATTATATGAGAATATGATTAGGCAAGGTTATCCGGTTGTGTTTGTGGACCGGAAAGTGCAAAATCTATCTGTTTTTTCAATTGTGACGGATAATCGGGAGTCCACTTATCGTGCGATTCAGCAATTTGTGGCGAAGGGTCATCGGAGAATTGCATTTGCTGTCCAGCCCTTGAAGGTGAGTACCCGAACGGAGCGATTTGAGGGCTATCAGCAGGCCATGAAAGATGCCGGGCTCGAAATCAATCCTGATTTTGTGATAGAATCTGATATTCCGGGGATGAAAAGTAAGCTTGAAGGGCTCTTTTCATTGGAGGAAAGACCGACAGCCATCTTTGCTGGTAATGATCGTGTCTTTTTAGAGGTAGTCAGGTGTCTAAGAGATAAAGGATTGAAGATTGGTCAGGATATCGAGTTAGTAGTATTTGATAATATTCCGTTTGCCCAGGTGGTGGAAACGCCGGTTACATTTATTATTCAACCAGCAAGCGAGATGGGAACAAAGGCTGCGGAACTATTATTTGAACAAATTAATAAAGTCGACAGAGAACCAGAAGAGTTTGTTTTTCCTAGTAAGTTGGTATAGCAGGGGATGTTGGTCATCCCCTCTATTCAATTGTGTTAAAATGTCGTATACTTTTACTAAATCGATTTAGTAAACCGTTTTACTTTTAAGGAAAAGGAGTTTATTTTAATGAAAATACAATTAGCTTTGGATCGAATGGAGATTGCAGAAGCCATTGAGCTAACGAGGAAAGTCACAGATTCGATTGATTGGATTGAGGTGGGGACATCCTTGATCAAAGAATTTGGTGTTGTCAGTGTGAAAGAACTGAAACAGGCATTTCCTGCAAAAACAGTGGTGGCGGATATTAAAACCATTGATAATGCCCGTTATGAATTTGAAATGTGTTTCGAAGCGGGGGCGGATGTGGCGACCGTTATGGGCGTATCACCGCTTGTTACCATCGATGCATGTATGGAAGTGGCCCGTCGGTATAATAAAAAAGTCATGATTGACTTATTGAATACATCTTCAGAGCAAAAAAGTGCATTAATGAAATACAAGGAAGCCATCTTTTGTGATCATGTCAGTAAGGATGAGCAAGAGGAAGCGGGCTCGCTGAATCGCGGAGACAAGGATGGGCAGCTTTTTGATGATCCGGCCATTCAGGTGGCAGCTGCCGGCGGAATTACGTTGGAGTCAATTGGTGCATTAAGGGCAACATTAAATCCCGCTATTGCGATTATTGGATCGGCGATTACGAAAGCAGAAAATCCCGCTGAAGCGGCTGATAAGTTCAAACAAGTTTGCCAACAGGAGGAGTTAGTATGATCGTTTCAACTATTTTAAAGGAAATTGAGACAGTATTAAGCCAAGTGGCAGAAGAACAACTGCAAGAATTGGCTGGTGAATTACAAAAGGCAGAACGTATTTTTATCATTGGTGAAGGACGGTCAGGATTAATGGCCAAATCGTTCGCGATGAGATTAATGCACTTAGGTGCAACGGTGTATGTTGTTGGAGAAACAATCACTCCAGCGATTGGTGAAGGAGACTTATTGGTCTCCGTATCGGGGTCTGGAACAACCAAGAGTGTTGTTTGGACGTCTGAAAAGACACAATCACTTGGCTGCCCGGTTATTGCGGTGACGACTAATCCAGAATCACCACTAGCAGCGGCTGCCACTAGAATCCTGCATGTTCCAGCAGCAACCAAATACCGCCGTGAAAATGAACTTAAAACCATTCAGCCGCTGGGCTCCTTATTCGACCAATGCGTTCACCTGCTATTTGACACCATCTGTCTTCAGTACAGCCAACTAAGCAGCGTAAGCAACAATGACGCCTTCGCCCGCCATAGCAATTTAGAATAGCGGGATGTTGTAAATAGTATAAATGGTGCCTGACACCTCTCGTGTACAGTGTCCATCCTACATGCACATTGACAATGATGAGCTTCAAAGCTTGGCTGATTCAAAGGAGACCCTTTGAATCAGCCTTTTTTCTTGAAGTTGAAACGTGGGAAGAGAGAAGTCAATAAAAAACTTTTAAAAAATATTATGTAATTTCTTCCAGCAACCTCGCTGAAAACCGAGTAAAATCAACGGTGCCTGACACCATTTGCAATATTTACACCGTAAATATGACATTTATCATGGTTGTCATATGACACCTGCTACTAACATGTACATTTACCTTCCTCTATACTTTGAAGTAAGAATAAGAAAGAAGGGAATTCACGAAATGACTATACATGATACGAAAAATTTAAAGAAACAAGTAGCTCCGTTTGAAAAATCAACAACTAAAGAAAGTATTTTCCAAATTATCAACACAGTTGTCCCTTTTATTGCACTTTGGTACCTAGCTTACGCGAGCCTGTCGGTTTCGTATTGGTTAGCTCTGGTTCCGATTATAATTGCAGCAGGTTTCTTAACAAGAATTTTTATTATTTTCCATGATTGTACTCATTTCTCCTTTTTTAAGAGCCGTCGTGCCAACCGTATCGTAGGAACGTGTATGGGTGTTCTTACCATGCATCCTTTTGATCAATGGGGACATGACCACTCCGTTCATCATGCTACAAGCGGCAATTTAGATAAGCGTGGCACAGGGGATATTTGGACGCTGACAGTTGATGAATATCTAGCTGCACCGCTGAAAACGCGTTTGGCATACAGATTTTATCGCAATCCTTTGGTTATGTTTGGATTAGGTCCCATTTATGTATTCCTTTTAAAAAATAGATTCAACCGTAAAGGTGCAAGAACAAAGGAACGTAACAACACTTATTTAACCAATATTATAATAGTGGCCTTGGTTGCCTTGCTTTGTTGGGCGCTCGGCTGGCAGTTGTTTTTGTTAGTGCAAGGCTCCATTTTCATGATTTCAGGAGCAGCGGGTATTTGGCTGTTCTATGTACAGCATACCTTTGAAGACTCATATTTTGAGCATGACAAAGAGTGGGAATATGTATTAGCAGCGGTCGAAGGAAGTTCCTTCTACAAGCTTCCGAAAGTATTACAATGGCTAACAGGTAATATCGGCTTTCACCATGTTCACCACTTAAGTCCAAGGGTCCCTAATTATAAACTCGAAGAGGCGCACACTAGCACCTCGCCATTACAGCACGTCCCTACGATTACTCTTGCAACAAGCCTTCGTTCACTGCGATTTCGTCTTTGGGATGAGAAAGCAAAGAACTTTATCACTTTTAAGGATATAAAAGCTGTTGCGAAAAAGAGAATAGCTGTTCAAGCAAAACCTGAATTATAAAAATGGGCTGACTCCTCTCTACCAGGAGGAGTCGATGTCTTACAAGTAAGTATAAAAATAGAGAATGTGCCAGTTTCAACACCAACTAAACGGGTACTTGCGCATTTCCTTAGCTGCGGATAAGGAGAGAACAAATGTGATTCGAATTGTAATAGCGGAAGATCAGGAAATGCTGTTAGAGGCAATTGGTACTCTCCTCAATTTGGAAGATGATATGGAAGTCATCGGTCTTGCGGCAGATGGGGAAGAGGCCATAAGGCTTGTACACCGTTTAAAGCCGGATGTTTGTCTAATGGATATCGAGATGCCTATCAAAAGCGGTCTAGAGGCAGCAGAAATCCTAAAACCATTAGGCTGTAAGGTGATTATTTTGACTACCTTTGCTAGACAAGGCTATTGGCAGCGCGCGTTAAAAGCGGATGTAAGAGGATATTTACTGAAAGACAGTCCCAGTGAAGAGTTAGCATGTTCTATTCGAAGCATTTTCGCTGGCGGGCGAATTTATTCTCATGAACTAATGGACGAAAGATTTGAGCAAGAAGGTATGGAAACAAGTAATGATTTAATTCCGCACGATAAGCCGATGCTTGGGACTGTAAAAAGATATCTTTCTACGATAAGGGAAAAAATGAAACTCCCTACAGGTTAATACTTTAATAAAAAAAGGCGCTTGCACCGGGTAAAGGTGCAGGCGCCTTTTTCATAAAACTAATCAAACGTTTAGTTAAAAATCACTTGCTTTCTCGATGTGAAAATCGGAAGAAAATCAGGTCTCCAAAACAATTTGTTTCTCTTTTTCTACTTCCAAAGCCGAGACAATATAGGCAAACCCATTCATCAAAAAAAACATGACATTTGATTGAAGCCGTTCACTTTCTCCCAAATAAGTATTTATCAAAATGATAACAGAATACAAAATGACAAAAAATAATGCAATCTTATTAAATATGGCCACCCTAGAACAACCCCTTAATTTAGGATCCTTATTTTATCTTATTTCCTTCCAGCAGGTCTTATGCAAGTGTTAGACATGTATAAAAAAAAGAGGAAAAGGCTGTTCGCCTCTTACCTATATTTATGCTGCTGACTTAAGATTTGCTCGTAACTCATGTTCCTTTTTACCATGCAAGAAATAGTACAGAACTGTAGATACAAAAACAGCTAATCCAAGAATCACATATAATGATCTATAACCCGTTACGGGAATGATGAATCCAAGTATATAAGGTCCAAACCCTAGTCCGGCATCAAGAGCGATAAAGAATGTTGAAGTGGCCAATCCCATCCGGTGCGCCGGTGTTAATTTGACTGCAATAGCCTGTGTGCTTGATTGCATATTTCCAAAGCCAAGACCAATCAGAGCGCCGGCCACAAGTAACATAAGCCCTGAATTGACCGAACTTAGAAGCACCATTCCAGCTGCTAAAATAACAAAGCCAGGGTACATAATATAGTTTGCACCTCTCGTGTCCATCAAGCGGCCGGTGAAAGGGCGTGAGAATAAAACAGCAACAGAATAAACAAGAAAGAAAAAGCTTGCTGCACTAACTAGGTTAATTTCATTCGCATAGAACTTAATAAATGAAAGAACACTTGAATAACAAAAAGAAATAACAAGTGTTATGAGGGCAATCGGCACAGCCTTAGGCTCAATAAAGTTTGAAAGCTTAAAGCCTCCTCCTTGTATTTCGCCAGTTTGTTTGGCAGTTACTGTTACGGCAGGAACATGAACAAACAATGATGTGATGAAACTTATGATTCCCAAAACGACGGAAAAAATAAAAATCATTTGGAAAGTGGTATGCTGCGTCATATATAGTCCGATGAACGGGCCAATTGCTGTAGCTAGGGTAGTACTCATGCTAAAGTAACCAATTCCCTCTGCTTTTCGTGCGGCCGGAATAATTTGTGCGGCGACCGTACCAGTAGCTGTTCCGACAATACCAGCAGCAATACCATGCAATAAACGTGTAGTCAGCATGATGCCTATGTTAGAGCTGATTAAATAAAGAATTGTCGTTATGATAAAGAAAACCAGACCAATAAATAGCGTTCTTCTGCGTCCTAATGACTCAATGAAACGACCGGTAAAAAGTCTGCCGATTAAAGAGCCGATAATAAAGATACCTGTGACAAGGCCTGCCTCACTAGTGGAAGCATGAAATTGATCGACTGCGTACTCCCCAATAATGACTATTAATAAATAAAACACAAGGTTTATTAGAAAATTGATACCAGAAACAATAATAAAATCCTTTGTCCATAATCTTGATGAATTCACTTTATTAACCCCTTACTTTGTAATATTATTTCGAATTTCCCCCATGATCCGGATGGCCTCAATTTGCTCCTCCTCCGTGATCCCTTCTAAGATTTCTTGTTCGTATTGGTCAATTGTTACACGCACATCTTTATATACTTTTTGTCCAGCAGCCGAAAGCTGCATTCTCTTTTCACGTTTGTCCTTTCCGGGGACATGTTCGACAAACCCGAGCTCCTCCAAACGGTTAATTGTTCGGGTAACAGTGGGTTTCTCTACACTCATATAATGGGAAAGCTCCACTAGTGTCGCTGATTCATTATTAGCTAAGTAGTATAAAATCGTCCATTGTGCTCTATAAAGCTGGTGCTCTGCTAGATGAACATTCAGCCTATTTTCAAACGGCCGATACATCATAAGTAATTGGTGAAAGAACTTTTGAGAAGTTTTTATCGAAAACACCTCTTTATTTCTTTAAAATTAGTTACCGTAGGTAATAGTTATCGTGGGTAACTATAATAATTTAACACAATTACTTGTATTATGTCCAGTCCATAAATAAAAAAAGGCAAACAGTGTTGGGCACTGTTTGCCTTTTTTATAAGATAAGAAAGTATAAAAGNNGGCGCTTGCGCTTTTCTTATAACTACTTAGTAATCTGTTACAGTTAGGTTCCGATCTAAAAAGGATTCGATCAATTCGCTGATTTGATAAGCAACCTGTGGGGAATCATAATTTTCATATGCATACTCACAGCTGTTTTTATATTCCATCGTTTCATCGTAATGGGTCATATGCCGTTCAATTGCATCATCAGGATCTTGCCGGTCATGCTGTCTTTGAATAACGGTATCCCGGTCAGCAAAGATAAAGATTCGGACGACATTTTCGCCATACATCTTTTTCAACTTTTCCGTTCCTTCTGGATTTAAGGTTAAATAGACGTAGTCGTGATTTTGAAAAGCCTCAACAATGTCCTGTTCACGGATTCCATAATGAATCCCATCAATTTCTACACTTTCAAGAAATTCTTGGTTAGTTTCCATCTGATTGAAGTTTTCTTCGCTGACAAAGTGGTAGTCTTCACCATTTTTTTCATAGTGACGTGGGGAACGAGTGGTGTAAGAGATGACAGTTTCCATATCAAATGCGGTAGCGACCATTTTCGCAATCGTCTTTCGACCTGATCCATCGGGACCTGTATACACAAATATTTTTTCTTTTCCTTTGATTTGATACATAGTGAAGCCTCCTTTGGTATTAATGAAAAAATAGTTACTAGTGGGTTTTGCAGGTGTTTATGGGGTTTACTACCATTATATCAAATATGCAGTGGAAATAGATGGGTTTTTTGGATGATTTTATTTCAAAACAAGCAATCCCAAATGCATAATCAGAATAATGGATGTTAAGAGAAGTCAAACCCAAAAGGCCCTTTCTTCTATCATAACCTAAATCGGCAATAAAAAAAAGTAATTAATTTTCATCAAATACGATAAGTTTTACTTATTAAAAAGAAAGATTAGTAGATTCAGACTGCCATACGGTACAATAGAAAAGATATTTAAATAGTAGGAGAACAACAATGGATAAGAAAGAGCAATCATTACTGCATTATTATTATGAAAAATTAGTAGGAAACACCTTTGATGAGAAAGATCTCTATGGTTTTTTACTAGTCATTCGGAATCAGAGTAAAGAGATTCGAAGCATACAAGAGCTGTCTGACTTTGTGATGCTGCGTGATCAGCATCAAGGCTATGTAAAACAATACCTGTTTGAAACGAAAAAGAAGTTCGAAAGTCTTGGGAAAACAAAATCGGCTTTCCGAATTGAAGATGTATTTTCATTTAAGGAAATAAAGAATGGACTAAACAAAACTTTGGCGGCTTTTGGATTAGAAGGGTTATCAAACGAACGGGTGAATGATTTTGTAACATGCCTGATTTCGGTTCTGCAACAGGTTATGATTATTGAGGATGACCTTGAGATTGGAAAGTTATATTTTGCGCTTTCCAATAAACAGATTATCCTAATGGCAGAGGTAGAGGTTACCCAAAACTTATTTAAGAAAACAAATGCGGTGTTTCCGGTTCTGACGGCGAATAATAGTTATGTTGATATCAAAAAGCAAGACCGCTATGATACGCCATATTTGTTTGTTGATAAGATAGTGGAGGTAACGAACCACGAAGGTAAACTGGAGATGACGATTCCTGAATAGAGGTAAGGGCGGTGGATGGTATCCAACCGCCCTTTCTGATTAGGATGAAGTTACTTGCCCGCCATTTACATGAAGTGTTTGTCCGGTCACAAATCGGGAATATCTCAAATGATGTGGCTGCAAAGGAACAGGGGGAAGTGATTGACCAGCTAATCACGCTAGAGGGACATGACTAGTTACTTGCTTTCTAAACGACAATTCTAAATAATAAAAACGTAATCATTAAATTTAGAATGAATGAGGGTATTTAGTTGAAAGCACTAGTATTTAATACTTTTGGAGGACCAGATGTTCTCGAATATACAGAAATCGGACAACCAGTGATCCGTCCGGATGAAGTTCTAGTAAAAATGAAGGCGATTGGCCTCAACTTTGCTGATATCTACAGAAGAAAAGGAAACTACCACTTAGCGGGCGCGCCACCTTACATTTTAGGGTATGAAGGTGCTGGAATCGTAGAAAAAATAGGAGCAAATGTGGGGGGCATTAAGGTTGGTGACCGAATCGCATTCGCTGATGTCCCCTATGCGAATGCTGAGCTGACTGCTGTCCCTTTTGAAAAGGCCATTCCAGTTCCGGAGCAGATCTCATTGAATGATGCCGCATCTGTATTGCTTCAAGGTTTAACTGCACACTATTTAACGCGGGACAGCTACGCTGTGAAAGAGAATGATGTTGTTCTGGTTCATGCAGCTGCTGGCGGTGTTGGACAGCTGCTCGTCCAAATCGTAAACCTGCTCGGGGGAAAGGTAATTGGTTTAACCTCATCTCCTGAAAAAGCGGCTGCTGCTAAGGAGGCAGGAGCCGAGAAGGTTTACTTGTATCAGGATGATTGGAAAAGCCAGGTTCTTGAGTCGACAAACGGTAAAGGCGTCGATGTGGTTTATGAATCAGTAGGATCCACACTTTCCGATAGTTTTGAGGTGACGCGAGTTGGCGGAACGGTGGTTTTCTATGGCATGGCTGGAGGAGACCCAGCGCTTGTGGATCCAAGGATGTTAATGGATACGTCTAAGACACTTACAGGCGGAGATCTATGGAACGTGCTGACTTCCCGTGAAGAGCGGGTCATTAGGTCAAGAGAGCTTTTCCGCTGGATGGAAGAGGGGAAAGTCCGGGTAGCAGCGCCAACCATTTTCGCGTTAAAGGATGGGCAGGAAGCTCACCGGTATCTTGAAAGCCGCAAGAGTACAGGGAAAATATTATTAATTCCTTAGGGAGAGGGAGTAGACATGATTCAATTTCAAAATGAATCGATAACGGTATTTCAAAGTGCCTTATTTCAGACAACTTGTACGGTAGCGTTGACGAAGGACCTCGTGATCGTGGTAGATCCAAACTGGCTCCCACATGAAATAGAGGAAATCAAGGAACATGTTGCCCGTGTTAAGGGGGATCGGGACGTGTATCTTTTGTTTACACACGGAGATTTCGACCACATCATTGGATATCATGCGTTCCCGGACGCGAAAGTGATTGGCAGTAAAGGCTTGCAGGAACATCCAGAAAAAGCGCAAAAATTAGAGCTGATTCAGCAATTTTATAATGAGTATTATATTGAGCCTCCTTACGAGGTTGGCTTTCCGGAAGTAGATTGCGTGATCCATAAAGATGGGCAGCAGCTGGTGTTGGGGGAGACGACGCTAACCTTTTACCTAGCGCAGGGTCATACGCATGATGGCTTATTTACATTGGTAGAGCCGCTTGGGCTTTGGGTGGCGGGCGATTACCTTTCCGATTTTGAACTGCCGTTTATCTATTATAGCGCAAAAGCGTATGAGGCAACATTGCGGAAATCTGAGCAAATTTTATTAAATCATAAGGTTTCGGTACTGGTCCCAGGGCATGGACAAACTACTTCTGAACAAGCGGAGATTAAGCGCCGGATCCAATTGTCGCAGGATTATCTAGGCCGTTTGATTGCTGCTGTGGTCGACGAGGATGTAGAGCGACAGAGAGCCCTAGAAATAGAAATGCCTTTTCCGTCTAACTTTACGAAGGAATGTCATAAAGACAATGTGGAGATTGTGCGGAAGGAGTATGTAGGCAGTAAAGGGGTATAAACGCAATTTACTTTTTATAATTATCTATATATAACAAAAAGGAACCTAATCCTCGTGCAGCTGTGAGGATAGGTTCCTCTTTTTAAATTAAGAATATAAAAGTTGACAAAAGGTTATCCTGTAACTTATGTTATTACATGTAATCAATTGTGTTACATTATAAACGTAATGGGGGAGTTAAATATGAAAATTGGTATTATTGGTGCTACTGGAAAAGCAGGAAGCCTTATTGTAAAAGAAGCCCTTGAAAGAGGTCACGAAGTAACGGCAATCGTTCGTAATGCAGCAAAACTTCAAAACGAATCAGTTACAGTGTTAGAAAAAGACATTTTTTCATTAAAAGCAGATGACGTTAACCAATTTGATGTGGTTGTAAATGCTTATGGTGCCGCACCTGGGCAAGAACACCTTCATGTTGATGCAGGCAGGGTCTTAATTGAGGCGCTAAAAGGCGCAGCAGAAACAAGATTAATTGTTGTCGGCGGGGCAGGCAGTCTGTTTGTGGATGAAGCTAAAACCACTCGTGTTATGGATACTCCAGATTTTCGAAAAGAGTATTATCCTACTGCATTAAATCAAGGAAAAAACCTAGCAGATTTACAAAATTCAACCGATATAAAGTGGACATTTATTAGTCCTGCAGCATTCTTTAATCCAGAAGGTAAAAGAACTGGTTCGTATACAAAAGGAAAAGATCATATTTTGGTAAATACACAAGGACAAAGCTATCTAAGTTACGCAGATTTTGCCATTGCCGTATTGGATGAAATTGAAAATCCACAACACATTAATGAGAGATTTACTTTAGTGTCTGAAGCAGAATAATAATAAAAAATACCATTAGTAAAAATAGGCTAATGGTATTTTATTTGGATGCAGGGATGATGTGAAGGACAAAACTGAAAAGTACAAACTCAAAAATGTCCTTCATAAAATTTCCACCCCCACAAGAATATAGACTATTTTTTATCTTACACATTCCGATACAAATACAACCCAAATCCCAAAGTATCACGGCCCCATTTCAAATACGTACGTCTCCAGGACCGAATTCGCTCTAGCATTGCGTCAACATCCGGGTCATCTGGATTCTCTAAACCATAATTCTCAATAGAAGAAGAATAAAGCCACTCATACTCATCCCACTCCTCATCACTTGCCACATAGGACCAGATCGGGATTAAACCTAACTCCTCGCCAGCCATGACCGTATCGGCATGGCTTTTACATTCCGACTCCGCACCGCCTAGCGCCTCCAAATATTCAGGACTCGGTGTCTGCTTCCAATACCCTTCACCAACTAGAATAAAGCCATTCTTCTTTACGAGATCTTTAAGCGTCCTTAAGGTCACCTCAAGACCGCCCAAAGCGTGAGTCGAACCAATGCAAACTCCTAAATCAAAACTCCCAAGTTCTAATCTTTTGACGGCAATCCCTGCGTCCTCTACAATATAGTCAATGCTTCCGTCTGGAATCCTGCCAGCAGCCGTTCGTTTTGCTTCTTCAATTGCAACGTCATACAATTCAATGGCCGTCCCTTTTACCTGAAAGTTTTCCGCCAAGCGGATTAACAGTTCACATTTTCCGGCTCCAATATCTATCACTTTATCGTTAGCCTTTGGAATAGCCAGCCCTACCATTTTCATAAGTTTAGCTTCACTGATAGGATTTGCAAAAGCATGATTACGGTGGGCTATAGATGAAAATTTATTTCGATCCATCTTTTAATCTCCTTTTATCATCATAACTGCATAAACTAAACAAGGTTATACCAACTTATTATAATACAGGCCTCGGGCAACTAAGCTGTTCAATCTTTTAAAAAGTTGAAACTTAGTCCAACTTTTTTCGTATATATAAGAAAGAAGAAAAGGAGATGTAGCGATGTTTTTAGCAGAACTTCAGCGAGAGGAAAAGACCGCTTTTCTTGAACTAGCTGTTTTAATTGCATCAATTGATGGGAATTTATCAATATTTGAGACCACTATACTTAACAAGTATCAGAAGGAATTGGAACTTGAGGATTATGTACCGACAGGGATGGCTGTTGAGGATATTCTAAAAACCTTCAAGAGTGAACGATCTAAAAATATCGTTTTAACTGAATTATTACAATTGATTTATTCCGATGGCGTCCTTCAAGACCAGGAGAATGAGATAGTCCGGCTTATAAAAGAACACTTTGGATTTGATCCTGATGAATTTGGCAGTTTCAAGGATTGGATTGATAAAATAAAGGAATTATCTTTAACCAAAGAGAAATTGTAAAGCCCTGGATCCAGTTTAATAAAGTACTGGGTCCTTTTATTTTTTTTAAAAGTTAATCCATTATAACTAAAAGTTATCGAATTTATTCAAAATTAATATTTTACGAATTTTGAATTTTATCGTAACATTACTTAGGAATACATAACAACTCAAATAAATTTTTTAGTTAATATAAAGCATTGGGGAAATACGAATTAAAGGGGTTTTCCACATATGGAAAAAATGATCGAAAAAAAAGCCACTCAATCTAAGATGTCGAAATTGTTTGAAAACTGGGAAAAGAATGTTGTTATGGGGTGGGGCGTCGTTGAACTAACCGAAGGTGTTAGTAAAGCAAAAAAAAATTAAGCCTAAAAAATGGCTTGGGAGTACCAAGTCATTTTTTGGTTCTTACGTTTAACCACTCATTCTCTAACATACTCATTTCCCATAAACTCCAATATTCGTCCCCATTCTTACTTGAATCCCGATGTAAACCTTCTTTTATAAAACCCGCTTTTTCATAGCAGGCCATCGCAGAAGTATTAAAGTCAAATACCCCAAGACTAACTCGATGCAAATGTAATTGATCAAATGCAATCTTAAGAATTGCCTTTATCATTTGCTGACCGATCCCTTTACCTCTAACATCTTGATTACCGACAAGCACTTTGCCAATTCTCGCAGAGTTATTTTTTCTATCAATCTTTCCCAATGAGATATGTCCAATAACATCCCCAGTTTCTTGATCGATTACTTTATAAACCAAGGTATCCGATTCTTCTTTATTGGCATTCTCAATGTATTTTTCTAGCTGCTCTTCCGTCAAGGGATAGTCGAATGCAGGACCGCTCCATTGAAGAAGGAACTGAGGTGAATCAATCCAACTAATAAGTTTTTGAAAATCAGAGCGATCAAAATATTGTAGTTCAATCATGATTGGGTCTCCTTTTTGGTAAATTCGCAAGTTTAAGAATCACTTTATATCATCTTTCTTTAGCTCAGTAAGCAATTCAAGAATTTTCCTATTTGTCATATTGAGTTTCTTTAACTGTGCTTCTATCGATAAAATGGTGGCAATGACCAGTAACGTAATTAGTAATGCCAATACTCCCAAGATAAATGTCATCTTCACTCATCCTTTCATGATCAGTATACTTAAAGTGTATTCTCCACGCTTTACGACATATCCTTCTTTGTTAAAAATGACAAAGAATATGTAATTAAGTATTTTGTTGGGAACTATAAATAGAAAATAGTTTCATTTTAAGAAAATGAGGGTAAGACTCTTATTAAGAGGGTGTGAGAATGTGACTGAAACAGATGTATCGAAATATGAAAAAAAAATCATTATTCGCAACATACGAATGGAAGATATTGATGAGATTATAGCGTTGGGCAAGGTTTGCTTTCCTAATATGGAACCGTGGAAACGCGAGCAGCTGCGCAGTCATATCCGCATATTCCCTGAGGGTCAATTCTGTGTGGAATATGAAGACAAAATTGTCGGCTCATGTTCAAGTCTAATCGTCAATTTTGATGAATACAAAGACCAGCATACTTGGAACACCATTACGGACAACGGGTATATCACCAATCATGATCCTGATGGATTTAACCTTTATGGAATCGAAGTAATGGTCGATCCTGAGTACCGCAGGATGAAACTAGGGCACCGGCTTTATGAGGCACGAAAGGAACTTGCCCGCCAGTTAAACCTGCAAAGCATCATTATTGGCGGACGAATTCCTAACTATCATTTATATAAAGATAAAATGACCGCCCGTGAATATGTTGATGCTGTTGAAAAACATAGTATCTATGACCCGGTGTTGTCCTTCCAGCTCCTTCAGGGGTTTAGGATTAAACGGATTAATACCCGCTACCTGCCGGATGACAAGGCATCGGAGGCTTTTGCGACCTTGATGGAATGGAACAATATCGATTATCATCCTAAGTCCAGGCGCGTCTACCGGGCATCAGATCCTGTCCGAATATGTGCGATTCAATATATGATGAAAAAAATTGACAGTTTAGACGAGTTTACGCGTCAGGTTGAATATTATGTCAGTGTTGCGGCTGACTTCGGTTCTGACTTTGCCGTATTCCCTGAGATCTTTACTACCCAATTGATGTCCTTTTTAGAAGAAAAAAGGCCAGACCAGGCAGTAAGGCTCTTAGCAACCTATACTGATCCATATATCGAGCTGTTTACAGAACTCGCAGTTCGATACAACGTTAATATTATCGGGGGTTCCCATTTTGTTGTAGAAAATGATGAGGTGTTTAATGTCGCCTATCTTTTCCGGCGGGATGGGACGATTGAGAGGCAGTCGAAGCTGCATATCACACCGAATGAGCGAAAATGGTGGGGCATTTCTGAAGGAAACGATTTTAATGTATTTGAGACGGATTGTGGAAAAATTGCGATCCTCATTTGCTATGATATTGAATTCCCAGAACTTGGCCGGATGGCCGTTGATATGGGGGCAAATATCATCTTCGTTCCATTTTGTACAGATGACCGCCAAGGTTATTTGCGAGTTCGGTACTGTGCACAGGCACGGGCGATCGAAAATCAAATCTATACCTGTATTGCCGGAACGGTCGGCAACTTAACTCATGTGAAGAACATGGATATCCAATACGCACAATCAGGAATTTTCAGCCCGTCTGATTTTGAGTTTGCCCGGGACGGAATTGTTGGGGAATGTGATGCCAATATCGATACAGTGGTCGTTGGTGACGTGGATATCCAAAAGCTGAGACGCTCGCAAAAATCTGGTTCGGTCCGACAATTACAGGATCGTCGGCGGGACTTGTATCGAATTGAATGGAAAAATTTAATGAACGAATCATGAGAGAAAGCGGGCAGAATCTATTACTGTCCGCTTTTTAAAATACCCCTAATAACGTTCCTTCGTAAGGGGAAACGTATAGGAAGGGGTGAATTGGATGGGTGACGTACCAAGAGATTATATAACAATTGAAGATAATGAGGGCATTCAAAAACGGTTTGCCGTTGAGGCATTGTTTGATATGGAAGAGGAATCTTATGCACTTCTAGCGGCGGACGACGAAACGATTGTCATGAAGATTGAAGGAGAGGAAGGAAATCAATACCTGGTGGGCATTAACAATCCAATGGAAAGTCAAGCGATATTGGATGCCTATCAAATAGCAGTGGAAGAGGCACCGGCCGAGTAGCAAAGGTAAATTATAATTAAAAGGCTCAGGTTCATTCGAACTGAGTCCTTTATAATCATAAAATATCCTTCCAACTATTTACTTATAATGATACATATTCCTTTTTTAATAGGAGTAACTTTTTATTGTTGTGCATTAATAGGGAGGCATAAAATGAGTAATAATCAAAATCCACAAAATGAATCGGAAGATACGTTAACAAATCGCTAGGGGCATCCCGTTACGAACAATCAAAGTGTTCGAACAGCAGGCAATGGAGGGCCTATGACAATTAGAGAACTATGATTAGAGAAGGACTTAACAAGGCAGGAACAAATGTAGATACGAAGATGGAGGAAGCAGCAGCAGAAGCTGAACAGATGGTACATCCGTCTGATCCATATTAAATCTCTAAACTGGGCTGGACGATTAATAGTTCAGCTCATTTTTATATTAGGTATATAAAAGAAAAAAGAAGCCCTCCTTATTTAGAAGGCTTACTTGAATAGTAAATAGTTTAATGGACACGGATGATCTCGTGAATATTTTGATCATGGTGAACTCTGGTATGCTGTGATTCGAGGCGCTCAAATTCTTCTACTTCATCGATCGGCTCTCCAAAAAACCAGTTCTTTAGTTCAAACCAAAAATCATTAATCATGATCATTTTCCTCCCATTTGGGGTTATTGAATTCCTAATATCCTTATTATACATGTGATTATATTCACATGAAAGCGGTTCCGCAATAGACGGAATAGCAAAATAATACAGATAAATGAGAGAGTTGATGTTGTTTTAGTATTCTTTGAAAAACCCTATAAAAGATAGAGAAAGTAAGCACATATTTAAATCAAGAAGTTGGTAACAATAAAGATGGAACAAATAATATACGGCCTTTTATAGGAGAGAAAAATGTATGTACTTAGATATTGCTTTGGAATTAACTGTCGGTTTTTTTACCCTTCTCCTTGTATTAAAATTTTTGGGAAAAATTCAATTCTCACAGATTACTCCCTTTGATTTCATCACCGGATTGGTCATGGGGAATTTTGTAGGGGATGCTGTATTTGATGATAAGATTGATATAACAGAAATTGTTTTTACTGTTGTGTTTTGGGGTCTGCTGATATATTGTGTTGAAAAATTAACCCAAAAGTTTATAGTATTTAGAATCTGGTTTGAAGGCGAACCTGAACTATTAATTAAAAATGGAGAAATCCTTTATAAAAGCCTAAAGAAGAACCATATTGATTTAAATCAATTACAACAGCAAATGAGAAAACAGGGCTATTTTTCTATCTATGAGGCCGAATATGTGATTTTAGAACGGGACGGACAAATCAGCGTTTCCCCGAAACATGACTATGGGGCTCCTACAAAGAAAGACCTAAATATTCCTAAAAAACAAGTGAGTTTACCATTTGCGCTTATCATGGATGGGAAATTGATTAGTGGCAATCTTATGGAAGCGGGTTTAACAGAAGAATGGCTCAAAGAGCAGTTAACGAATAAAAATATAAGCGATTATAAGGAAGTAGTGTATGCAGAATGGCATGAAAATAATGGCTTGAAAATATCTGAATATAACTAGTTATTGGTGGGGGGAAATGGCTCAGTTCGGTTGAACTGAGCCATTTTTTTTGAAGGTTCCAATCGGTGTATGGATTAACAACTATTTGTTCTTCTTCGCTGCCATTTGGAGTGCCTCAGCATTGTTTATAATACCATTCCCATAGTAAGGGCTTTGTCTGTTTTGATTCACCGGCCGCGCACTGCTGGTAATGATTTTAACTACATCCGTATTTTTTAGCTTCGGATTAATGGATCGGATTAGGCCAGCCAATGCGGTGACATGTGGTGCTGCCATTGAGGTTCCGGAAAGGGCGGCATACTCTCCATTGGAAAAAGTACTCGGAATTTCCACACCAGGTGCTGCCACATCCACATAATCACCAAAGTTCGAGAACTCTGCCCGTTTTCCATCCCAATCTACTGCCGCTACCCCCAAGACACCTGGATAGGCAGCGGGGTAGCTTCGCTGGCTTGTACTATCATTACCCGCCGCAGAGATTACAACGACATTTTTTTCTTGAGCGTAATCAATTGCACTTTCTAATACATCACAGCTCTGGTAATTTCCAAGGCTTAAATTAATCACATCTGCCCCGTGGTCGACTGCCCAGCGGATTCCCTTTGAAACATAAAATGAACCGCCAGTCCCATCGGCACCCATAACTTTTACCGGGATAATCGGGTTGTACCATGTAATTCCTGCCATGCCTACACCATTATTCGTATCGGCAGCAATAATTCCAGCCACGTGTGAGCCATGTCCATTATCGTCATCCGGGTTGTTATTATCATCAATGGCGTTATAACCGGTTGTTAAGCGCCGCACGAGGTCAGGATGATCCAGGTCTACACCAGTGTCAACTACTGCAATTTTCACCTTTTTGGAGCCGCGGGTAAGATTCCATCCCTGTTCCGTCCCAATCGCCGGTAAATTCCATTGATAGCTTTGGTAGTAGGTGTCATTCACATCATTCGGTACAAAGATATAATGAGGTTCTGCATATTCAACAGTTTGATTTCTGATAAAGTATTTTTCGAGTTCGTTGGCGGTTTTACTGTTGGATTTAAAAATATACACGGTCTCATGTTTTTCTCTTAGACTCCCATCAATATCTTTTAAATATTGAGCAATTTTTTCTTGAGGAGGAATCGTCTTAAAATTTACGACTATTTCATTTTCATAGTAGTGACTTTTATCCTTTTTGTTATGGTTGATGACCTTTATAGAGGGGCTGTTGTTTAGCCTGTTCACTAGCTGATGATTGGTCTTGATCATATTAATTCGTTGAATTTTTCCATTCCGATGCTGGACATTTTGTACCTGCAAGGGTCTGCCAGTGTTTTCGGTTCGAGTGATTGAATTTAAGTTGTTTCGCTGTTCACCCTTATCTAAAAAAAAGGGACGCATGGTAGCAAACAGAATAATACCTAAACCTAATGTGAAAATACCGAAAATTAACCTATTTCGCATTCCTACACCTCTATAGTAAATAGTTTTATTTATAGCATGTTACTTTTAGGCACTTTTATGAATGTGTTTGAAAAACTAGTATAGCTTGGCATTTTTTCGAGTGAATCCAACCATGTTTGTGTCTAATTTGTGAAAAAAGCCTTGACTTAGGGAAATAATTTTTGTTATAGTTACAAACAGACCGGTTGGTATGGCGGGGGTGTACTACGGGAATGGATACAAAATCGCTGATAATTAACATCGCGACAACACTTTTCCAACAAAAAGGATATATAGGTGTAGGATTAAGCGAAATTTTAAAAGCATGTGACCTTTCAAAAGGTTCGTTTTATCATCACTTTCCAAATGGAAAAGAAGAATTACTAATCGCTTGTCTTCATTCTTTAAACGAAGTGATTACCAAGGATATCGAAGAGATCTTTGAACTTTATCCGACTACGCAAGAAGCTACAAACAGAATGATTGAAAAATTAATCGTTAATTTTGAAACAGAAGGAACGATTACAGGATTTACATTTAGCAGTATTATCAGCGAAATAGCTTCACTAAGTGAGACAGTCCGTGGGGCTTGCTCGGACCTATACAGTAAAATGCAAGGAATTTATTCGAACAAGTTAGCAGCAGATGGGTTTCCGAAAGAATCTGCTGAATCCATTGCGCTGATGATGACGGCCTCTATGGAAGGTGGAATTATGCTTTGTTTAACACAAAAAGCAAGCGATCCATTAAAGGTTATTCGCAGGTATTACTAAATATATTAAAGGAGTTTAAAAAAATACATGAGTGAACAAATTGTATCGGAATCAATTACAAATCAACAAGCTAAAGCAGGATCGATGGTAAACAAACAAATTAAAACAGGTCCGATTATGGCTGCTCTTTTTGTGGCAGGATTTGTGGGACTATTTAGTGAAACGGCATTAAATATTGCCTTAGGAGATTTAGCTCAAATATTTAATGCTAATGCAACAACAGTCGGATGGTTAGCAACAGGTTATTTCTTAACATTAGGTATTTTAGTGCCTGTAACCGGTATTTTGATGCAAAAGTTCACAACAAGACAAATGTTTTTGACTTCTATATCACTATCCCTTATCGGGACCATTTTAGCAGCAGTGGCACCTGTATTTAGTCTTTTATTGACGGCACGTGTTGTCCAGGCAGCAGGCTTAGCGATTGCTTTACCGTTAACGCAAAATGTTATTTTTACGATCTTTCCTCCAAATAAACGAGGCGCTGCGATGGGTGTGATGGGCTTAGTTATGTTAGCAGGTCCAGCATTAGGTCCAACCATTGCAGGACTTATATTAGATACATTATCCTGGCATTGGATTTTCTTGGTTACATTACCATTTTTACTGTTCTCTCTTATTTTCGGGGTGCTTTATTTGCCGAATGTAAATGAGGTTCGTAAGGTCTCGATTGATGCAGTATCGGTTATTCTTTCGACAATTGGATTCGGCGGGGTTGTTTACGGCTTCAGTGTATCTGGTGAGGCAGGCTGGACGAGTGGAACAGTTCTTGGATCCATCATTATTGGATTTATAGCACTGATTATTTTTGCGACTCGTCAAACGAAAATGGAGACTCCTATGCTGAATCTAATCGCATTTAAATATCCACTTTTCGTTCTTGGGGTCATTATGACTTTTATTACGTTCTTTAATATGTTGTCCATGCTCGTCATCTTACCGATGTATATGCAAATGACTCTATTAATTGCTGCTTTTACAACAGGGCTTATCCTGCTGCCAGGAAGCTTACTTAACTGCGTATTAGCTCCAACTATTGGACGTTTATTTGATAAATATGGTCCAAAAACGGTTATTACGCCTGGGACCATTTTAGTAGCGATTGGTTATGTCTTCTATTCACAATTTGGTACAGACACAGCTATATGGATGGTTGTGGTAACACATATTGTCATGATGCTGGGTATAGGTGCTGTTCTTGCTTCTGTCCAAACTAACACGTTAAATTCGCTTCCGAAACAGTACTATCCAGATGGAATTGCGTTAACTCAAACGCTTCAACAGGTCGCTGGCGCTATCGGTATTGCGGTATTGGTATCCATTTTTTCAGCCAAAGAGAATAGTTATTTAGCAGCCACTGCCAATGAACTGCCACAAGCAGCAGCAGCGGGATCATCAGTAGTATTTACTATTAGTTTAGTATTAGCGGTGATTAATGTTGTCCTATCGTTATTCATCAAAAGGCCTCATCAATCTTAAATATTGATATTGCACTTGGTCTACGATTAAGAATCTTTTTTTAGATAGTATAAGCTTCAAATAGAAGGAGATATGACAGATGGCAAATCATTATAAAAGTATCGTAGTAGCTGTAGACGGTTCAAAGGAAGCTGAATACGCATTTCACAAATCAATCGATGTTGCAAAACTTAACAAAAACGCAACTTTAAACATAGTAAACATTTTCAATACTCGTTCTTTCGAAGCATATGAACCCTCCACTGTTGAGCGTGCACAGCGCGCTTCAGAGGAACTTGTAAATGCCTACCAGTTAGAAGCTAAAGCTGAAGGTGTTACAAACGTAAAGGCAGTAGTCGAATACGGTTCTCCAAAAACGATCATCACGAAGGAGATCGCTGACTTTGTAGAGGCGGATTTAATTATTTGTGGTGCTACAGGGTTAAATGCTGTTGAACGTTACTTAATTGGTTCCGTGTCTGGATCTATCGTTCGTTCAGCTTCTTGTGATGTATTGGTTGTTCGTACACCTGAGTATTAGACTCTATCGTGAATAGAAAGTAACAAAAAAAAGAGCATCTGCTAAGCAAGTAGCGGGTGCTCTTTCATTTCTGCCTTAAAAGCCTATGCATTTAAAATTTCATGAATTTGTTCAAGACTATCAGTAGATAAGGTCACACCCGAAGCCTTTACATTTTCTAGCAGCTGCTCCGGACGGCTTGCTCCAATAAGAGCACTAGCCACATTTGGCTGTCTTAATATCCAAGCAAGTGCAAGCTGGCTTAAACTTAAATCCTCTTCCGCAGCAATTTTCTTTAACTGCTCTATTTTATCAAGGTTTTGCTCTGTAAGCACATGAGATAAATTTAAATCTTTTTGTGCGGCCCGGCTTTGTGCTGGAGGCAGCTCACCTTTTTTGTACTTTCCTGTTAACACACCTTGTGCTAAAGGTGAAAAGACCACTTGGCCGATTCCATGCTTTTCACTTACGGGAATAACTTCTTTTTCAATATAACGCTGAAGCATGCTGTAGTTAGGCTGATTTACAACAATACGGTCCAGCAGTTTTTTATCGGCAATATGGATTGCCTCCGTTATTTGTTCGGCTGTCCATTCACTTACACCTAGATAAAGAACTTTTCCATGGCGGACAAGGTCATCTAGCGCACGCAACGTTTCTTCTAGAGGGGTTTCGTGGTGAAAACGGTGACAATAATAAATATCAATATAATCCATGCCAAGGCGCTTTAAGCTGGCATCACATTGCTCCATAATATGTTTGCGTGATAGACCATGGTCATTTGGACCATCGCCCATATTTCCAAATACTTTTGTTGCCAGGACATAAGAGCTTCTTGGATATTTGCTTAACGCCTTTCCAACAACCTTCTCGGCCTCACCACGTATGTAAACGTTTGCTGTATCAAAAAAATTAATCCCTAATTCATAGGCTTGATCAATCGAAGCAACGGCATTTTGTTCTTCCACATATCCGCCATATGTAAGCCAACTTCCAAGACTGATTTCACTGACCTTTAATCCCGTATTGCCTAAACGTCGATATTGCATTTACCGTTTCCTCCAATACATTTCATTTTTAGGTACAATCTGTAAAAGTAGTAGTCTAACAATTCAAACTATACTACAGAAACATGGTTAGGTCTAATGTAATCTATGTAATATTTTTATAAATAATTGAGATTGAGGGTAGCCAATAGAGCTTATTGAAGACCGTAGATCAAAAAAAGGAGGCACAAGGGTAGTCACTAGAACTTTAATGACTGAATGGGAGCAGGAAAACGTGATAATACTTTAAGATACAAACTTTTAAGGAAGGGCCTGGTATCATGAAGGTTTTGTCGATGAAACAGCCATGGGCTAGTCTTTTTGTATTGAGAGAAGCCATATATGAAACAAGGACATGGAGAACCACCTATCGGGGACCATTGGCAATACATACAAGTAAACAAGTAGATAAAGCCGTATGCTCTCATAAAGCTATTCAAGCTTTACTCGGTAAACATGGATATACAGTGGATAATCTTCCAACTGGGAAGATTATCGCTGTTTGTAACTTGATTAATTGCTTAAAGGTAACAAACAATCAATCCACATGGGCCGTCCTAGAAAATGGCGTCATCGTATCAGAGAACAACTACTTCTTAGGAGACTTCAATGAAGGAAACTACGCCTGGGAAGTACAAGACATGAAGCTGCTAGACCAGCCGATTCCTGCAAAAGGACACCTAGGATTATGGGAATACGACATGTAAGTTGTCAGCCACTAGTGGACACTGTCTTTTTGTGGTGCCTGACACCATGATTAAACTTCACATTTTTCTTTAAAGTTACAGCGCTGGCACTTGTTTGAAGAGTTCTTCTCGAATTGGTCTATACTGAGTGGCTTATTCCTTGCGGGATTTTCGAGATAGCCAAGCATATGATAGATGCTTTCATTCATTAATACTTGAGCTGAGTCAATTTCAAACTGGGTTAATTGATATTCCTGGCTTTTGCCTGTTAACAAATACTCGTTCCGAAGGACGATGTCTTCAATCGGGATATCGTGCTTTTGTGAAAGGAATAGGGCATAAAGGGCAAGCTGTTTCCGGTCCTCCTCTGACTCCTTACCAGTTTTCCAATCGACTACAATCCATTTTCCTTGACTGACATCTTTATAAACAAAGTCGAGGACCACAAATACATCGACACCATTCACTTCAAACGTTTGAAAATCCTCTGAGTGCAGGACATGCATCTCTAACTTGTTCAGAATATCTTGATAGGTTTTACTCCTAAAGAAGTTATTCACACATAGCTGCAGCTTCGTTTTCGCAGAACTAATCTCATCAGGGCTTAGCCCATTACCGTAGTAGATTTCATGAAGCATCTGGTATCGCTTTGGTTTCTGGAACCAGTGCATGCGAAATCTGGTTGAATCTAAATAGGCTTTATTCAAGCCTTTCGTTACTAAAGCAATCATATCGTTTTCCATAAAGAGGCTTTTACCGCTTAGAAATTTTTTTAGCTGAAGGTCAATAACCTTATGGATTTCATCTCCTAAGAGAATGGGAATATTTTTGATATTTTTAAGACGGTAAGCGGCCTTGTTTTCTTCCGGTGCTTCATATTCCCAGCCATTATGAGATTCATAGTATTGATGATAATACTTTCGGGTGCACTCTAAAAAGGTCTTGTGCCTGGAATTGGACCAAGTAAATTCGGGATAATCGCGGTAAACGTACATAGTTTACTCCTCTTCACTAAATTCATAATAATTATAGATTCATTGTATTGGCATTGGGCTGCAAAAATCAATTGGCATGTTTTAGGCGATTATTAATGGTAATATTAAATTAACATCCTTATTGACAAAGGGAGGGTTTTTTTTGAAAAAAGCAGTGGCAAACATACAGTCAATATTAATTGCCGATCTTCCAGAGACATTTGTGACCAGAAGAATTCCAGAAGTTTCACTTGAGTTTGGGGGAATAAAAGGCGACCGTCATTTTGGGATAACGAGTAAGGCAGATTCAAGACAGCCCATGTACCCTAGAGGAACGGAGATACTAAACCGCAGGCAGATTACAATCGTGTCTGAGGAGGATTTAGCTCAAATTGCTAAAAAGCTAGAAATTGAAAAGGTACTGCCGGAGTGGTTAGGAGCAAATCTGTTGGTAAAGGGATATCCTGAATTAACGAAACTCACGCTAGGCTCAAGAATCCTCTTCCCAAGTGGAGCAGGCTTAATTTGTATGGGGGAAAATATGCCATGTACATTGCCTGGAGAAGAAATTCAAAAGCACTATGAGCAACATTCGAAGCTTGCCACTCGTTTTGTCAAAGCAGGCTATAAGCGGCGGGGGATTGTTTGTGCCGTCGAAAGGCCGGGGATTATCCATGAAACGGACGAAGTGCAGATCCTAGTGAATGATTACTCCAATCCGATGCAATGATCCAACAATTTTGAAAAGGCTGAAATAGCGGCTGACTCAAAAAAATTTTTGAGTCAGTTTTTCACTTATATAAAAATACTTTCAGATTTTCCTTCGTATCAAGTGTGGCCAGAAGAACGTTTTTAACCTCGGTTTTATATGAGCGATTTAAAGCGGAAATAACCCAACTTTCGTCCTTATGTATTTGTTTCAGCTCCTCTGAATTAATTCTGCCTTCCTTAATAATGGTCCTTGGCAATTCAAATGGGTCTGTTTTCATTTGACAGGAAGCAGGGGTAATCGGTTCGTATTTTGGATCTAAAAAGACGGATATTTTACCATCAGCCTCCCAAATCGCTAAGGAAACCTTTTTCAAATCCACCACTTTTTCTTCCCGCAATTCTTCTAATAAGGCATCAATGGTAATTCTCGCTTTCTTTAATCCTTTAAAAATAATTTCTCCGTCCTGGATGAGGGTGATGGGAGCATGGTTAACAAGTCTTCTAAACCAAGGTAATTTTAGATTCAGAAAAATACATCCAAGATATAAAACAACCAAGACAACTGTGGTGGTCATAGAACCCTTTAAATCCAGATGGTCGTCAGACAACGGATGGGCAATAATATTTCCAATTACTAACGCGATAACGAAATCAAGCAGTCTTAATTGGGAGATGGCCCGCTGCCCTAAAACTTTAGCCACTATCAGCAAAAAGAAAAAAACAACCACAGCCCGGAGAATCCACTCAATAATTGTCAGTGTATCCTGTGCTTGAGCAAAATCCATACTAGACACCATCCTTCGTACCATAAACTCCCACTTAGTTTAACACTGATGTTCTAATCATAATCCTAAAATGAGCTCATTTTTTTAAAACCAAAAAGGCCCAGTCCTTAGCTGTTAAAGGAATTGGGCCTTTTTCTAAAAACCAGAGGGACAAATGAACATAAGGACGACTTATTCTTCTTCAGTATAGGCTTCTACTGTTGTATCTCTACATTCCCAGCATTCAGTCCTATTTCTCTCCATAATTGATAACTCTTTTCCACAAGAAATGCAAATATCCATAGGTCCAGATTCCCCTTTCTAGTGAAAATGTTTTACAAGTATATGAGTACAAATAATCAAATATGCCTTTGTTTTTACATTTTATGATGGGGATATGCTTTTTTCCCTGAGTATCAAAATAGTTTTGGTGCTTAGTATGGATGATTTTTATTTTTAATCACTGGGAAAAAGGACAAAATTGTTTCAGGCTTGAGAAAGTACTGAAATGAATGAAGGGAGCGATGAGTTGGTTTGGAAGGTATCGTATTGGATAATAGGATGGGATTTTTAGTGATGAATGTTTAAGGACAGAATAGCGTACAAAGAGGGACCAAAATTACAAGGCGAATGAAGAATTCGATCATTTGGCAACTCCCTTATTATTTATTTGATAACCATAGTATAGGCATGATTTGTAAACTACCGACATTTGAATTGTAAATTTTATGTCAATTTTTCTAGAGGAAGGTTCCATTGCCCTTATCCTGTTTTGAAATCTTAGGATAGCAAATAACCATCATGACAAAATACCTATAGATTAAAAATGACATAAAATGTAAGATTGGTTAAAATACCTAAGGGAGTTAACAATGGGGAAGGTAAGAAAGAAATTTAGTGCAGCTCAAATATTTTTTGTGGCGACCTTTGTAGCAACTGCAAATACTGTATCAAATTCTTTCGTAATCTGGGATAACAAGATAGAATTAGGCCTATTTTCGGGTTTCACCTTTGTGGTTGGTCTAGTACTTGCAATCATTATTTTTAAGCAGAAAGAGTAACAAAGGACCTCGAAAAAGCTCCTTGTAATGAAAACCCAGTCTATTGCAGATAATTAATATATCAATGTTGCAAGGAGGGCACAAATGGAAACAAACAATTTTGATCCAAACCTAAATCCAACAGCTAAAAAGAACCAAGAAGAGAACCTAGAAATAAGTACTACTGGTTATGGACTTGAATCAGTTTCAAAAGAAACTGGAAAAGGCCGAGAGGCGCAAAAAACAAAGGGGACGCCCCCAGCTTGCGGAGGTTTGTAGCCAATTAAGCTAAAAGAAAATCCCCCAGCCCGAATGGTTTGGGGGATTTTCTTTGTGGATGACGGTTAATAAACGGACTGTCGACGTCCAGCTCCAGCGCTTTTGTTCTTATTTTACTCTTTTAAATACTTCTCCCGTAAATCAGCAACCCCCTCTTTGCATACTCCATATGAAAGCCAGGAGCATCCCTTACATATATAATCTAAATCATCAGGTTCCACCTTTTCAGCCGTTAATTGAATTAAAAAGGACTTATTGTAGACAGCACCTTCAATTAATCCTAGTTGACGAATGACGTTAAGGTCCATTGTTAAGACGTGCTCATTAGAACCAACGCTTGCCTCACAGGTCATTTTTCCCTTATGTGGACACGTACAGCAAGTATCATCTAATTCAGCTACCACTTGTATTGGAAAGTCTAATTGATCATCTCTGATTTGCTCAACAATTTCACTCATTTTTTTTACGAAATCGGGACTGTAGCCCATCCCACGAAAGCCATGTACGCATAATAAATGGTGACCCCGTAAACTCAAACTCAACGATATCACTCCTTTGTCATCCATTATACAGTTTTTTTCTGAATTTTTTATCAGATTTTCGTGATGTAAGCCCCAATAATTAATGTTAAAATTATTAGAAATATATTCCAAAAAATAAGTACATTACCTTGTACAAGGTAGATTATTTATTTGAAACTAAGATTAATTTTGGCATAAAAATGGAGGGGGCTTATGTTCTCGGAGATAAATGCAAAACTTGTTGAGATTCAAGGGGAATTACGAAAAAAAGACAAATATAATCTCCAGATGGAGGAATATAAAAGAGAATTATCAATGGTCATAAATATAATTGAAGAGTTACGAGCTCGGTTGAATTCAGAGCAGAAGGATGTTCATAAGTTGGAGAGTATCAGTCTGACGAACTTAATTGCTACACTAACTGGTACAAAGGATGAAAAACTAGCAAAAGAAAAACAAGAATTAATCGTAGCACAGCATAAATTGGAAGAGGCCGAAAAAACGAAAAGAGAAATAGACAAAGCGATGGAGGATTTGCGTGAAAAGCTGCTAAATCTTAATCGTGCGGAGTATAATTATCAGCAGCTACTCCTGCAAAAAGAGAATATAGTCAAAGCGAGTACATCGCCGTTTGCGGCCAAAGTGTTTGAACTAAGTGAGCAAGAAGGAGTTCTAAAATCATATGTAAACGAACTAGATGAAGCGAAAGCAGCAGGTAATGCTGTGGTGCGAACTCTTGCTCATGCAATTAGTGCACTTGAGAAAGCGGAAGGCTGGGGGACGTGGGATTTATTAGGTGGTGGAACGATTTCAGATTTGGTCAAACATCAACATATAGATAAAGCTGAAAAGTTTCTCCATCATGCTCAAACAGGCATGCGCCAATTCCAAAAGGAATTATTGGATATAAAAGAAACCGCTCTTCTTCAAGTCAATATTTCTGGAATGTTAAAGTTTGCCGATTTCTTTTTTGATGGGTTCATTGCGGATTTTATGGTTCAAGGTAAAATTCAAAAATCTTTGCAGAATACAAGAAATCAGTACGCTAAAATAAAAGAGATTTTGCAGAAGTTAGATGTGCTGGCGGATGAAAAAATGATAGAGTTAGAGGCAATTAAGAAGGAAAAGCTAGAGATTGTTGAGAGGTTGTAGAATATCAAAATAAAGTGAATACTTAGGAGGTAAAATCCATGACGCAGCACTTGAGTACCCTTATCATCATCAGCGCAATCTTTATTTTCGGTATCTACAGGCGGGTTCGCCGGAATATTGGCTGGCAGGAGCTTCATCCTCGTAAATTGGTGATCAGGACGTGTATTTTCTTTATTATTGGGCTGGCCTTTTTATCTGTAGGGCTTACCCATCCGATCAGCTTAATCTCAGATGTTGTCGGGATTCTAGTAGGTATCCTTCTCGGCTATTATGGGGCAGCTTTAACTACCTTTGAGAAGAGAGAAAAGCATTGGTATTACCGTCCAAATATATGGATAGGGAGCACGGTTACTTTCATCTTTTTAGCCAGGCTTATGTATCGTTTTTATCGGATGTACACATCTGGGATACTAACCGATACGGCACTACAAAAGCAAACAAATGGCTATCAAAATATTAGCGAAGCCGTCGGAAGTTCCTGGACAGCAGGACTATTGCTGATTATGTTTGCATATTACATTTTCTATTATTTAATTTTATTAAAGAAAAAGAAGCACTTTACTCAATCCGAAAATTAATATTGGTAAAAAATTTGGTTAAGCTCATCGACAAGCAAAGCGAGAATTACTTATTATCGTTATCGAATAAGCCTCTCTGTAAGTTAAGAGAGGCTAGACGTGATTATTGCTTAAAAAAGATTATTCTAGATAATTCTTACGCCCTGTTCATCAATAACGACTTTTTCATTTTCACTTAGGTTTGTAAATACTACTGGTGTAATAATTGAGGGTACTTTCTCTTGAATGAATTCAAAGTCAACCTCGAGCAGCTTTTGTCCCTTTTTAACGGTTTGCCCGTCCTTGACAAAAGAAGTGAAGCCTTCACCTTTTAAGTTGACTGTTTCAATTCCTACATGAATTAGAATCTCTTTTCCTTTATGATCAAGAAGGCTCACAGCATGCTTTGTTGGAAATATACTTATTACTTTTCCATCGACTGGTGAAACAACTGTTCCCTTTGTTGGCTGGATTGCAAAGCCATCTCCCATCATTTTTTGTGAGAAGACAGGGTCTGGAACGGTTTCGATTGGTACTAATTGTCCCTCTAACGGTTGTAAGATAAATGGATCACTTTCAACCGTTTTCTTTTTAAATAATCCTTTAAACATTTGAAAAACCACCTTTATGCGTTCTTTTATTGTGAAAAACAGGACTAAGGAACCGGTTCCAATTTTGATTAATGAATTTATAGAATTATCTTTTATTTTAATGACCTGCAGAAAAAAATTCAACAATTTTATTCTAAACGACTTTCTTCATGGAAAAAATGATTTTATACTAAAAAATAGATTACCAAGGAAGAAAAAATATTAAAATTAACCGATAGAATGAAAAATAAAAATTGGTTACATGAAAAATGAGGTTGAAGCTATGAAAACTATTGCAGACATTGCCCGATTATCTGGTGTTGCCAAGAGTACTGTTTCCAGGTATTTAAATGGTGGGTCTGTCGGCGAATTAACAAAGAAAAAGATTGAGCGGGTAATAAAAGAAACGGGTTATATTCCTAATACTTTTGCTCAAAGTTTAAAAGCAAAGAAACCAAATATTATTGGAACAATCGTGCCTCGGCTGGATTCCTACGCTACTTCACAAACTTTAATAGGAATAGACGAGCAGCTTAGGGAACTAAATTACCAAATGTTAATATCAAACACTAGTCAGGATCTAGATCGTGAAATCGAAAATATTTACACCATGGCTAGGCAAAAGGTTGCGGGAATTATTTTGCTTGCAACACAAATTACCGATACACACATTGAAGCATTCCAGCAGCTGCAAATACCTATTTTACTTGTTGGTCAGCAGCATCAAGCTGTGTATAGTCTCATCCATAATGATTTCGAGGCGGGTTATGATATAGGAAAATATGTAATCGCCAAGGGGCACCGGAAAATAGCCTATTTAGGAGTTACGGAACAAGATATTGCTGTCGGCGTCAATAGAAAAAAAGGGTTCACAAAGGCGATTCAAGAGGCGGGAGACTGTGAAGTTAACTATTATGAAACGAGCTTTAAAATGGCGGAGGCGATCAAAAGGGTTCCGGATATAATTGATAAGTTCAATCCCTCTATACTTGTTTGTGCAACAGATAACATAGCCCTTGGTGCTTTAAAAGCAGCTCATTTAAAGGGGATTAATGTACCGGATCACTTATCCATTACAGGCTTCGGAGGATATGAAGTTACAGAGATCATCCATCCTAGCTTAACGACTGTTCAGTTTTTTTATAAAGAGGCCGGACAAGTGGCTGCCCAAAGTATGGTTAAATTAATAAACAGTGAAGAATTAGCCCCAATTATTTTATCAAAATATAAAATAATTGAACGGGAAAGCGTTGACAATTTATTAAGTGGTAAATTATAATGTGTTTGGAATCGGTTCCATAAAGAACCGTTTTTCTAATCTAAAAAATAGAACCGGTTCCAGTAACTCTGCGTTTTATTTTTTTAACCCCGTTTGGAACCGGTTCTACAACAAGATAATTCTAAATAGATACCTAGAAACCATAAAAAAGGAGAATGAATCATGAACCACAAGGAAGTTGCACAAGCGATTTTGGATGCAATTGGCGGTAAAGAAAATGTCTCAGCTGCAGCACATTGTGCTACGCGACTACGTTTAGTTTTACATGACGAAGAAAAGGTGGACCAAGCTGCATTAGATGCAATTGATACGGTAAAAGGAACATTTTCTACAGCTGGACAATTCCAAATCATCTTAGGTTCTGGAATTGTTAATGAAGTATATAAACCATTTGTAAACCTTGCAGGGATTAACGAGATGTCAACAAGTCAGGTAAAAAATGCAGGAGCGAAAAAGCAAAATCCTCTTTTACAGTTAGTTAAGTTACTTTCTGATATTTTTGTTCCAATTATTCCAGCCATCGTTGCGGGCGGTTTATTAATGGGACTGAATAACTTATTAACGGCTAAAGATTTATTTATGGAAGGGAAATCCTTGATTGATGCGAATCCGGGTATCGCTGACTTAGCTGCGATGATTAATACGTTTGCAAATGCTGCCTTTGTATTTTTGCCAGTATTAATAGGGTTTTCGGCAACAAAACGATTTGGGGGAAATGCCTATTTAGGGGCTGCCCTTGGGATGATTATGGTTCATCCAGATTTGTTAAATGCCTATAGCTACGGAGCCGCTTTAGTCGATCACAAAGTACCAGTTTGGCACATACTTGGTTTTGATATTGAAAAAGTAGGCTATCAAGGAACGGTGCTGCCCGTTTTGGCTTCTTCTTTTATTCTAGCAAAAATAGAAATTAGTTTACGTAAAGTCATTCCATCTGCTTTGGATAATCTGTTAACACCACTATTATCGATTTTGGTAACTGGAGTTTTAACGTTTACCCTTGTAGGTCCGTTTATGAGAACAGCTGGTAACCTTTTCACAGACGGCCTTGTTTGGTTATATGATACGACGGGATTTGTTGGCGGCGCTCTATTAGGGTTATTCTATGCCCCGATCGTCATAACAGGTATGCATCAAAGCTTTGTTGCGGTTGAAACACAATTAATCTCCGATATTGCAAAAACGGGTGGCTCATTCCTATTCCCAATAGCAGCTATGTCAAACGTTGCTCAAGGTGCAGCAACTCTTGCTGTGTTGCTTGTGACGAAAGATAAAAAGCTGAAGAGTCTTGCTTCTGCTTCCGGTATTTCCGCACTATTAGGAATTACAGAGCCAGCGATGTTCGGTATCAATTTAAAGCTAAAATATCCATTTATAGGAGCGATTATTGGATCTGGTGTTGCATCAGGGTTTATCACCTTCTTTAAGGTAAAAGCTGTTGCATTGGGAGCGGCCGGCCTGCCAGGAATCATTTCAATCAAGCCGGGTTCCATTCTGTCTTATGTAATTGGAATGGCTATTTCAATTGTAGTAGCATTCGTCGTTACTTTTGTGCTGGCTAAGCGTGATTCTAGAAAAAGTACTTCGGCCAATAAGAAACAAGCGGCATAATTAATAACAAAGGGGGGAATCAGGTGATTCTCCTTTCTTTCATAAGGAGTTAGACAAACATGATATGGACAAAAGAGCAGCGATATCGACGGATAGAAGAAGCAAGCAAAGAAGAAATCTTGAAATTGCAATCAGAAGTTGAGGGATGCCAATGGCGGCAAACTTTTCACATACAGCCAGAAACAGGTTTATTAAATGATCCCAATGGTTTTTCTTATTATAATGGAGAATATCACTTGTTTTATCAATGGTTTCCGCTAGGACCCGTGCACGGACTAAAATATTGGTATCACACTAAATCAAAGGATCTGGTTCATTGGGAAAATGCCGGAATCGGAATTGAACCCTCAAATGAGTTCGATAGTCATGGGGCTTATTCCGGAAGTGCGATTGAGCATGAGGGGAAACTGCATTTCCTTTATACAGGCAATACTCGTGATGAGAACTGGGTGCGGCATCCCTATCAATGCCTAGCTTTTATGGATGTGACTGGAAAAGTAAATAAGTTAGAACAACCCGTAATAGATCATGTACCATATGGCTATACAGACCACTTCCGTGACCCTAAAGTTTGGAAAGCAGGAAATGAATACTATGCTGTCATAGGTGCGCAGCGGGAGAATGAGACAGGCTGTGTTGTGCTGTATCGTTCTAGGGATTTGCAGAATTGGAATTTTGAAGGGGAATTGCGAACCAGCCTGTCAAGTTTCGGCTATATGTGGGAATGCCCGGACTATTTTGAATTGCAGGACCAAGGTGTTTTAATTTTTTCTCCACAGGGACTAACCCCTAATGGAGATCTGTTTCAAAATATTTATCAATCTGGTTATGTTCTTGGTGAACCACTTGATGTAAGAACACGTACCCTGACACATGGCTCTTTTCGGGAACTGGATAGAGGTTTTGATTTTTATGCACCACAAACGATGTTGGCGCCAGATGGCCGTAGAATTTTAGTAGGTTGGATGGGGCTTCCGGAAATGGAATACCCGACTGACAAAAATGGTTGGGCTCATTGTTTGACGCTGCCTAGAGAATTATCGATCCGTGGAAGCAAGCTCATTCAGCAGCCAGTCAAAGAACTTCAGGGGCTTCGTAAACAACATTATAAAATAAGAGATATCCTCTTAGATGAGAAGAAGGATTACCAGCATTTTAATGGGGCTTCATTTGAGATGATATGTGAATTTGAGAACTTTGATGCGGAAGTATTCGGTATTGAATTCAGAGCGGGTGTAAAGGAAAAAACAATTCTTAAATATGATGCGGTCCAGAAAAAGGTCATATTAGACCGTACTTTCTCAGGAGAACCAGTCGGAGAAAAGTATGGAACTGAGAGGAAATGCTCTGTAGATGGATCTAAAATAAAGCTTCATCTTTTTGCAGATATTTCTTCTGTTGAGATTTTTATAAATGATGGTGAAGAGGTATTTACCTGCAGGATTTTCCCTGGTGCGGATAGCAAGGAGATACGTTTTTTTGCAGAAGGCGGAAGGGCATTATTTCAAGCAAGCAAATGGGACATTTAGTAGGAGCATGAGGTGTAGATGATGAGAACTATGTATTCAATTGGTGAGGTACTGATCGATTTTATTCCCCTTCAAAAGGGAAAAGCGCTAAAAGATGTGGTAGAGTTTGAGCGGGCTCCTGGTGGCGCGCCGGCAAATGTCGCAGCCGCAGTAGCCAAATACGGAGGAAGGGCATCGATGATTACCAAATTAGGTAATGATGCGTTTGGTGATTTTCTTTTAGAGCAGCTTCAGCAGGCAGGGGTGATGACGGATAATATATCAAGAACAAGTGAGGCGAATACAGGGCTTGCCTTCGTATCATTACGAGCTGATGGAGAGAGGGACTTTTCTTTTTATCGCAATCCTTCTGCAGACCTTTTACTGCATGAAAGTGAAATAGAGGAGAATTGGTTTGAAGAGGGTGATATTCTCCATTTCTGTTCAGTAGATTTAGTGGAAAGTCCGATGAAGCAGGCCCATGTAAAGGCAATTCGTTTAGCAAAGGATAAGGGCAGTATAATTAGTTTCGACCCCAATGTCCGTCTGCCTCTGTGGGAACATCCTGAAGCTTGCAGAAATACAATTTTAGAATTTATTCCGAAGGCACACCTTGTGAAAATATCAGATGAAGAGCTAGAATTCATTACTGGAATTGATGAGGTAGATCGAGCGATTCAATCTTTATTTGTTGGGGATGTTAAAGCTGTTATTTTTACAAAAGGTTCCCATGGTGCAGAACTATATATAAAAGGCCAACAATTTCAATCAAGCGGGTTCGCAGTTGATGTGCAGGATACCACTGGAGCTGGAGATGCTTTCATTGGCGGTTTTTTATACAAGCTTTTAGAAAAAAACGTTAGGCAACAAAATCTTGAAGAAGTTCTTCATAAATATCATCAAGAAATCCTTACGTACGCCAATGCAAGTGGAGCTCTTACGACCACAGGAAAAGGGGCGATTTCCTCCCTTCCAACCAAGGAGGAAATCATTCAATTACTGCAAAAATAGGATTTAGTAAAACGTATTATATTAGTTAAAAGTATAGAAATTGATTGACATTATTTCCATAGATTGATAAGGTTGTAAAAAATATTCTTATCCAGAGAGGTGGAGGGACTGGCCCGATGAAACCTCAGCAACAGGTCTACAAAGATACTGTGCTAATTCCTGCGGGTGAAGACCCTGATAGATGAGAGCTTCCGTTTTTATTTGTCAGCAGCGCACTCTTTTCGAGTGCGTTTTTTGCTTTTTCTGGATAGTAGCATAAGGAGTGTAGGAATGGAGAATAAAAACAAGCAAGTATTTCAAAGAAAAATGCAGACACGTCATTTAGTGATGCTGTCGCTTGGCGGAGTCATTGGAACTGGATTATTTTTAAGTTCAGGTTACACCATTCAGCAAGCAGGTCCGTTTGGTACCATACTTTCCTATCTGATTGGAGCCCTAGTGGTTTACCTTGTAATGTTATGTCTAGGGGAGCTCTCCGTACATATGCCTGAAACGGGAGCTTTCCATAGCTATGCAGCTAAATATATCGGGCCCGGGACGGGATACACAGTTGCCTGGTTGTATTGGCTGACTTGGACGGTTGCTTTAGGTTCTGAATTCACAGCTGCAGGATTACTGATGCAGAGGTGGTTTCCATTCATCGGTGTTTGGGTCTGGAGTGCTTTCTTTGCCATTTTGATTTTTGTATTAAATGTACTGACCGTCAAGTTTTTCGCTGAATCTGAATTTTGGTTTTCTTCGATAAAGGTAATTGCTATTATCCTATTTATTGTTTTAGGTGCTGCCGCTTTGGCAGGCATTCTTCCGATGACTCATTCGAATTCAGAACCCTTCTTTTCTAATTTTACAAGCGCAGGTTTATTTCCCCATGGTGCTACTGGCATTTTAATGACCATGCTTGCGGTTAATTTTGCTTTCTCAGGAACGGAATTAATTGGTATTGCAGCAGGGGAAACAGAAAACCCAGAAAAAACAATACCGAAGGCCATTCGTACCACCTTGTGGAGATTGATTATCTTTTTTGTGGGAACAATTGTTATTTTATCAGCGTTATTGCCTATGTCTGACGCAGGAGTATTAGAGAGTCCATTTGTAGCAGTATTAGAACGAATTGGAGTACCATATGCTGCAGACATTATGAACTTTGTTATCCTTACGGCCATTCTATCAGCAGCTAACTCAGGGCTCTATGCCTCTTCGAGAATGCTTTGGTCACTTGCGGATAAGAAGACGATCTCACCGATCTTTGGAAAAATGACAACAAAAGGGGTCCCAATCAATGCGGTCATCTTTAGCATGGTGGGAGGAGCTTTGGCGCTACTCTCCAGTATTGTTGCACCAGATACGGTTTATATCGTACTTGTGTCCATTTCGGGCCTGGCAGTGGTGGTCGTTTGGATGAGTATTAGCTTGTCACAGTTCTTATTTCGGAGACAATATTTGAAGGAAGGAAAATCTGAAAAGGACCTAGTGTATCGAACACCACTTTACCCATTCGTACCAATTGTATCTTTTATCCTTTGTTTGGCATCATGTATTGGAATTGCCTTTGATCCAACACAACGAATTGCCCTGTATTGCGGCCTCCCATTTATTTTGTTTTGCTACGGAAGTTATTATCTAACACAAAATTTAAAGAAAAGGGGCGTAGAGTATGTCCAGCAAAATCGATCCAATTGAGTCCATTTTATCTCAACATTCTATTATGATTCTTGATGGAGCATTAGCTACAGAACTGGAGGCACATGGCTGTAATTTAGACGATCCCCTTTGGTCTGCACGAGTATTACTTGAAAAACCGGAATTGATTTATCGAGTTCATGCTGATTATTTTCGTGCAGGGGCGGACTGTGCTATTACGGCAAGCTATCAAGCTACGATTGATGGATTTGCAGCACGTGGAATAAAAGAAGCGGAGGCTATTGAGTTAATTAAGAAAACGGTGCAGCTGGCAAAAAGGGCACGAGATGATTTTTGGAAGGAAAATAGAGAAACCAATCGGCCGAAACCGTTGGTTGCAGGATCAGTTGGACCTTATGGGGCGTACCTTGCAGATGGTTCTGAATATGTAGGGAATTATGGTGTATCCGATCAAACGTTAGCTGAATTCCATCGGCCAAGAATTTCTGCCTTAGTCGAGGCAGGTGCCGACCTGTTAGCATTTGAAACAATACCGTCCTTGCAGGAGGCAAGAGTACTAGATTCATTGTTGCGAGAATTTCCAGACACCTATGCATGGTTATCCTTTTCTTTAAAAAATGAAGAAGAGATTAGTGAGGGTACCAATCTGGCGAACTGTGCTAGGTTGTTTGAAAACAGCGAACAAATTGTTGCGATTGGACTCAATTGTGCACCAATTAATGTTGTTACTGGTGCCATTCAGGAGCTGAGCGCAAACACGAATAAGCCGATTCTTGTTTATCCGAACTCGGGTGAAACCTATAATGCAGAAACAAAAACATGGCATGGCCATGAACAATGTAATGCGTTTGATAGTCAATCTGAGGAATGGTATAAAGCAGGAGCACAGTTAATAGGAGGATGCTGCAGAACCACTCCTCTACACATTGAGGAGATTTCAAAAAAATGGCGGCCTTCTGAGGTTTTGCTCCACGATTAAAAATAAAACTAATGATATTTAAATGAAATCAATAAACAGACCGATGGTGGATATTACCGTTGGTCTGTTTTTTTTATTCGTTTTATGTTTTAACGAATACCGAAGACTATAAAGAAAAAAACTTTTATGAAGCTTGCTTTTTTTAATTACAAAATCTATGAAAATGCTTACAGAGTATTATGATGGAAGTATAAATTTAAAGTGTAAACGACAACTCTACTAATTGTTTGCATAAATTTAAAAGGGGAGAGATAGGATATGTCAGTCTTAAGAGATGAAGCATTAAAGATGCATAAGGAACATCAAGGGAAACTTGCAGTTACTTCTAAGGTTCCAGTAAATAATGCTAAAGATTTAAGTTTAGCTTATTCTCCTGGTGTGGCAGAACCTTGCCTGGATATTCACAAGGATGAAAGTAAGGTATATGATTACACAATGAAGGGGAATCTAGTTGCAGTTGTATCAAATGGAACGGCTGTACTTGGTCTTGGAAATATCGGTCCAAAAGCTGCAATGCCGGTAATGGAAGGAAAGGCAGTGTTATTTAAGTCATTTGCCAATGTGGATGCGTTCCCTATTTGTCTAGATACCACTGACACAAAAGAAATTGTGAGTACGGTCAAATTATTAGAACCTACCTTTGGAGGAATAAACTTAGAAGATATTGCTGCACCCCAATGTTTTGAAATTGAAGATCAGCTGCGAAAAGCTTGTGATATCCCTATTTTTCATGATGATCAGCATGGTACAGCTATTGTAACAGCTGCAGGATTAATTAACGCCCTTATACTAGCAAACAAAAAATTAGAAGATATCCGTGTTGTGGTAAATGGTGCTGGGGCAGCAGGAGTGGCGATTGTAAAACTCTTGCTTCATATGGGGGTAAAGGATGTTATTCTTTGTGATACAAAAGGAGTCATCTATAAGGGGCGCCCTTTTGGAATGAATAAATTCAAAGATGAAATGGCTGAGGTTACAAACAAAGAACAAAAAGAAGGAATGTTGGCGGATGCTCTTGTTGGTGCTGACGTATTCGTTGGTGTTTCAGCAGCAGGTGCCGTAACAAAAGAAATGGTTCGTACAATGCAACGTGACCCGATTATTTTTGCCATGGCCAACCCGGTACCGGAGATTATGCCGGAAGAAGCAAAACAAGCGGGAGCATTGGTTGTAGGTACAGGACGTTCGGACTATTCAAATCAGGTCAATAATGTTTTGGCGTTTCCGGGAATTTTCCGCGGAGCATTAGATGTTCAGGCAAGCGAAATCAATGAGGAAATGAAGATTGCTGCAGTTCATGCCATTGCTGGTTTAATTTCAGAAGTAGAACTTCATGCAGACTATGTCATACCCAATCCATTTGATCAGAGAGTAGCTGCACATGTTGCAGCAGCAGTTGCTTCAGCTGCAATGGAAACAGGTGTTTCCCGAAAGAATATCAGTGTAGAGCAAATTAAAGCCAGCCTATCAATAGCAAAAGAAGAAACAAAACTTGCACTAGTTTAAACTAATCAAAAGAAGAAAATCCCTTTTAAACGGGATTTTCTTTTTTATTAAACGTCATAGTGATTTTACATGGAGGAAGAAGATGAAAAAAGGAAGATGGAGTTTACAGTCAATCATTACTATTTTTGTCTGTGTTGTCGTAACTGTTTCACTCCTTATAACGGACTTACTTATCAGTAATAGGGTTGCAGAAGGTACGAAAGAAAGTCAGGTTGAAAAGGCCAAAAATGTTGCTTTAATGATCTCACATAGTCCGCTTGTTATTGATGCAATGAGTGGGAAACGGGATGAAAAGGATATTCAGCAGTTTGCAAATGAAATAAGAGTGGCCACAAATGTAGAGTTTGTTGTGGTGATGGATATGAGGGGGATACGGAAATCCCATCCCGATGTCAACAAGGTAGGAAAACGATTTATGGGTGGTGATGAAGGTCCTGTACTAAAAGGAAAGGAACATGTTTCTTTTGCAAGAGGAACCCTGGGCCCATCCTTGCGCTACTTTACACCCATCTTTGAAAAAGGAGGAAAACAAGTAGGGGCAGCAGCTGTCGGAATTTCTCTCAATAATGTGGAAAAGGCAGTCAATAAGAGTAGGACCGGTATCTACATTGGAACATTGGTCGGGATAGTAATAGGGGTAATTGGAGCAGTCTTGCTAGCTAGATATATAAAAAGAATTTTATTAGGGCTCGAGCCTTTTGCCATCGCAAGGTTATTAGAGGAGCGAAGTGCTATGCTGCAATCTGTGCGTGAGGGAATAGTGGCGGTTGATCAAGAATCGAGGATTACACTTGTCAATCGAGCCGCTTTAAAGCTATTTCAAAAAGCAGGATTGAGCCAAGAGCCTATTGGGAGAAATGTAGAGGAATACTTGCCCGCAACTCGCTTAAGCAAAGTTCTCAAAACCGGCAGAGCAGAACTGGATGAAGAACAAAATTTAAACGGATTATCGATATTAGTCAATCGGGTCCCAGTGGTTGTGGGAAATAATGCAGTAGGAGCTATTGCCACCTTTCGTGATAAGACGGAAATGCAAATCCTAGCGGAACAACTAACAGGAGTACGTATATACGCAGACGCGCTTCGTGCGCAGACGCATGAGTTTATGAATAAACTCCATGTCATCCTTGGAATGGTGCGTATGGGCTATTATGACAAATTAGCTGAGTATATAAACGATATAGTAAAACACCGAAAAACAGAAATAGGGTTCATTACAAAAAAGATTCAAGACCCTGTGTTAGCTGGTTTTCTTATTGGGAAGTTAAGCTATGCTAGGGAATCTGGGGTAGAATTATCCGTTTCCTGTAATCATCCTCTGCCACCACCTGATGATTCCCATCTTACACACGAGCTGATTACAACACTAGGTAATTTAATTGATAATGCGGTCGAGGCTGTGGCTGATTGCTCTATCAAAAAGATTGACGTAGAATTCGATTATGGAGATGACATTTTAACAATAGAGGTAAAAGATACTGGAATTGGAATGAGTGAAGCTATGCAAAATAAAATTGTTCAAAAGGGATTCTCAACTAAAGGGGAAAACAGAGGTTTAGGTCTGTATCTAGTCTCACAAGCCATAGAAAAATGGGAAGGGGAATTGATTATTGCATCTAAGCCTAAAAAAGGCACGATATTTTCCCTCTATATACCCTATAAGGCAGAGGGGGAGATTGGATGATCCGGGTGATGATTGTAGAAGATGATCCAATGGTAGCAGAGTTCAATAAAAGCTATCTTGCTAAAGTTAACGGTTTTCAGTTAACAGCAATGGCAAGATCAGTAGAAGATGCTATAAGAATTATCGAAAATCAAGATTTCGATCTTATACTATTGGATATTTTTATGCCTGGAAAACAGGGACTCGAGCTTCTAATTTTTCTGCGCGAAAAGGAGAAAGAAACGGATGTAATTATCATTTCAGCTGCGTCAGATATGGATAGAATACAAAAAGCATTAAGATACGGAGCTGTCGATTATTTAATCAAACCATTTGAATTCGAACGTTTTCAACTAGCATTAACAGCCTATTTGGAAAAAAGGGAATTTATTAAAAATCAACCTGTCACCAGTCAGGATGAACTTGATTATCAGCTATTACGCCGGGAAGAAAAAACAATTTTAGAAGAGCTGCCCAAAGGGTTAACAAAGGATACATTGAAACAAATTTGGGACGCAATTCAGGAGATGAAAGACGGTCCGTTCTCAACAGAGGATGTTGTGAAAATAGTTGGAATTTCAAGAGTATCCGTTCGAAAGTATTTAAACTTTTTAAAAGGTATTGGGATTCTTGAGGTAAAGGTCATTTATGGAACAGTCGGAAGACCTGTTTACCAACATCATTTTAATAAATATAAGGAACATTTGATTAAAAATTTTTTGTAATAGGTATAGATTAAGACCAAAAGGGACACCTCCTCAATGTTGGGGCTGTCCCTTAAAGATTTTTATAGGATTAGATGTCCTGCTACTTTACCTTGATTTATGGTGAACAGAATCAAGGCGGAAAGTATATATTCAAATCATAGGCGAGTAAAGGACATTTATTTGTTAATCTAACTAATTACTAAAATATTTGTTTGCAATTTTTTCAGCTGTACGTGTGGCAAGAGCTTGGGTGGTAAGAGTTGGATTAGGCCCGCCCAGGCTATTGTAAAGTACGCTGTTATCTGCAATAAATAACCTTTTTACCTGATGTGCCTCGCAATTTGTGTCCGTGACATAACCAATTCGCATGGTACTGTGAATATGAATAAACACACCTGGCGGCATGTTTGTACGAATGATCTGTTTTGCACCAGCCTTTATTAAAATATCTGCCCCAATTCTAGTTAAGTATTCTCTTTTAGGAATGTCGTTTTTACTAGGGTTATAATTAAGGGTAGGAACATGACCATGCTCATCCATTCGAACGGGATCTAACGAAATTCCATTCCTTTGATTCACCTCGTCATCAATAATTACGGCAATACTTAGAGTCCTTGGATAATCGGACATGACCTTTTTTAGCATCGAACCTGTTATTACTCCTTCTAATCCCTTTAGGGAAGGAGTGTTGAAGAGGGCATAACCCGATTGGCTGGATCCATATAATAAAGTAGAGTAAGCACCAGGACTGGTTCCAAAAGCTAATAGCATCCCAAGACCAGGGTAGTCAAATCTTGCCCCAGAGGTTTGTCCTATGTACGGTAATCCCTCTGAAATTCCCAAGATGTTGGTTAAGACCCTCTCATCAAATATACCTGTAATACAATCAAACCAATGGTTCGTTAAGCCCTTTCCTACCCAAGTGTTATCTGGTAGTTTCGAATTCAGCCAAAGTCGAGGTGTTTCAATCACACCAGCTGACATAACGATAACCTTTGCTCTTAATTCAGTTATTTCAGCTGTCCATGTGTTTCTAACCTCTACTCCGATCGCTGAAAGTCCTCTAGTGGAATCATCATCAGTTAAAATCTTGGTCACAAACGTGTTTGGTTGAATTTCGACATTTCCTGTCTTTAGAGCCAATGGTATGTAACTAACTAATGTTGACCGTTTCGCAATAGTTTCAACGGAAGGCCCCATTTTACAACCATTTATGCAATGCCCTCTGAGTGTACATCCTAAATGTGGCTCATTAAAGTCAAATCCAGGATTATTGATCTGCGGGTCAGGCTGAAGAATGGCATTTGGCTGCGGACGGTATCCTGGAGTTGTAACATTATTGGTTTTTAATAGCGACCACCCTGCTTTTTTCGCTCCATAAAAAAATAACTCCTCTTTTGCTGTCATGGGTGCTGGTTTCACAGGAAGAGTAGCTTCGACTTTTTCATAGTAGGGAATCAATTCACGATAGGAAATAGGCCATACGTGATCGACTGCCATCGGATAAGCCCGTGGTGAGTTTGCAAGGTATTGTAGGGATGTTCCTCCTATCCCAGAATTCTGCCAGATAAATCCCTTTTGCTGTAATCCCCGAAACCACGGCTTTTGATTCCTGTCAGCCGGTCCCCAACGTAATTTTCCGGATACCAAATCGTTCATGTCTTCTTCATAATCGGTAAAACATTTGTCCAAAATGTTTTTACTCAAATCGGTTACGCTCGAGCTGGTTAGGGCTCCAGGATGCTTGTTAGGTTCGGGCCATTTTTGATTGCCGTACCAGGGCCCAGCTTCCAATAGTAAAACAGATATTCCCTTTTCACCAAGTTCTTTGGCGATGACCGCGCCGCCGCCGCCTGCTCCAATAACAATTACATCAGCATCAAGACACATGCTTAGGTTCCTCCTATTCTATAAACCTATCGACTAGGTATCCCCGAAATGCATGATACCCTTTTGAAGGGCCGGGATATTTGACTTGGATCCAACTTATGGGAAATGTTTCTAAACTCCGATTGTTAGGTGGGTTCAAACGTGTTGTCCCATATCCAGACCATTCCGAATAGAAACCAAACATAGCAAGCCTGTTTATAACATCAATGACAGGCAGTACAAAACGAGGATTCTGGTTAAAAGGATATGGTAAGTATGCAGGATTAATCGTAAGTTGTTCTAAAAGAGTTACGGAGCGTAAACGGTCTTCTGGTGTTAGGGCTGAGAAAATTATGTTATTAGGAATTTTATAAAAGGTAAGGGTCTGGATATTCCCGCTGTTTAATGCTAATTGATGGGCCGCTAATTCAAGCAGTTCAGCTGTTTGTCTTGATAATGAGTAGTTTGTATTTTTTAGGAGGGAAATCGAATGGTCTAGTGTCCAGATGATGTATTCATGAATGAGTAATTCAGATGCACCAAAGTATTGTACGTTAAAAAGTTTTTGAGCAAGCGGTGGAGTAGTAGGGATCATTGCCTCTACAAAAGCTTCGAATACGGTCTTAGTAAATGGATCAGTGCCCATATAACCCACCTCTTTAACTTGTTACTAAAATACACTTTTATATTTATATGTGTGCTTAATGAAGAAAATATCTAACCATTTTATATGTATTTGGAGCTCAGCTCCCTCTATTAATGGATTGAGGGAGCATTCTTACCTTATTAATCTTACTGATAAAATACTTTGGTCTGAAGTATTTCGAGGGCACGTTCAATATCCTCTAAATCCTCATTCGAAGCATTCTGGATGCGGGTTAAAAACCGAGATTCTATCGATGTGAAGGCTTCGTTCATCATGTTTTTTCCATTATGCGAAAGACGAATATATTGTTTTCGCCGATCTTCGGTATCAGTCACCTTTTCAATCAACCCTTTTTCAGTTAATTTTCTAAGCTCACGACTTGTGTTTGGCATAGACATGTTTTGACAATCGCTAACATCACTTGGTGTCACAGGTTGATTAACCGCAATATATTCAAGAATATGATATTGAACTTGTGAGATTAAATCTGACTTTACATCTTTGGTTAATTCAGTGGTCACACGATGAACAGAAGCTGTGAACGACACAAGTTTATAAAAAAGAGCATTTTTGTCCATTTTTCTCACCTCTTAAGGACAAGATAACAAAGTTGTTATCAAAATACAATTATCAATTGATAAATAGTATGGATGATGATACTATTTAGTTATCAATTGATAAGTAAGGGGTGCAATATGAAGCTGCTGGTCATTTACACATATCCAAATCACCAAAGTTTAAATTATGCATTTTTACAAAAGGTGATCAAAGGTAGTAATGAAAATCCTAATATCAAGGAAATGCAGGTCTTAGATTTATATGAAGAGAAATTTAATCCACTCCTGGTCTTTAACGAACAAAAACGCAGACGTGATATGTATAAGGAGCCTAGTACTGAAAAATATAGAAAACAAATTATGTGGGCTGACAAGATTGTTTTTATCTATCCAATTTGGTGGGGGAGACCTCCGGCAATGCTTATGGGATATATAGATCAATTATTTGCTGCCAATTTTGCATATAGAGACAAGAAAGGGCTTTTCCCAGAAGGGCTTTTGAAAGGAAAGTCCGTCGTATGTGTATCAACCATGAAAGGGCCTGCCCACTATCCATTACTTTGGTTACATAATGCTCATAAAATCTTAATGAAAAAAGCCTTATTCAATTTCGTCGGCATCAAGAAGGTGAAGTTCTTTGAGTTTGGAAATATGGAAAGTCCTAAGGGAAATCAAATGAAGAAGCTAGAAAGGATTTATAGATATTTTAAAACGATAGATCATTAAGAGGTTAGCCCTCATAATGTTCTTTTTTTGTTATATACTATTCAACCGGTGATTCTATTCTTTAGTTAGTCAAACTAGGTATTTATTACCAGTATAATTTTATTAAAAAAGCAGATGAAAGCGTTGACAATTAATCTAAACATGATAGAATCAAAGCATAAACAAAAACAAAATAAAACATTCCCTTTTAGGATTGTTACTGTCCGGCAGGCAAAACCTAAATTACTCAAAGTATGAGAATGCTATGTTCTTATATTCTGAGTAGTTTAGGTTTTTTGTTTTTCTTGGACTGAAAGCGAATACAAAAATAGCTTTATAAATTATGGAGGTGTTTTTTATGGCTAAAAAGGATTACACAGGATTAACAAAGGACATTTTAGAGTTAGTCGGCGGGAAAGAAAATATTAACAGTGTGTTTCATTGTGTGACAAGACTTCGTTTTAAATTAAAGGATGAGAAAATCGCCAAAACAGACGAAATCAAAAATTTAGAGGGCGTTGTGACCGTTATGCAAAGCGGCGGGCAATATCAGGTTGTTATTGGTAACCACGTACCTGATGTCTATGCAACGTTCTTACGAGTAGCGAATATGAGTGGAGCAGTTGATAATGATGCAGGAGAAGAAAACAAAGCAGGATTACTTGCTAGATTTATAGATATGATTTCTGGAGTATTTACTCCGATCCTAGGCGTTTTAGCCGCAACAGGTATGATTAAAGGTTTCGCTGCACTAATCCTTGCTTTAGGCTGGGTGACAGCAACATCAGGAACTTATAACTTACTAAATATCGCAGGAGACGGTTTATTCAATTTCTTACCAATCTTCTTAGGATACACAGCAATGAAAAAATTCGGTGGGACACCTTTTATCGGAATGGCAATTGCCGCGGCTTTGGTGCACCCAACATTGTCAACGTTAACAGCAGGAAATCCGCTTTATACACTATTTAAAGGTTCATTATTCCAGTCTGATATTCGCATTACATTCTTAGGTATTCCAGTTATCATGATGAGTTATGCTTCATCCGTTATTCCGATTTTACTTTCAGCATTTTTTGCAGCAAAAGTAGAAAAAGGTTTCAAAAAAATTGTTCCAGATGTTGTAAAAACTTTCGTAGTTCCATTTTTAACGATTATCATTATGGTTCCATTAACTTTCTTAGTGATTGGTCCAGTTGCTACATGGGCAGGTACTCTTCTTGGTGCCGCGACACTATGGATTTATAAGCTAAGCCCTGTTGTAGCAGGTTTAATACTCGGAGGGTTCTGGCAAATATTCGTTATCTTTGGACTTCACTGGGGACTTGTTCCAATCGCCATTAACAACTTAACAACTTTACATTTTGACCCAGTGCTAGCAACAACCGTTATGGTATGTTTCGCACAAATTGGTGCAGTATTAGCAGTTATGTTAAAGACAAAAAACAAAGGATTGAAATCACTAAGTGTTCCAGCTTTCATTTCAGGTATTTTTGGTGTTACAGAACCAGCTATTTACGGTGTAACGTTACCACTTAAAAAACCTTTTATTATGAGCTGTATCGGTGGTGCAGTCGGTGGTGGTATTATTGGTGCTACTGCAGGGAAATTATGGATGTTTGGTGGAATGGGTATCTTCGTTTTCCCAGCCTTTATCAAACCAGGTTCATCACTAGATATGTCTTTCTACGGAGCAATCATTGCTTTAGTTGCAGGCTTTGTAGTAGCGTTTGTTTTAACTTATCTATTCGGTTTCAAAGATCCAGCAAATAAAGAAAAAGCAACTAATGAACCAAAGACAGTAAAAGTGATGGATAAAAACCGTACGCAAGAGGTTGCAAGTCCGTTAAAAGGAAAAGTCATTCCATTAAGTCAAGTGGAAGACGCAGCATTTTCAAGTGAAGTTATGGGTAAAGGCGTTGCAATTGAACCATCAGAAGGAAAAGTAGTTTCTCCAGTTAACGGTGTGGTAACCACACTATTCAGAACCAAACATGCAGTTGGCATTACATCCGATAATGGCGTGGAAATCCTCATTCATGTTGGCATGGATACTGTTAAGTTAGAAGGAGAACACTTTACCGCTCATATCAATCAAGGCGATACCGTCAAAGCAGGTGATTTATTAGTAGAATTTGACATCGCTAAAATTAAAGCAGCGGGTTGTGAAGTAACAACACCTATTATCATCACCAACACTGGAGATTACGCAGAAATTAATCCAACAGCAAAAAAAGCAATCGAACAGAAAGAAACATTATTAACGATTTGTGGTTAATGAAAAAAGAAGCGTGGGGACGGTTCTGCTGCTCCGGAATCCCGAAGCATGAGAAACGTCCCTATGCTCCACAAAAGTGCCTTACCCATTTGGGGTGAAGGCGCTTTTTGTTGTTCAGTGAAGTGTGTTAGAATTTCTTAGGTGAGGTGGGGAAAGTGGAGCAGCTGATTTATACACTTTTAGCTTATATAAATAATTCTCTTAATAAGGATATCAATTATTACATAGCGAAAAGTCTTTTGGAGCATATCCATAAGATAGAGAGTTTTTCATTAGATAGTGTTGCAGAGGCATGTAATGTGGCTCCTTCGACAATTAATCGTTTTTGCAAAAGGATTGGTTTTAAAAATTTTTCAAATCTAAGAAATAGTGTTGCTGTTCCAATGGGAGCCTCTTTCCATGAAAATTCTGATTCTGAATTAAGTACACAGATGTTTTTTAAACAATTAAATGAAAATATTGAGATGATAGATAATATCCCAACGTCTCAGATTGATCAGATAGCAAATCAAATTAAGAAATCGAGAAGAATTGTGATCTTAGGTTTTGAAAAACATCAAGTTCAAGCAATGGAATTGCAAAAAAAGCTATTCCTTCTTGGAAAGCTATGTGAATGTGATACAAATCTATTTAAACAAATTGATGCATTATCAGATTTATCGGATGAAGACATGATTATAACGATTTCCATTCAAGGAAATATCCTTTCTAATCATTTACCAATTAGTGAAAAAATCAAAAACGCTAAAGGTAAGAAACTGCTGATTACTTTTTCTAGTGAGCTTCGTAACTTGGAAATATTCGATGAAATTTTGCAATGTGGCAAAATTGAGAATGGTAGTGTTAGCAGCTATACCCTATTGCGATTGTTTGATGTTCTATTCAGTCGCTATCAGCGTTTTTTGGAAATCTAACTTGGCTTCAACTGGTCTTAAATAGACCAGTTTTTTTTGTTGGTTGATAGTATGATTAGCTTATTAGCAAAACCCTTTATAGTAAAGAGATCATTTTTTTATAAAAAGACAAGACTAATTATTTAACAATAGGAGGTATTCTAATGGTAAAAAGACGTTTTCCTGAAGGTTTTTTATGGGGTGGCGCAACCGCCGCTAACCAATTAGAAGGTGCTTATAATGAAGGCGGTAAGGGGTTATCGATTTTTGATATGGTTACCTTTATCCCGAAAGAAGAGCGTAAAAACGACATCGAAATGGATGTCAGAAGTGAAGAAGAATTAGAAGCGTTATTAGCAGGAAATGAGGGTGACAACTTCCCTAAACGCCGTGGAATTGATTTTTACCACCGTTATAAGGAAGACATCGCCTTGTTTGCTGAAATGGGCTTTAAAACTTTTCGGATGTCGATTTCTTGGCCGCGTATTTTTCCAAATGGGGATGAGTTGGAGCCAAATGAAGAAGGCCTGGCATTCTACGACAACGTGTTTGATGAACTATTAAAATATGGCATTGAGCCTTTGGTGACTTTATCTCACTATGAAATGCCGCTTCACTTGGTGCAAAAATATAATGGCTGGACCGACCGCAGCTTAGTCGATTACTTTGTACATTATGCAGAAACTGTATTTAATCGCTATAAAGGCAAGGTAAAATACTGGTTAACGTTTAATGAAATTAATGTATCAACCATTTCTCCGTATATTGGCAGCGGGATTCTTGTCGACCGTGTCGAGCATAAGGAACAAGCCGTTTATCAAGCTCTGCACCATCAATTTGTGGCAAGTGCACGGGCGGTAAAAGCCTGTCATGAAATTATTCCAGATGCGATGATCGGCTGTATGCTGGCACGTATGGAAGTATATCCAGAAACATGCAGTCCAGATGATGTTTTAGCGTCATTAGAAGAAGATCAAAAGAATCTATTCTTCACAGATGTTCAAGTACGCGGCTATTATCCAAGCTATATGCTAAGTTATTTTGAAAAAAATAATATCCAAATTGAGATGTTACCGGGCGATGAGGAAATCTTGTTGCAGCACCCAGTAGACTTCTTATCATTTAGCTACTATATGACGATGGTGACAAGTGGGAATCCTGATCGATTAAAAGAAAGAGGAAACTTCTTTAGTGGAATTAAAAACCCTTATTTAGAAGCATCTGATTGGGGCTGGCAAATTGATCCTAAAGGCTTAAGGATTACCTTGAAGAAAATGTATGATCGCTATCAAGTGCCATTATTTATCGTGGAAAATGGTTTAGGAGCCTACGATAAGGTCGAGGAAGATGGTTCCATCAACGATGATTATCGGATTGATTACTTACGTGCCCATATTGATCAAATGGGAGAAGCCATCAAAGATGGAGTAGAAGTGATGGGTTACACAAGCTGGGGCTGTATTGACTTAATTAGCGCAAGCACCTCAGAAATGTCCAAACGTTATGGATTCATCTATGTCGACCAAGATGACTATGGTAACGGTACACTAGAAAGAAAGAAGAAAAAATCTTTCTATTGGTATAAGAATGTAATTGAAACTAACGGTGAGGAATTGTAATTGTCGAATGGAAGCATGGGGACGGTTCTGCTGCTCTGGAAGCAAGAGAACCGTCCCCGCGCTTCACAAAGTGTCTTACCCTTTTGGGTGAAGGCACTTTTTTTGTTTTGGGTCATTCGTATTGATTTGTTGAGAAAAATAGACTTAAATGAAAGAATGACTAATCTGTGAAAGAGTGAAAAAATGATGGATATTTCCTTTAAAGCAATTTCTATTACAAACGAAATTGATCTAAACAAAATTGCTTTACAATGCGGCATTCCAAAGAAGTTCACCTGGGAAGAACCTTTAATCCTGAGAGGACGCATCCTTCAAACCATTCTAGGGAAAAAAGTGGACGAATCGAAAAGTGTTCTGGTTTTTTCGTTTGGATGTGTTGTATTTATTAATCACTCGACGGACGATGAGATCAAGGTTTTTTTAAACTACCTTCAAACTTTCGAGCCGGAAATGGACCTGAAAAACATAGGCAGGTATTCGGACGATTATAGTCTTCATATTAATGAAAAAGCAGCCCTTGAATTGACCGACGAATATGTGGTTGTACCTGAATACGAGCCTTTTTACCCTGAATTAATTTCTACTGTTCTTGCAAAATCGGTTGCTCTTGAAAAAACGGAGGAACAATTAGAGGGCATACACGACAGGCTTGAAACCATGATTGACCGGCTGGAAAAAGGGAAGCTGCGAATAGGCAATAAAGAATTGGCAAGAACGACCGCAAAAATTCTACGTCATGACTATAACACCTTAGCCTATATCATGATTTTGGATAAGCCAGATATCACTTGGACGAGCAGTAATGCCAACGAATTTTACGACAAAATGATGGATTTTTTTGAATTGAACGACCGCCATATAATTTTAAAAAGCAAAACGGAAATTTTATATAACATCATTGATGGTTTCTCCACCATTAGCCATTCAATTCGAGGACTATTCGTAGAATGGATTGTCGTGATTCTTATTGTGATTGAAATCGTAATAACAGTCTTACAGATTATGGGGTGGCTCCCTTGAGAGCCTGTTTTGGTCTCTTTCGTTGTTTACCCTAATGTCGAATACCTCCCAAAAATAATAACTCAAACCCCTGCTTACCATCAAAAAGCAGGGGTTTTGACATTGGTTCAAGTAGATAATTGTGTTCCCCAAGTAATTGGACATTCTCCCTAATTTAAAACAGGGCTTTTCCAATAGGAACAAGCATCCATCACCTTCAATAAAATAAAACTAGCTGAGCTAGTACAATTTGTTCGAAGTATTCAAGCAGAAGGAGTAGGGAGAAAATGGGCACTATTAAGGGAAAGGATTTTATTGAACGATTAAATAAGTTGGAAAATGAAATTTGGTTTGATGGTGAAAAAATTAAGGGGAAAATATCTGAGCACCCTGCCTTTAAAGGGATTCTTAAGACAAAGGCTTCTTTGTATGATTTGCAAAATGAACCCGAGTTAAAAGAGGAGATGATATTCTTTTTACCAGATAAAGAAGAACCAATTGGACTCTCCTATTTGCAGCCAAAAACAAAAGAGGATTTAAAGAAAAGAAGAAAGATGATCGAACACTGGGCGCGAATCACTCATGGCATGATGGGAAGAAGTCCTGACTATATGAACACAGCAGTTATGAGCTTTGCCTCCTCAGCCTCCCTATTAAAAGGTATAAAAAATTGCTTTCCGGAAAATATTCAATCCCTCTATGAAAGGGCGATGGAACAAGACCTCTCGTTTACCCATACACTTATTACACCTCAGGTAAATCGATCCCAGGGCTATTTAGAACTTTCCGAGCAGCCAATCTCTGCTAAGGTTATTGATAGAAATGAAAAAGGGATTGTGATAAAAGGTGCCCGTCTACTCGCTACTCAAGGCGGTTTAACGGATGAAGTTTTGGTTATTACTGCGCCAAGACTATTTCTTGACCCTGATGAAGCCTTCGCTTTTTCTATCCCATCTAATACGAAGGGATTAAAATTCATTTGCAGAGAATCCTTTGTGGGTGGAGAATCCTCTTTTGATTATCCGCTTAGCTCAAGGTATGAGGAAATGGATTCAATCGTTGTTTTTGATAATGTTTTAGTTCCTTGGGATCGAGTATTTTATTACGATAATGTGGAAGCAGCCACTGATTTCATGAGTCGAACCTCCTTTCACACCTTTGCTTACCATCAAGTAGTGACAAGACAGATAATAAAAACAGAATTTATTCTCGGTGTGGCTCAACTTCTTGTTAAGGCTATAAATGTTAGTGAATATCAACATATACAAGAAAAACTTTCTGAAATCATAATTGGTCTTGAAACAATGAAAGCATTAGTAGAGAAGGCAGAAAACGATGCAGAAATAGATGAGTGGGGGTTTATGCGTCCTAGTATGGTTCCGTTACAAATCGCCTGTAACACTTTTCCTAAAATTTATCCCCGTTTTTGCGAAATCATCCAATTAGTGGGGGCCAGTGGAATGGTTTCAATCCCAACTGAGAAATCCTTTGATTCTGAAATTAGGGCAGATCTAGACCAATATCTACAAGCACAATGCATGAATGCAGAGAACCGAGTCAAATTATTCCGCTTGGCATGGGACCTTACCATGAGCTCATTTGGTACAAGGCAAACCCATTATGAAAGATACTTTTTTGGTGACCCTATACGATTATCTAGTAATTTGTACAGGACATATCCAAATGATGACTATGTTAAAAGAGTAAGTGAATTCTTAAATCTAAATATAAAGAGTGATGTAAAATGAAAGGCACGGGGACGGTTCTCATGCTTCCGAAAGCATGAGAACCGTCCCCGTGCAAACTCGTGCTCATTTATTTTTTGACCACGTTATATCGTTTTAAAGCAAATTTTCCAAATAGAGTAAGGACCCTATCCATAACAAACCCCATTAATCCCAGTATTACGAGACCAACGAAAATCCAATCAGTTTTAAAGTACAACCTGGCATTCCAAATCATGTAGCCAATTCCTTCATTCGCCGCAACCATTTCAGCTCCGACGATGGCCATGAAAGAGGAGCCCATTGCGAGCTTAGCTCCAGTGAAGATATATGGAAGGGAAGCTGGAATGATGACATGGAACATGATTTGTACTTCGGACGCCCCCATGCTTCTAGCGGAACGAATTTTATCTTCTTCCACAAAAAGTACACCCGTAATCGTATTGATGATGACGATAAAAAAGGTGGCATACATGATTAGAAAGATTTTGGATTGCTCGCCAATTCCGAACCAAAGCATGAATAAGGTAATAAAGGCAAGGGGAGGAATAAAGCGGACAAAATTAATAATTGGATCCAGCAGCACTCTAAGTGCCGAGAAGCGGCCAATTAATAAACCAATTGGGATGGCAATCAAATTCCCAAGAGTCCAGCCAATAATTACTCTCAAAAAGCTGGCCCCCATGAAAGTGAATAATGAGCCATCCTTACTAAGATCCACCGCTCCTTGCCAAACAACTAATGGGCTGGGCAAAAACTGAGGATCGGAAAGCGCCGCGGCAATGCTCCATATTAAAATAACCAATAACCACCCCAGCACGCCGCTCTTTAAGACCATTCTCATAAGGGAAAACTGTAATCGAATTTTCGGCAGGGAAGCTTGATTTCCTTTTATTTCATTTCTTTGTGCGTACACTTCTTTTCCCTCCTTTTAATCAAAGTGTGATTGGATCTGTTGATAAAGATGATGAAATTCTTTGTCTGTAAAATCTCTTGGATAAGCTAAAGGGATTTCATAAATAGTAGAAATATTAGATGATGGACCAACAGACATGACGCCAACTCTTTGGCCAAGTAAAAGGGCTTCTTGAATGTCATGGGTGACAAAGATAATCGTTTTATTCGTCTCTTTCCAAATTCTCACCAATTCTTGCTGCATCGTTCGACGGGTCATTGCATCCAGGGCGCCAAAAGGTTCATCCATTAGTAATATATCCGGGTCATTGGCTAAGACCCGTGCTAATTGGACCCGCTGTTTCATTCCTCCTGAGAGTTCCTTTGGAAATTTCCCTTCATGCCCCTTTAAGCCAACAAGTTCGATGAAGGAAGAGGACGTTTGCTCACGAATTGTTTTTGGAACCTTCTCCATCTTTAGTCCAAACTCCACATTTTCTTTAACGGTTAACCAAGGGAATAGGGCAGAATCAGCTTGCTGGAAGACAACGCCTCGATTTCTTCCGGGTTTATGGACTTTTTCTTGATCAACTAAAACCTCTCCTGCAGTATTTTTGATAAATCCGGCAATAATGCTAAGTAGTGTTGATTTCCCGCAGCCGCTGGGACCTAGCAGGATATAAAATTCACCTTGTTGAATAGTTAAATGAACATTCTCTAAAATATAGGAAGAATTGCCATTAAACGATTGAGATAACCCAGAAATGGAGATCACTGGGGTTTCTTCAATTTCTTTAAGTGCCGTGGTCATAAGGTCCTCCTCCTTTTCTTTGTCTAGCTCCAGCGCCTAGCCCNNCGCTTGCGCTTTTCTTAATAGTTAACAGACTCAGGTAATGCCTTTTTAAGCGGATCTAAACTTAGCTTATCTTCTAAACTAAAAGACTTTCTGAATATCCCTTTTTCTTCCATCCATTTTTTCATTTCTTCAAGATGGTTAGCATCTTCCTTGGTAAAGCCAAGTACATAATTATTTCTATCAAGATCCTTTAATACACCATCCTCTGGCAGTTTCAATTGTTCAAAGGCCAGCTTTGCTGTTTCCTCTTTATGATTTTGGACATATTGGACTCCTTCATTTAGAGCTTTTAATGCATTTTCAACCGCTTTAGGGTTTTCTTCAACCAATGATTTTTTTGCAAGAAGGTAACTATCAATCGTTATGCCTGCCCCAGTTAAGTCATCAATTTGATGGACGCCTTCAATACTTTTAAATTTTTCTAAAAGGGCACCGCTCACCCATACCGCGTCAATATCTCCTTTTTTCACCCCTACAATGGCTTCATCAGGTGTGCTGTAAGGCACATAGGTGATATCTTTTTCACTTAAATCATGGGCTTTCAGATACTGTGCCCAGACGTATTCATTAACGGTCCCTTTATTGACTCCTATTTTCTTCCCCTTTAAATCAGCTGCGCTTTTAATATTGCCATTCGCAAGCAGTTGATTGGCCTTTGAAGTCTTATCATTTCCTCTCGTAAGGGTAGCTACTATGACCAAATCTCCTTTTGCCAATGAATTAATGGCAACATAATCAGCCGCAATCCCCGTATCTGCTTGTTCAGTTAAAACGGCATTGATCGTATCTACACCCATTGCAAAATTAGAGAGCTTAGCATCTACGTTTTGTTCTTTAAAAAATCCTTGTTTTTCTGCCTGCCTAAATTGAAGCGATCCGCCTGCAGCTGTATCAATGGCCATTCGAATGGCATTTTTTTCACTTCCGGTTGCTTTTGTACTCCCCGAAGTTTCTTTCGAGGAGTTAGAGCATCCAGCTATTAGTAAACTACTAAATAGCGAAAATAGGATAATAGAAGATTTTAACTTTTTCATTTTCATTATAATCATCCCCTTTAGCTCTTATCTGATTGGAGTTTAATGGTTTCATCTATTCTTGCGACGCAAAGTGCTCCTTCTTCGTAGGATTCTTCAGTACCTGCAACCGCAACGATTGAATCGGTGCCGATACCTGCCGCATTAGGTACTCTAAATAATGCCACATCGAGAGGCACAATCTCTTTTTCTTCTGGTCTTTCAAGCTGTGGCACCCATTCGTATGGGAGGCGGTAAGCACGATAGACCATATTCGAGTTTCGACCGTTTTTATAAGGGGAGATATATTCCCATACAAGTTCATGATCACGTGTGACTTCAAATATTCTGCCGTCTGCTCCTTCGGTTATCAGCGTGTTTCCGTTTGGCAGCCTTTGGGCGGAACTGATATACGGGCTGTAAAACCGGTATGAATCTAATGGAGCTTGGAATCCAGCTTCCGTAGGTGTAAATTGCCATTCAATTTCAAGCGTGACAGGATTGATTTCTAAGATTCTTGAGTGATCACGAACTGCATTTTTTATACCATAAGGAGATGCAGGGTTCGGAAGACCATAACCACCCCAGCCGCCATTATCAAATACAAGGAGATTACCCTCACCAGGCAAGCCTTGCGGAATAATATGGGCATGGTGCTGCCCGATAATCCATCCTATATGTTTCACATCTGGAGTTGAATAATCCGGACCAAGTTTCCAAACGATTTTTCCCGTCTTCTTATCAATAATCGCAATAATATTTGATTCTCTAGCATCCCAAATAATATTATCTGGATGGAAGCGCTTATCTCCTTGATCGTAAAATTTATTAGGCCCTATCGTAGACATGGAGTTAATATGCATCCAATCTCCGTCTGTATCATTTCCAAAGCCTCTTAAATTCGGATCACGGAAGAGTACATTCTTGGCACTTTCATCAAATCCAAGCTCATCGAAATGATCACTAACAGCCCATTCCCAAAGGATATTTCCTTCCCAATCGACCTCGACAATAATGTCATCTAGTAGTGGTTTGTCAGAGATTTCAGGTTTATGGACGTTTCTATGAGCCAAGATAAGCGTCTTTCCACTGTCTACTTTCGATTCCAATCCTGGAACATAGTAGCCAACCGGATTGCCTTCACGCTGGTAATCATGATGAGCTCTCGCCATCCATTGTGGTTCATGACCTGGGTCTTCTATGTATTCGAGCCGGTCAAATTTCCAGACAATGTTTCCGTCCCAATCGACTTGAACCAAATCTGCTTCATCTTGGAAACTATATTTAGGATCTCTTTGTTTCGTATGCCCCAAAACATAACCGCCTGGCAGCATCTTATTCGGAAATCCCCGCAGACCTTTCCACAAGTGAACTTCCTTTCCATTCATATCAATTAGTAAGGCACCATGATCAGCTGCTTGAAAAATGGTGTAGCCGCTCCAGGCTTTTTGAGGATTATAAACGGTTGCTCCTGTTGGATAAATAGATGGATGACCCATATTAAACACTCCTTGTTTTTTAGTTTAATAAATAAAAAGGATATAGAAATGAATAGGAAACGATCATTTCTATATCCTTTGGTTGACCAATCGGATAAGTTTGCTATTTAACTAGTTAATTTTTTACAAGACTCCTCCTGTTTTTTAGAAATAAAAAAGGATACAGAAATGAATGAAAAAAATCATTTCCGTATCCTTTGGTCGACCAATCGGATATTTCTATTACAGTATTAGAAATCTTTTATTACTTGTAAGTTTAATCTAATTATTCCGATTAATCAAGTAGGTTTAATGAAGTTTATTTATTTTTTTGAGAGGGAAGTAAAGGGACGGTTCTCTTGCTTCGTAAGCAAGAGAACCGTCCCCGTGATTTTTAATATACCGATTTGTAGCCGAAGCTCTCTGATACCTGCCGGCTAATTTCCAAAATAAATTCACTGTGAGGATCGCTTTCGCTTTTCGGTATTTGCTCGGAGAAACCAACAATCGCCACCGCACCTAAAAGATCCCTTTTGTAATTTAAAACGGGAAAAGAAACAGAGGAGACTGAAGGTACAAGCGGTTCTCTTGCAAATGCAATTTCCTTTTCCTTAATGTTCAATATCTCTTTTTCCAGTTGCTGCAGTTGTTCTTGGGGGATCCTTTTACTTTCACTTTCTTTCCAGCTCTGAATAATATCCTCATTCGAGAATGCTGTAAAAATTTTACCGGCAGCAGAAAACAGCGGCAGCAGCGTTCCAATGGTTGCCCCAATATTAAAGCCTTGGCTTACATTAAACATCTTAATAACCATCGGACCATTATTGGTCCAAATAGAAAATAACACCGTACTGGAAGTTTTGCTATTAAGCAGTTCTAAGTAAGGCGTAATCCGATCAAGGACATTTTCCTGGTCAACCGCCGCCATGCCGTATTCCACTAATTTGCTGCCAAGTAAGTAAGCACCAGACCCCTTATCCCGATAGAGAATTCCCAGTTGAGTAAAGGTATTAAGATATTTATAGAGATTACTCTTTGTTGTCTGTGAAAGCTCTTGAATTTCAGAAAATTTTATTGGCTTTCCATGTTTAGCAATTAAATCAATAATCCCCATGCCAATTTCTAAGGATTGAATGGTAGCCCCTTTTTTAACATTTTCCATATTGCCCTCCAATACATCTACCGATAGTTTATATGTTTTAAAATAACAAACTCCATCTTACTTTTAAAGAGAGAGACTTAAGATTAACTCCAAAATTTATTTTTTAAATGTTAATATTGACAATAGTCAGAATACTGTTTTATCATAATAGTGACCATTGTATCTTATTAGTGGATACAATGAATATAAAATTACTTACGCAATGAAAGAACATGAAATGACACATAAAAACAAAAGGGGAGAATCGACAGATGAAATTGATAACGTTTTCAAGAGAAGGAGTTTCACGTGTAGGAGCAGTAGAAGGAAATAATGTAATTGATTTAAATTTAGCTTACCAGTCATTGCTAGAATCTGAGGGACAACTTCGCTACCGCCAAATTGCTGAAGCATATGTTCCTTCAGACATGAATGGTCTTCTACAAGGAGGCAAGGAAAGTTTAGCAAAAGCTGAGGAAGCGATTCAATTTGCCCTAAAGAATAAAGAAGACAAAGGCCGCAAACTTGTCTTGTCCACAGATGAGGTAAAAGTAGAAGCGCCTGTTCCCAATCCAGGGAAAATGATCTGCGTAGGTCATAATTATCGGGAACATATTTTGGAAATGAAACGTGAAATTCCACAACATCCGGTTGTATTTGCAAAGTTTGCTAACACTGTTATTGGTCCCGAAGATGATATCCCGTTCTTCCCAATTTCAGAGCAGCTTGATTATGAAGCAGAATTTGCCTTTGTCATTGGCAAAAGAGCAAGAAATGTATCACAAGAAGATGCCTTAGACTATGTGGCCGGTTACACGATTGTAAATGATGTTACTTACCGTGACATCCAGCGCCGGACTCTTCAATGGCTTCAAGGAAAAACAGTTGAGGGAAGCGCCCCAATGGGTCCATGGCTTATTACAACCGATGAACTAGAAAACCCATCTGGTTTAGAAGTTGTTTTAACAGTGAACGGTGAAGAAAGACAACATACGAATACTGCTAATCTTGTATTCTCTGTTCAATACTTAGTTGAATTTTTATCTAACTTGATGACTCTTGAACCAGGAGATGTCATTTTAACAGGTACCCCAGGTGGAGTAGGGTTTGCGATGAACCCGCAGACCTTCCTTAAAGATGGCGATGTCGTCAAAATCGAAATTGATCAAATTGGTTCACTAGAAAATACGGTCAAAAAAGTGGCTGTTGAGGTGAAATTATAATGACAATGATCACGATTCAGCCAGCTATCGAATCGGTTCAACAATCGTTAGATCAAATGATTAAAACAACCAACGCCCTTTCTGAGGAAACCATTCGCTGGAAACCAAGCGAGGAAGAATGGTCCATCATGGAAATCTTATGTCATGTATTAGAGGCTATCCCCTATTGGATTGGTGAAATCAATCAATTAAAAGCGGATCCCGGAACTGAATGGGGAAGGAATCACCTTCAGCAAGCACGCCTTGATGCAGTTGCAGCTGCGGATCAGCGGACTGTGGAGGAGATCGTTAAAGAACTTACTAGTTTAAAAGATCATATTGAAGCAGAACTCGGGAGCTTAGATAGCGAGACTCTTGCAGCGGAAGCACCGAGTCGTAATCCTAATTTTGGAACAAAACCAATCTCGTTTATTGTGAATCATTTAATTGTAGACCATGCGAGTAAGCATTTTGGACAAATCCAACGAAATCTATCGAAACTAGGTTAATTAAGGGAGGGTTTTTAATGGCAGAAAAAACAGAATTTATGGGTAGTAAATTGGTGTTGGACTTTAATAAAGATCTTGAACAATATAATCTTGGGCCGCTTTGGGAGGCGATCCCGGCATTAATGCATAAACAGCCAGAACCTCAGGCAAAGGCTTATCTGTGGAAAGGCGAAGTGATTTATAAAAAATTAATGGAAGCTTCCACCATCTTTACTCCTGATCGCGGTGGAGAAAGAAGAGCGATTTATTTCCAAAACCCAGGATTAACGTATCGGCAGCCGTGGGGCTGGGCTTCGACTACACAAACTCTTTATGCAGCAGCACAATTGATCTTGCCAGGAGAGAAAGCCCCATCCCATCGTCATTCACAAGCGGCACTTCGTTTTATTACGCATGGTGAAGGCGCTTATACAATTGTGCAAGGTGAGCGGATTTTTATGGAAGAAGGAGATTTCCTAATTACACCAAAGAATCTTTGGCACGGTCATGGTCATATCGGTGATAAACCAATGATTTGGATGGATGTTCTTGATATTCCAGTGATTTATTCCATGGGTGGTACCTTCTTTGAGCCTTATCCAGAGAAACTTGAAGAACCGAAAGTTCCAGATAACTTCTCTTCTCATCGCTATGAGGGAGGAATGGTTCGCCCAATTGCTGACCGCTATCCAAGGTCTGCTCCACTTGGTGCGTATAAATGGAACAAAACGGAGGATGCCATTAAAGGCTTAAGCAGATATGAGCCTGACCAATATGATGGTTATGCTGTAGAGTACATTAACCCATCAACAGGTGAAACGGCTAATAAAAATATTGCATCATGGATGCAGAAGCTTCCGAAAGGATATCATTCCAAAGCACATCGCCACACCCATGCGACGATTTATAATGTATTTAAGGGTTCTGGTTACAGTGTCATTAATGGTGTTCGTTTTGATTGGTCAGCAGGAGACTATTTTGTAGTTCCAAACTGGGCATGGCATGAGCATGTTGCCGATGAAGATTCGTACCTGTTTTCAGTCAGTGACCTGCCAATTATGGAACAATTTGACCTCGAACAAACACAAGCATACGAACAAAATAAAGGCCATCAAACCATCACAGGTGAATTTAAACCAAAATTGGCCTAATTTGAAAAACCGTTCCTTCATTTATATAGAAGGAACGGCTTTTCTTTTGGGAAGATTTAGGAGCACGGGGACGTTTCTCATNNATGAGAAACGTCCCCGTGCTTCCCTAAACCCCCTGAATTAGTTAAAATATAAGGAAATGCAGATGATTCGTTTGCGATTTAATTAAATTGGCGGGGGAGAGCATTAAAATGAATAGAGTAGTGATTACAGGTATTGGAGCCGTTACTCCTGTAGGGAATGATGCTCTTACAACATGGGATAACATTAAAAAAGGGGTTTCAGGAATTGGTCCTGCAACTATATTTGATGTAGATAAAGTAGATGTCAAAATTGCTGCTGAGGTAAAAGACTTTAAACCAGAAGCATTTATTGATAAAAAAGAAGCAAGAAGAATGGGACGTTATAGTCAGTTCGCTGTTGCTGCTAGTAAAATGGCTGTTCAGGATGCAGGCATTGAGATCGGTGTGGACATTCATCCTGAACGCATCGGTGTTTGGATTGGGTCTGGAATTGGCGGCTTAGGGGAATTCGAGGAACAGCATCGGAAATTTATTGAAAAAGGCCAAAGAAGGGTAAATCCGTTTACCATTCCCATGTTTATTCCGGACATGGCGGCAGGTCAAGTTTCCATAGAACTTGGAGCAAAAGGAATGAACAATTGTTCGGTGACCGCATGTGCGTCTGGGGCCAATTCCATCGGTGATGCATTCCGTGTGATTCAAAAGGGTGATGTGGATATGATGGTAGCAGGCGGTACAGAAGCAACGATTACGGAGATGACTGTTGCTGGTTTCTCTAATATGACCGCTCTTTCAAAGAATCCAGATCCAAATACAGCAAGCCGGCCTTTTGATAAGAACCGTGATGGATTTGTGATTGGCGAAGGCGCTGGAATTATCGTATTAGAAGAATTAGAGCATGCTTTGGCCCGTGGTGCCCACATATATGGAGAACTGATTGGCTATGGGGCTACAGGTGATGCTCATCATATTACAACCCCTGCGCCAAATGGAGAGGGCGCCCAGCGTGCAATGAAATTCGCATTAGCAGATGCCGGGATTTCACCGGAGCAAGTGGATTACATCAATGCACACGGGACATCCACTTATTATAATGATTTATACGAAACCCTAGCGATTAAAGAAGTGTTTAAAGAACATGCTTATAAGCTTTCGGTAAGTTCGACCAAATCAATGACAGGCCACCTATTGGGCGCGACCGGAGCAATTGAGGCTATTTTATCTCTCTTTGCCATCAAGGAAGGCATCATTCCTCCAACCATTAATTATGAAACACCAGATGAGGGACTTGACTTAGATTATGTACCAAATACTGCGAAGAAGATGGATGTACAAGTGGTCCTATCAAATTCATTAGGTTTTGGCGGACATAATGCCACATTGATTTTTAAAAAATTTACTGAATAACAATAGTTGGGTCCTCTGAAGGAAAAGGTAAAAAAAGAAGGTATCTAAAAATCTTTTAGATACCTTCTTTTAAGATTACTGAGCTTATACTTTTCTAATTTGTTTGCTTCGTAACTGTCCGCACGCGGCATCAATGTCTGTTCCATGTTCTTGGCGGATTTTGCAATTAACCCCGCCTTTTTTCAACGTATCATAAAACGAGAGAACCAACTCCTGTTCACTTCTTTGATATTGACTATGTTCATCCACTGGATTATAGGGAATTAAGTTCACATAGACCTGTTGTCCTAGAGGACGAAGGAGTGAGGCAAGCTGTTCTGCTTCTTGCTTATGATCATTTACATCCCTCAATAGAATATATTCAATCGTAATTCGACGATTTGTTTTTTCTATATAATACTCCATCGCCTTCATGAGTTTTTCAATGGGAATGGCACGGTTTATTTTCATAATACGAGTACGAAGCTCATTATTTGGCGCATGTAAGGAGACGGCTAAATTTACCTGCAATTGTTTGTCGGTGAATTCAACAATCTTGTCCGCCAGACCACTGGTTGATACGGTGATACGTCTAGAAGCAATTGCAAGCCCTCTATCATCCTTGATTACCTTGATAAAGTCTAATAGATTTTCAAAATTATCAAATGGTTCACCGATTCCCATCACGACCACATGACTTACCTTTTCTCCTTGGCCTTTTTTGTCCAGATGCAGTTGGACGTTCATAATCTGCTCGACAATTTCTCCGCTGGATAAATCCCGGCTTTTCGCTAATAAACCGCTCGCGCAAAAACTACATCCTATATTACATCCTACTTGCGTGGTTACACAAACCGAAAGGCCATATTTTTGGCGCATTAAAACCGTTTCAATTAAGTTGCCATCCTGCAATTTGAACAAGAACTTAATCGTTCCATCGGCTGATTCTTGCTTAATATGCTCCTGTAAGGTTTGGATCACGAAGTTGTCTGACAGGAGTTGAACACACGCCTGATTAACATCCGTCATTTCAGAGAAAGATGTAACGCGCCTTTGATAAAGATATTCCCAAATTTGTTGTGCCCTCGACTTTTTATGACCGTTCTCGATCAGCCATGCTGTCAATTGGTCTATAGTTAATCCATATATGGATTCTTTATTCATTACGTTCCCCTCTTTTCATTAAACATCCTTTTAACATATAAATTACTTTATAATGTAATTGAATAGCTTTAAATGGAGCTCAATCAATTACAAATAACCACTTCTCGAATAAATACCCCTTTTTTAGCAACAGCTCGGTCAATAATTGAAAAACCTGCTTTTATTAGGAGTCCATCGACGGGTTCAACGGTGACCACGACTACTTTATTTGCAAACCTTCGTGCACTCTGAAGCATTTCCAGCTGCTCTTCAGGGGTTATCACCGAACACAAATTATAAGGCAAATCAATAATGGCTACATCATAATGGTTGGTGATATCACGCATATCTGCTAGGTTTATTTCTCCAGTAAGACCAAAGTGTATCATATTTTCTCGTGCTCCTGGGATAATCAGCTGATTTCGGTCGCTTCCGACCATATCAATTCCCATTGATCGGGCTTCGACGAGGACGGTGCCAATTCCACAGCATGGATCGATTGCCTTAATTCCGTTTGGATTTGGGATGGCGATATTGACTACCGCTCTAGCAACACGTGTGTTGAGTGCGGTGGAATAACCATTTGGCTTCTGTTGGTGTCTAAACCAAACCGACTCACTTTTTACATACTCACCAAATACCCATTTTTCGTTTACATGCATGACGCCAAACAATCGATCTGGTTGACGAAGATCTGCTTTACCCTTAATGTGTAAGCCGATTTTTCGTTCAATTTCACGTCGTTTCTCGAATCCGTCTTGTTTATTTTTTGGCAGATCCCTATTTTTTACATATATAACTTTAAAAGTTACCCCGTTCATTTGTAAAGTTTCTACCTGCTTGTACAGATCCTCAAGGCTTTGCGCTTCATATATCACACTAATTCGTTCTTTCATAAACGGACTTCGCGTCGGATCAATTTTTACGAAGGTTTCCAAAACGTTTGATTGAGATACGTCACCGAAAAAAGATCGCATTTCTAGTGCACACAATGAGCGCTCATCATCAGAAAAGGCGTACGTATATATATAGGTCGTTAATCCTTGGTTAACATCCAATTTTTGTTTATTTAGTAATATATCTATTTCATCTTCACCTCAAGAGTTATCTGAAAAACAGTAATAATAATCATCAAAATTATTAACTGATTTATTATACCAAGAAACGACGCATAATTAAAAATAACTGTAAAGTGAAAGAAGTCCGACTTATCGGAGAAGAACCAGCGGAAACTTCAACAGCAGATGATGTGCTGATTGTAAATTTATCAGGACCCTGGAGATAAAGATGTGAGCAAGTTTTTGATATGTTAAAAAATAAATAGAATAACTCAAGCCCAATATATTAAATGGTGCATATTGGTAACTAAATAGACATTATTTTTCAATTGAAAAGTATTCGAATATTTGTTAAAATACAAATAAATTTAAAAGGCTATGTGTAACTGGCGAAACACGGATAACCGTGAGGGAGCACATAGTGTCGAAGCCGTTCGCCTGGGCAGAGGTAAGGGAAGAAGAAGGATCCCTTACCTCTTTCTATATATTAGGAGGCGATCTTCCATAATTTTGTAGAAAGTAACTTTAGTAGTTTTGCTTGATGTAGGATTATTGAGGAAATTAAAAACTATCATATCTAAAGCGAGGTATACAAGATGAGCACACTAGTTATAGACAACGTGAAAACAATTAAAACATTAAATAATATCGCTGAAAGCGGGTTAAAGGTATTCAATAAGGGGAATTTTTCAATTGATAATGACAGTGAGAATCCCGATGCTATTGTTGTTCGTAGTTTTAATATGCATTCACTTGATTTTAGCGATAACTTAAAAGCAATTGCACGTGCTGGAGCTGGTGTCAATAATATTCCCGTCGACAAATGTACGGACCAAGGAATTGTTGTTTTTAATACACCTGGTGCGAATGCGAATGCGGTAAAAGAGATGGTATTAACCTCATTGATTTCTTCCTCTCGAAACCTTTTTGCAGGTGTGGCTTGGACAAAGACCTTAGAAGGCGAAGGAGATCAGGTACCAAAGCTTGTCGAAGCAGGTAAAAAACAATTCGTAGGGAAAGAAATTAAAGGAAAGACGCTCGGGATTATTGGTTTAGGTGCAATCGGTGCGCTTGTAGCAAATGATGCCCTTGATTTAGATATGGATGTAATTGGGTTTGACCCGTTCATTTCTGTTGATACAGCATGGAACTTGTCTCGTAATGTACAGCGGGCTATGACAATTGAACAGTTGTTCGCTGAGTCAGATTATATTACTGTTCACGTGCCTTTAACCAATGATACAAAAGGGATGTTTAACCAAAATACTTTTAGCATTATGAAGCCTGGTGTTCATATTTTGAACTTCTCCCGTGGTGAGTTAGTAAATGAAGTGGATATGGCGGTAGCACTTGAAGAAGGGACCGTTGGCAGGTATATTACAGACTTCCCGAATGAAACTGTATTAAAAATGAAAAATACGATTTCCATTCCTCATCTTGGCGCTTCAACGGCGGAATCAGAGGAAAACTGTGCAATTATGGCAGCTCGTCAGGTGAAGGAATTTTTAGAAACAGGAAACATTAAAAACTCAGTCAATTTTCCAAATGCTGAGCTTCCTTACACAGGAAAACGTCGTGTCGCAGCTTTCCACAAAAACATTCCAAATATGGTTGGGCAGATCACATCAGGCCTTTCTAGCTATAATTTGAACATTGCAGACATGGTGAACAGAAGCCGCAACGGATATGCCTATACGATGATTGACATTGAAGATGAAGTAAACGGCGATATCATTCCTGGATTGGTAGAGAAAATCAACCAAATCGAAGGAATCGTTACAGCACGTATTATCTAATCACTCGAAATAAAAGAAGCACAGGGACGGTTCTCCTGCTCAATGAAGCATTAGAACCGTCCCTGTGCTTTATTCATTATAGATTGGTGACTTTCATAACAGATTCCGAGGTGGTATCGCTTTCATGGATGTAGGCATTCTTTGCTGGCACTAATGCAAGGGCTAATGCCGCTATTAATCCTGGAATGGCAAATGCAATGAAATTCATGTGTATGGGTAAAGAAATCGATAAGAGGAATCCTCCTAATAGTGGTCCAAGCATACCGCCAATTCTGCCGATGCCAGATGCCATCCCTAAGGCAGTGGATCTGACGTATGGGGGATAGTACTGGGATACATAGGCCTGTACAATATTTTGTGCACCAATTGTCGCAGCACCTGCGATTGCTACTAAGAGGTAAATCAAAAAGGAATTTCCTCCAAATCCCAGGATGGTCAACGCAACTGCACCTGAAGCATACATTGGGACAAGCATCCTTTTGGAACCGTATTTATCACAAAGTCGTCCGATTATCAGCGTTCCTATAATGGCACCGCCTTGAAGGGCAATTAAGAAAGCTAAACTTGAATTTAGTCCATATCCTGCTTCAATCATCAACTTTGGAAGCCAAGTATTTAAACCGTAGACCATCAACAAGCAGCTGAAAAAGGCAGCCCAAAACATAAGGGTACTTAATACCCTCTTATTTTTAAATAGACCAATAACTGGAAAGTCAGACTCTTTTGATTTGATTTCTACAAATTCGTCATTTTGATTAATACTCAATTCTGGATTTAGCCTTACGAGAGTGGAAAGTAATTTTTCCTTTTTCCCTTTTCGGATCAAGTAACTAGCCGTTTCCGGTAATTGCTTATGGATAAACGGCAATAGTAATAGAGGCAGACCAGCAAACCAAAAGATGGATTGCCAGCCGAAATTAGGCATTAAGAGAATTCCTAATAAAGGAGCAAGGATTCCTCCGACCGAATATCCGCACAGTACAATGGAGACGACCATACTTCTCATTGTTTTTGGCGCATAATCGGTCAACAATGCGATGACATTCGGCATGATTCCCCCCAGTCCTAATCCTGCAAAGAAGCGTAAGGTTGAGAAAACAGTAGGTGTATTTGCAAAGCCGCATAAGAATGTAAATAAACTAAACAGAATCAACGTAATACTAATAACGCTTTTCCTTCCAATACGATCTGCTAGTGTTCCGAAGAGTATAGCACCGAACATCATCCCAAATAATCCATATGTTCCAATAGCACCTGCTTCGACAGGAGAGAGGTGCCATTTTTCAATTAGGGTTGGTACTACGGTCCCGTATACCACCAAATCATATCCATCAAATGAAATAATAAAGAAACTCCATAAAAGTAAGCCTAGATGAAAACGGCTAAATTTACTTTTAGCAATAACCTCTGCTGTATTAATGGCTGCCAAATAATCTCCCCCTCATTTTACCTAAAAATCAATGATAACGCTTACTAAAACGTATTTGCTTTTGTCACTTTTCTTATTAAACACCACCCCGACTATAAAAATAGTGAATACTGTTATCTATTTAGAGATTATAAACAGAGAATCATTAAATTTCAATATAAAAAAATTAAATATTAATAGTTTTCTGTAAACTAGTGCAAGTGGAGTGGATGAGTATTGGTTCTATCAATTTAATTATTAAATTAAAAAAGCGAGGATTTCCCCGCTTTTTTGTTTATTGTCTATTCAGAATCGTTCTAATCTGTAATAGCTCGATATCCAAACCCTATGGATATTTCTTTACTAATTTGGATCAAATAATGACTTAGTTCATCTTCTTCATTTTGAGGTATTAACTCGGAAAAGCCTACAATCGTGACTGCTCCAAGGAGTTTCTCTTTGAAGTTAAATACAGGGAAAGAAACGGAGGATACAGATGAAACTAGGGGTTCCCTTGCAAAGGCAATTTTTCTCTCCTGAATGAATCTGCGTTCTTCTTCAAGCTCACTAACCCTTTCTGGAGGGAGCTGCATGAATTCTTTCTCCTTCCATTCACGAATCAACTGCTCATCCATAAAGGCCCTAAACAATTTCCCTGTTGAAGAATGAATGGGAAGAAGTGTTCCTTTCTGAGCTCCAATATTAAACCCTCGGTTTGTGTTAATTTCTTTAACGACCATAGGACCATTATGAGTCCAGCTGGAAAAAAGAACGGTACTCGAACATTTCACGTTAATTTCTTGCAGATATGGTGTGATTCGGTCAATAACATTTTCTTGATCTACTGCAGACATTCCGTATTCAATCAACCTGCTTCCTAAAACATATTCTCCGGAATCTTTGTAACGATAAAGGATCCCTAATTGAGTAAAGGTATTTAAATATTTATACAAATTACTTTTTGTAACCTTTGTTAAATCGTGAATATCTGTAAATTTTAACGGCTTTCCTTGTTTGGCAATTAAATCTACAATCCCCATTCCTACTTGCAATGATTGAATGGTTGTTCCTTTTTTTAAGCCTTCCATCGTGACCCTCCTATAGAAACCCTCTCTTATTCTTATCTTAGCATAGCGGTTTACCCATATCCCACTATCAAAGTTAAAATGAGATTTCTGAATACATTTTTTTTTGATAATATTGACAACATTATAAAATCTAATTTATTATATAAATAGAGAAAATAGTTATCTATTTCGATAATTCACAAGAAAATGTTTATCTGAGGTGATGGAATGAAGAAATATTTGGTATTGATTGAAAGAAAACCTTCTTTCACAGGCAATTTCATTCAAGGCCATCGTGAATTTTTACAGAATTTGAGGGAAGTTCAAACACTAATTTCTGCGGGTGGATTTGAAGACCAAACCGGAGGAGCATATGTGTTGCAAGCGAATTCTTTAGAGGAAGCAAGAATGGTTGTAAAAAATGACCCAATGAATCATGAAAATGAATCCGTTTACAAAGTGAAAGAATGGAATGCGGTTTAACGGTATTTTTTAAAAGAATGGAATTTAAATTTAAAAATGGGGGATGGAATAATGACTAATTTAGAAAAAGCAGTACTTGTAATTGGCGGAGGAATTGGTGGGTTAGGGGCTGCTCTTGCAACCGCAGAAGCAGGTCAGAAAACGGTGGTATTTGAACAAGCACCTCAGTTTGGAGAGATTGGGGCAGGGATTCAGATGGGACCTAATGCTATGGCAGTCCTTGACCGGTTTGGGCTTGCTGATGAAATCGCAAAGTATGCTGTTTTCCCAAAACGACTTGTATTAAAAGATGTTTATACAGCAAGGGAATTATCGTTCTTAGATCTAGGGGAAGAATTTAAAGCGAAATATGGTTTTCCTTATATGGTATTGCATCGTTCAGATTTACATCGAGTTTTATTCGAAGCGTGTGAAAAGAATCCGCTTATCAGCCTTATTAATGACCAGGTTATTGAAACAGTTGAAGAAACCCCAGCCGGTGTAACGGTTACAAATCAAAGGGGAGAACAATTTACAGGAAAAGCGGTTATTGGAGCTGATGGTCTCTGGTCAAAAACACGTAAGTATTTTTCCGATGATCAGCCAATTTGTTCCCAATATGTAGCATATCGGGGCACGATTCCTATTTCTGAAATTAGTTCTGATGCCAATATGGATGATGTCATTATGTGGATCGGTCCGAACCTACATGTCGTTCAGTATCCTGTACGCAGGGGAGAATTATATAACCAAGTTGTTGTTTTTAAAAGCTCTAATTATAAGGAAGGATCTAATGACTGGGGAACTCCTGAAGAAATGGATCGAGTATTTGAAGGGTGTCACCCTCTTGTTGAAAATGCTTTATCGTTCATACAACGTCAAATCCGCTGGCCAATGTATGACCGTGAGCCAATTGAGAATTGGACAAAAGGGAATTTCACTCTGCTTGGTGATGCTGCACATCCAATGCTTCAATACTTGGCACAGGGTGGGTGCCAAGCGTTAGAAGATGCTTCATATTTAGCTGATATGCTTAAGGTTTATGGGGATAACTTTGAAAAAGCATTCACAGCCTATCAAGAAGAAAGAATTCCGCGTTCAGCAAAGGTGCAAAAATCGGCACGTACTTGGGGAGAGATAATCCACGCTGAAAATCCAGTTTTCATTTTGCTCCGTAATACTCTTTTAGAGAATAAGGAAGCTAAGGAATTTGAAATGATTGACTGGTTATATGGATATAAAAAAATCCCTGCTAAGATTTGATTGCTATCACAATGGAATATAAGTAAGGGGCATCATCGGATTAGGAAAGGTGCCCCTTTTAATTAGATAAGAAAGTATAAAAGTTTATAACTTTGAGAATTGTCTAGCTTAAGCGCCTAGCCCCTCGATGG
>NZ_NUNF01000050.1 GCF_002585305.1 Bacillus sp. AFS037270 | reverse complement strand
TCCAAAAGGTTAAAGAGCAACCTTTCGGCCGGCTCGTCTTATGCTTGTCGGGGCTGACCAAGGCGCTTGCGCTTTTCTTAATACCGGAGCCTTAACAGAAGATGTTTAAATTCTTCATCATTCATTAACTGGTCTTCATATTTTTTTGTGACTTTTGTTAACACGACATCATGATAGAAAAACTCGACAAAAAACTTCACAAACGGCTTTGATTTTGTAAGCATGGCTTGCCATGAATCGTTTTCTACACCGGCAAACAAAATCGTCTCCTCATCAATAATGATGAGGCGGTTTTTCTCTAATCTGCGGTGTTCTTCATTAGGCGACAGGATATGCAGGGATGAAAGGCGTGATTCTTGAACATCACCCACAACAAGTGCCTCGACTTTTACACCTGATTGTTCTTTTTCAATTAAAATTGGCAAAAACTCTTGGAAGTCTTCTTTCCAAACTGAAATCTGAATCGAGTGCTCCGCTTCTTGGAGAAGCTGTTTACATTGGAGTTGAATAGAAGAATCAACCTTTAAACTCCAGACGCGATCATCAGACCTGTTGTTTTGATGGGTATTGTTTTTCAATTGACTAATATTTTCTTCAAATTCCTTGGTTAATTTTTCAATAACTAGATTTAGAGGCAGAGCGGTATAGAGTTTTTTCTTTTCGGAAACAGAGTCTAATACTAGACCTTTTTCAATCATCCGCGTCAGCACCTCATAAATCTTTGCCTTGGGAACACCAGAATATTTAACAATGAGCGTGGCATCCAACGGTTCATTGGAAGACACGAGAGCTTCAAATACCTGGCTTTCATATTGAGAAAATCCAAACTTTCTAAGCATCATTCTGACCTCTTTTAAAAAAATTGGAAACACTAAAATAATCATATGGGATAAAACAAGCGTTGTAAAATATTTCTTATGAATAAAATGTGATCTGCCTTTACAAGGTTGGTTACTACTGATATAGTAATCATCGTTGTTGAAAATTTTCGCTTATAATTGTAAGCGAATTCAAAAAGGAAAGACAGCATGGAGGAACTTAACTATGAGGTACATCATTGCCATTATTGGATTATTAGTAGTTTTTGGACTAGCCTATCTGGCCAGCAATAATCGGAAACAGATTAAATGGAAGCCGATCTTCCTTATGATCGTGATTCAAGTCATTTTGTCTGCTTTATTATTAAATACAACATTCGGTTTAGTTTTAATTAAAGGGTTTGCTGAGGTGTTTAGTAAATTATTAGAGTATGCCGGCAGTGGGGTATCGTTTGTGTTTGGCGGGCTTGCGAATAAAGGAGAAGCGCCGTTCTTTCTGACGGTCCTGCTTCCGATTGTGTTCATTTCCGTCTTAATTGGCATTTTTCAGTATTTAAAAATTCTTCCCTTCATTATGAAGGCGATTGGTTTATTGCTAAGCAAAGTGAATGGTATGGGGAAATTGGAATCATATAACGCAGTGGCCTCGGCAATCGTTGGTCAATCTGAAGTGTTTATCACGGTGAAGAAACAGCTGGGTCTGCTCCCTGCGAATCGTTTATATACGTTGTGTGCCTCCGCAATGTCTACCGTCTCAATGTCGATCGTCGGAGCCTATATGACAATGATTGAACCGAAATATGTGGTCACCGCACTGGTCATTAATTTATTTGGCGGATTTATCATAACCTCGATCATTAACCCCTATCAGGTAAATCCAAGTGAGGATATACTGGTGATCCAAGAGGTGGAAAAACAAAGCTTCTTTGAAATGCTAGGGGAATATATTATCGATGGGTTTAAAGTAGCCGTCATTGTTGGGGCGATGTTAATCGGTTTTGTGGCGTTAATTGCTGGAATTAATAACGTATTTGATCTGATTTTCGGGATTTCATTCCAGGAAATTTTAGGATATGTTTTTTCGCCGCTTGCCTTTATCATGGGTGTCCCATTTTCAGAAACCGTCCGGGCTGGAGGAATTATGGCAACGAAGCTTGTCACGAATGAGTTCGTAGCCATGATGGATTTAACGAAAATACAATCTAGCTTTAGTCCACGTACATTAGGGATTATTTCAGTATTCCTTGTCTCGTTTGCAAACTTTTCTTCCATCGGAATCGTTGCCGGAGCAGTAAAAAGCTTAAACGAAAAGCAGGGTAATACAGTCGCTCGATTTGGCTTAAAGTTATTGTATGGAGCAACTTTAGTAAGTGTTTTATCATCCGTGATTGTAAGTGTAGTTTTATAACACTAGTAAAAAAGAAGACCTCTTGGTATTTAAGAGGTCTTCTTCTTATTAGTTCATTTTCCTAACCAACTGCATGAAGCAGAAAATTGGTAAAGAACAACAGTGAAATAATGACGCTTGAAAGTGAAATCTGATTTAATTTATTAGAAAAAACTTTAACAAGCGGATAAGCGATAAATCCGAAAGCAATTCCATCAACAATACTATAGGTTAATGGAATCATGATGATCACCAGAAAGGCCGGAAATGCTTCAGTAAAATCAGAGAAATCGATATTTACTACATTTGTCATCATCAATCCCCCGATAATAATCAGAATCGGAGTGATCGCGGTTTCTGGTACTAATTTGATAAACGGCATGAAAAAAAGAGATAACAGAAGAAGTGAACCTGTTACAACAGAGGTTAACCCAGTTCTGCCGCCCGTGGTAATACCCGCCGCTGTTTCAACCGTCGAAACAGCAGGACTTGTGCCTAACAATCCACAAACAATCGTGGAAATCGAGATTGCCTTTAAAGATTTCCCGCTCTTTTCGGGTGCCTGAAGCATCCCATTCACTTGGGAATGCACCAACCCGATATTTTCAAAGACAAGCACTAACACCAGTGAGAAGACAGCGGACCAAAATGGAAGGAAAGACCACTTTCCAAAATGGCTGCTTAGGAACACATCCTTATAGCTCTCAAAGGAAATGAAGCTAGTGTCCATCTCTTTAAAATCAACCAGTCCAAAAAAATAGGAAACAATCGTACCTAGGATGATGGTGATTAAAAAATTCCCCGGTATTTTCTTTAAGAACAGAAATAACGCAGTGATGAGATTAATAATCGAAGCCAACACAATAGGCGAAGATAACTCACCAAGGGAAACAAAATTAGTCGGGCTCCCGACAACAATCCCACTTTTTTGAAGACCAATGAAGGCAATAAATAGGCCAATACCAACTGATATCGATTCTTTTAATGAATCTGGAATCGCTCTTGTTAGGATGCTGTGTAATTTCGTAAAGGCAACGATAACAAAAAGTATGCCAGAAAGGACAACAGCCCCTAAAGCCTCCTTATAATCAAGCCCTAACGAACCCACAATCGTAAACGTAAATAAGGCATTAATCCCCATCCCCGGAACTATAATTAATGGTGCATTGGCGATAAAGGCAACCAGTAAACATCCGATAAACGATGATAGTACAGTTGCAATAATTCCAGCTTCTAAAGGGATTCCAGCATCTTCAAGAATCTTTCCGTTGACGGCAAGAATATAGACGATCGAAAAAAATGAGGTTAACCCTGCTATAACCTCCTTTCTAATATTGGTTTCATGCTGCTTAAGTTTAAATACCCCTTTCATTGTTTATTATCACACTTTCGCGATTTCCCTCTCCCACCCGCATTAAGTTCATTTATTTAACTTATGCCGGGGGTTATTATAACAAAAATGTAAGGTTACATAAACAAAAAAAAATATCCAGCTGAAGACCAGCTGGACCAAACAATATATAATTAAAAGGGGGTCATTTATGAAAAAGAGGTAAAATCAATTTCATAGGTTTATCTTACACCCCATAGATGAACAAACTATTAACAAATCATGAAGCTTATTTAAAAATATCTGAAGGAGGAGCGATAAGTGACGATAAACCTACAATCCGTTCAAGCCACCATGCTCATCCCTCTTTGGGGACGCGCCACTGCCAGTGAGAAGAACCCGGATATCCTATACGACAAAGAAGCGATCGAAATCATTGCCAGGTGTGAGGTTGATTTTACCGAAATAGCCAAGACATTTGGGGAATATGGCGGCATCAGCTATATTGTACGAGCTCGAAAAATTGACGATACGGTCCGGGCATTTATCCAAAAACATCCTCGGGCTACGATTGTCAACATCGGTGCGGGGCTTGATACCACTTTTTCAAGGGTGGATAACGGCACGATTAACTGGTATAACCTTGATTTACCTGATGCGATTGCCTTCCGCCAAACGCTGATTACAGACACACCTAGAAACAACAGCATTGCCAAATCCTTTTTCGATGTATCCTGGTTTGACGATGTGATTTTTAACAAGGAGGATGGTATCCTTTTTATCTCTGCTGGAGTTTTCTATTATTTTCAGGAAAGTCAGCTCAAAGAAATGTTACGAGCAATGGCAACACGTTTTCCGGGAGGCGAGTTGTTCTTTGATGCAGAATCGAAATTTGCAGTCAACATCTCCAATCGGACCGTTGAAAAAACAGGAAACAAGGGCGCCAAAATGTATTTCTATGTCAACAATCCCAAAGTACTACAAAGCTGGTCGCCTAACATCAAGGTCGTATCGTCTGAACCGTATTTTAAAGGGATTCCGGTCAGCAAGCAGTGGGAAAGCGGTACGCGGCTAATGGTACGGCTTGTCGATTTAATCAAGATGTTGAAGTTTGTGCATTTACGATTTGTGTAATAGAAATTACCTAAGTCACTAGTACATGTGACTTTTTTTAATCTACTTAAAATAGATGTATTTTACTATTGGTAGAAAAAAAGGGGGACTTAAAAAGGTGAAATCCGTTAGGGTGTTTCAATATGACGCATTTAGTAAGGAACCGAATAAAGGGAATCCGGCAGGGGTCGTTTTAAATGGGGATGATCTGACGGAGGAGGAAATGCAAGAGGTTGCGTTAAAAGTAGGGTTTAATGAGACCGCTTTTCCCGTTAAATCAGACATCGCGGACCTTAGAATCCGCTTTTTTACGCCCGGCCACGAAATGAACTTGTGCGGACATGGAACCATGGCAATGGTTTATGCTCTAAAAACGAGCGGGCAGTTAGGCGATAAGACTGATATTACCATCGAAACAAAAGCAGGCATTTTACCCATCAAAATAGATGAGCAATCATTTATTACGATGAAACAGGCAGCACCACAGTTTAAAGAGTTTAACGGTTCTAAGGAAGAGTTAGCAAGTGCGATAGGGTTAACGAAAGAGGAGATCGATGCGGATCTGCCGATTCTCTATGGAAGTACGGGGATTTGGACACTATTAGTCCCAATAAGAAAACTAGCATCCTTTGAAAAAATGAAACCCAATAATGAGTTGTTCCCGGCTATTTTAAGAGAAATGCCGCAAGCCTCTATTCATCCCATTTGTTTGGAAACCTATCATCCGGAAGCCGACCTGCACGGCCGTCACTTTTCTTCCCCATATTCCGGGACCATCGAGGATCCTGTCACAGGAACCGCATCAGGTGTCATGGGGGCTTATTATGCCAAATACATAAAGACCGATTTTGAAGATTCATTGAATCTAGTGGTAGAGCAGGGGCAGGAAATGGGGAAAGATGGGCGGGTTACCGTTCATGTTGCTAAGGCGGAGGATAGTTATGATATTGAGATTACTGGGAATGCGGTGTTTGTTAGGGAATTTGAAGTGGTTTTGTAATCTTGTATATTTACCGTATTTTGTAGAATAACCACCTGATTTCGTAGAAAACCTCCTGAGCTTTGTAGAATTTGTACTCATTAATTGTTTTGTTGGAAATTTATTTCCAAATTTTGTAGAATTCATGCGAAGTAATGTAGAATTACTAAAAATTTCGTTTAATTATCGCTCCAATTTGTAGAATACAGCATGTTATTTGTAGAATTCCCCTCTGCGCATCCAATTTTCAAGCGGAATTTAGGTTTCAGATTGATGGATGGATCTATTTCTCGGAAATGCTGTAAAAAGCAGCCTATTATTCAATCGAGTGCTCAATGAAGGGAGCCGATACTTGTCATGAACGGGGGGGCATTCCAATTGTCATGAGAAGTTTGGGCATCGCATGTTAATAGAAATGGTAATACATTTTGTCGGCAATCCTTACTAATGAAGTCCTTTCCATTGCAACAGTGTAACGAAATATATAATTAATTACATTATTTTAAATAGATTTAAGAGTTTGTTAAATTGTGAAGAAACTTCCCGCACGGAAAAATAAATTTGTTATGGTAAGACCGTACATAAAATTACTTTTCTATGGGGAGGTTGCAAATGGTAGTAGATTGGTTAAGACAAAACAAGATTGCTTCTATTATATTAACAGTTCTTCGTTTATATCTTGGATATAGTTGGCTCGCGGCTGGTTGGGGCAAGATAATAAGCGGGGATTTTGATGCTTCGGGGTTCCTGAAAGGAGCTATCGCAAATCCAGTGAAAGGGCCGGACGGAGCAGTTGTATTTGGTTGGTATATTGATTTCTTAAAACAGGTTGCGTTACCTAACGTTCATGTCTTTAATACAGTTATCCCTGTTGGTGAATTTTTAGTTGGTTTAGGCCTAATCTTAGGATGCTTAACTACTGCAGCTATGTTTTTTGGACTAATGATGAATTTCTCCTATTTGTTTGCTGGAGCCATTTCTTCTAACCCAGTGGATATCTTGTTAGGCGGTATCATCCTTTTTGCAGGCTTCAATGCTGGGAAATTTGGTCTTGATCGGTGGGTGATTCCTTTCGTTCGACAAGCAATACCGAAAGGAAATAAAAGAATGACGATCATAGAGTTAGATCACAAGGAAACATTTAAAATAAATGGCTAACACCAACAAAGGCAGAAGGATGTTCCTTCTGCCTTGATGCTACCCTAATATTCTTAATGATTCTTGGACAAAGGCCGGTATATCATCCGGCTGCCGGCTAGTGACCAGTTGATTCTGGCACACGACAACCTCTTTGTCATGCAAATTAGCGCCAGCATTCTTTAAATCCACGTGAATGGACTTGTACCCGGTAACATCACGCCCCTCAAGCGTTTCCGCTGTGATGAGCAGCTGAGGTCCGTGGCAAATGGCTAATACAGGTTTTTTAGCATCCATGAAGGCTTTGGCGAATTGGACAAAACGCTCATCTGCACGGAGGATATCCGGTGAAAATCCACCAGGAATGAATAGGGCATCAAAGTCCTCTGGAGAGACGTCATCAATACTTTTATCGATGATTACTTCACTCTGTCCCTGTTTTCCTTTCACGGTTTTACCTTTTTCCATTTCGATTGCAGTGATCTTGTGCCCATTTTCCTTAAAGGCCTGGACGGGCTCACTGTACTCGGAATCCTCGAAATGATCTGTTACTACCACAGCAATTTTTTTGCTCATAGCAATCCACTCCTTTTCTAAGACTCCATATTAAAGTACCCTTTGTGAGGGTGGATGAAACCTGTTCAATGGAAGAGTGGAGGACAAGAGATTTGTAGATATTAACAAAAAATAGCGGATGTTAACAAAAAAGTGAGACATATTAACAAAAATTTAAATATATTAACAAAAATTCAGCAGATATTAACAAAAAATTGATTATATTAACAAATCCCATCCACATCCACAAAAATAGAGGCTGTCCAAATTGGACAGCCCCTAGCTCTTACATGAAAAATTTTATGCCAATTAAGATTGCTTCCACTACCACCACGCCCAATAGCAAGTTCATTTTAAACGCGCTTCTCTTCTCCAGCTTTGCCAAGTCTTGTTTGCTCGTCATCTGGTTGGAAAGGGTTTGGAGTGTCTCTTGATTGTGGCTGCTCACCGACTCCATTTGTTCTCGCAATTGTTCTATTTCCGCCTTGTGAAGCTCGAGTTCCGCTAGCTGTTTTTGGGCGAGGCACTCGAGTTGATACACGACTTTGTTGATTAGCGCCTCTTCACGCACCACCAGAATGCTATTGATGGACTCGGAATGTTTGTGGAACATTTCTTTGTACGATTGCTGCAGCTGCTGCAATCGGTTATCCATTGCCAACAGTGCGGTGACGTGGGTAGCTAATTTTTCATGTGTTTTCGCTAAGTCATCTTTTGTGAGAGTGAAAAACGCCTCATTTTGCTCCAAAAATTTCCGATTGTTTTCGGCTGAAACCGTTAGCTCGCGCGTGAATTCAGCAATTTCGTTAGAAACGGTATCCACCGTTGTTACGGCTTTTTCCAACAGTTCCTTGTTTCTGCCTTCTAATGAATGCATTTTTTCTTTTAAATCACCGTAAAAAATGTCTTCGTTCAGCTTCTTTAATTCATTAACCGCATTTTCATATTCACTTTTTGTAGGGAGATTGGTTTGAACCATCTATACATCGCCTCCTCTGTTTACAGATTCGATTATCTTCTGACCGTCTTTCCGCAAAAGCTGCAAATATTGTGCCGCAAGAAAGCGGCCTTCTGCATTTCCATATAGGAAATCCTGCTGCAATTCTTCCTTATACTCCAGCCAATGCTTGATCAAATAGCCCTGCAACTGAGACGCATGCTTCTGGAATTGATTCCACACTTGGCAGGCCTTTTGATAGCGGGCTTTTAGCTGCGCTTCTTCCTTTTGATATGTAACCAATTGGTTTTCAAGAGTGTTTATCTTTTGTCTGTACTCAAGCTTTGATGCCTCTGCCTCTTTGACAGCCTGCTCTCTTTGCGTTGTTATTTCATATAAAATCGATGTTAATAAGCGATTATAATTTTGATACATCTCCGTAACCCAATCATGTGCTTGGGAGCGCATTTTGAACAGGGCCTTTTCATAGGTGTTCTTAAACCAGAAGGCGTCGATTTTTTGCTCGATCGCTGGAATCGGAGGGACGAAGGGAAGCTCTAAAGGAGTTGCTAGCTCTATTTTAAAAAAATGAGCTTCCTGTTTAAGTATAAGGATGGAAGTCCCTAAGTCTCTTTCTACCGCTATCTGCAATCTAGACACATCTTCGTTGATAATGCTCGCTTTTCGATCCTGGGGAGTATACTCAATGGTATCATCCACCAATACCCAAATATGGTCGGATTCCGTATGTTTAAGCTCAATCTGTTTGAGGAATCGGTCATAGTCATCAATCTCAATGGCAAATCCGTCCTCTTGTATTCGGGCTTCTTCTTTTTTATGGTCAATAATGGATGATTGTTTTGTGATTAAAAGCTCGTATGGTTCGATTTGTTTTTCATAGTTTTTCAGCTTCATTTTCATTTCTTCGTCCGCTTCTTGAAAAAATTTGTTGAGGCGGTCGAAAGAAGGCTCATTTGGGTTTTCAAGGTCCGTTTGCAGAATATGCAAAAGGTCTTCGAGTGAGTCGGAAAGTCCTTCATTCTTATATGGATCGAAATGGTTGAGGAATTCCTCTTTCGCCTTAAAGGCCCATTCAAAACGTTTTTTATGGAAATCAATCAATGTAGAATTCATTTTTAGAATCCAACTCCTGCATTTCTACTTATGAAAACAGATTACCAGATTATTCTACCATTTTTATGGAGAAACAGATGGATTTTTCTCAGAAAATTAAATCTTTGTTAATCAAAAAGTAGAATTTGTCATAATACAAAATGTGCAGATTCAATTAAAGGAGATTAAGTAGGGGGAACATTTAATAGAGTGGGGTAGTAGTTTTTAATAAAAAAGGGAGAAGAATGGTCTTCTCCCTTTATGCCTAATCCTTAATCATCATCTCGTTGTTCTGCTCGAGCTTTTCCGCCTTTTTCTCCGATTTCCTGATAAAATTCTTTATCGTGGTTTTTAGAGGTGGCTTCTCCGCCCTTACGTCCGATTTCTTGATAAAATTCTTTGTCGTGGTTTTCTGAAGTGGCTTCTCCACCTTTACGACCGATTTCTTGGTAAAATTCCTTGTCATGTGTACGAGAAGTCTCTTCTCCGCCTTTACGGCCTGCTTCTTCCACTGTCATACTGTTGTCTCTGTTTTCTTTTTCTTTGTTTGCCATAATAAAATCCCTCCTAGTGTTATTTGGAATTGCTATTTGACTTACACTCTTTATGTACCCGAGCTTCCTGGCTCTAAACCTTTTTTTAAAAACAAAAAGAAAAAGGGCTGATCTGGGGAAACAGATTCAGCCCTCATCCTTCAAAAGATAAGAATGTCTAAGTTTGGACTTCGAGAATTGTCCAGCTCCAGGCGCCATCGGCTCGAGGTCACAAGCTTATCCAGTTGCGTCTCCTTGGGACTCGAAGTCTAAGCCACCCCCTGAAGAAGGCAAAAAACTCCTTCTTACAGGGTGCGTCTTAGCCTAGAGTCCCAGAACAGTCACCTCCACATTTAGATCAATCCGTCCAAAAGGTTAAAGAACAACCTTTCGGCAGGCTCGTCTTGTGCTTGTCGCCGAAGTCTAAGCGCCTTGCGCTTTTCTTAGTTATTGCATGGAAATCCAGACACTCTTCACTTCTGTATAGTTATTAAGTGCATAGGAGCCCATTTCACGTCCGATGCCTGATTGTTTATATCCGCCAAATGGGGAAGCGGCATCAAAGGCATTGTAGCAGTTGACCCAAACCGTTCCGGCACGAAGTTTACTAGAAATATAGTGCGCCTTCGCCACATCGCGAGTCCATACACCTGCTGCCAAGCCATATTCGCTATTGTTCGCACGATTAATTAATTCATCCAAATCATCATAAGGCATTGCAGAAATTACAGGTCCAAAGATTTCTTCTTTGGCAATCGTCATTTCATCACGGACATTGGCAAAGATAGTAGGGGAGACAAAGTAGCCTTGCTCCTGAGGCTTGATGCCGCCCGTTACAAGCTGTGCACCCTCATTAAGTCCTTTTTCAATATAGCTGAGCACTCGTTTTTGCTGCTCATCGGATACAAGCGGTCCAATTTCTGTATCCGCATGAATTCCAGCACCTTGTTTGATCTTGTCCGCATGGGCAGCCATATCAGCTACCACATTATCAAACTGCTTTTTCTGAATAAACACGCGGGAACCGGCACAGCAAACCTGTCCTTGGTTGAACATAACACCGTTAAGTGCACCAGGAATGGCCTTGGTTAGGTCAGCATCTGGAAGGATGATGTTAGGCGACTTTCCACCAAGCTCAAGGGTGACCCGTTTCAATGTTTTAGAAGCATTAGCCATGATCATTTTTCCAACTTCAGTGGAGCCGGTAAAAGCAATTTTATCAACCAAAGGATGGTCGACAAGCGGCTGGCCTGCGGTTTCTCCAAAACCAGGGACGATGTTGACAACACCTGCTGGGAAGCCGGCTTCTTGGATTAATTCAGCTAAATATAATGCAGATAATGGTGTTTGTTCAGCAGGTTTGAGAACCACTGTACACCCAGTTGCAAGGGCCGCACCAAGCTTCCACAGCGCCATGAGAAGAGGGAAGTTCCAAGGGATAATTTGGCCAACCACCCCAACAGCCTCATGGCGTGTAAAGTTGAAGTATGGACCATTAACTGGAATGGTCTGCCCCACAATCTTTGTACACCAGCCTGCATAGTAACGCATATGCTCAATTGCCAATGGAATATCAGCGTTAGTCGTTTCGCGGATTGGTTTACCATTGTCCAAGGTCTCTAATTGAGCTAGTTCTTCACTGTTTTCTTCCATTAGGTCAGCTAGCTTGTACATCAGCCGGCTGCGGTTAGCGGCACTCATTTTTGACCATGGGCCCTCATCAAATGCTTTGCGGGCAGCTTTTACGGCCAAATCGATATCTTCTGCGCCGGCTTCATAAACACAGGATAATACTTCTCCAGTTGCTGGATTATATGAATCGAAGGTTTTCTGAGATTTACTTTCAACAAATTCACCATTAATAAAAAGTTTCTTCTTCCCATTTAAAAACTTTTCTACCTTTTCTTTTAAAACAGCAGTTAGTTGATTCATAAAATCCCTCCATAAAAGTAGTTGTCTATGTATTTACTCATGGTGGTGCTCACATAAAAAATCGTAACACTGTGATTATAGTAGATTCAACTAAATATTTTATAAATATTCTGATAATAAACGACGTAAACTACTAATTTTCGATTCCCTTGTTTGTTCGCTTGTTTCAGTTCTAATTCTGTTAAAGAATAAAACAGGTTTATGAACTGAATATGAACGGTAGGAATTTTCATTATGGATAAAGAATAAATAGTAGTGGTGATGATTATGAGGATCGGGAAATTTGGAAAAGTAAATGATCTTAGTATCGACACGATTAGACACTATATGGATTTAGGTTTAATCGTCCCGGAAAAACAAGGCGGTCATTATTTTTTTGATGAGCGTTGTCAAATGGACCTAGACCTTATCTTAGAATTAAAAAAGATGGGCTTTCGTTTAAATGAAATGAAAATGATTTTTCATTATAAAAATTTTGCAAAACTGACCGATTATGAAGTGGATGCCTACTATCAATCTATTTTTTTGAAAAAATATGAGGAGTTAGACCACGAAATAAAAATGCTGGCAGAAGCGAGAGACAGACTTAAACAGAAAGTAGCTCTATTATCCACGAGTTCCCAAGAGACAAGTTGTGCGCTGGGTGTCGATTTAACCGTACTAGCTATGCTGAGATGTGTGAAATGTGCCGGGCACCTCACACTTCAAGATGGGGTAATTTCTAGAAATCAAATTATCGAGGGAAAACTTTCTTGTGATTGTGGGGAGGAGTATCCGATTGAATCAGGAATAGTAAAAGTTGGGAAACGTGTGAAGCCAGTTACTCCTCTTGTAAATTCAATTCCCGAATATATTCAAGAAACAGATCCTATGTATTTGGAAAATATGAATATCGGGTTACATTGGCTAAAAAGGAAGCTGGATCAAGTGAATTTAACTAAAAAGGTAATCCTCGAATTAGGCTCAGGATCCGGATTTTTTCTTCGGAATATCTATCAAGATTTACCGGAGGACTGCCTTTATATTGCGGTGGAACACAACATCGAACGGCATTTATTTTTAAAAAACTTTCTTGAAAAGGCCGGTATAAAAAGAAAAATATTGTTTATTTGTGCAGATTTCTTAGAAATACCATTACCGAGTCATATGGTTGATATGGTGGTGGACCACACAGGTACAAGTAATTATAGCTTCGAGCATGAGGCGTTTTTGCTTGATGAAGTGGATTCACTTGTGAAACCGGACGGATATTTATTAGGTTCCTATTTAGTTTTTAAAAACTTTAGTCATAAGAGTAAAATTGAGGCAAGAAACAGAGATAATTTTACAATCAATACCATTAGGAAAAACATCAGCCATTTAAAGTATAAGGCTCAAGATGAGTGGATTTCGGAACCGATTAATAAAGGCGGAAAGTTCGAGGATTTTTTTGTGCCAGGAGAAGAGATCTATTCGTATTCATTTTTTGGAAAAAGGTAGGGTAAACCCTATCTTTTTATGTTTTTACCCCTAAAAATAATTAAAATTGGTGCTTGATGAAGCGTTCACCCAACAATTTAAACTTTATTTATAAGTTTATAAAGAGGTGGACGATTATGAATATAAACGAACAACTAGAACGGAAAAATCTTTATCTTTATGCTGCAGGAAAGACAATCTCAGTATTTGGAACGGCCATTTATCAATTTGCGATAAGTCTTTATGTATTAAAATTGACGGGCTCGGCGTTAAGCTTCGCGGCTACATTAATTTTAGGGATTATCCCAATGGTTGTCATCAATCCGTTCGCGGGAGTTATAGCTGATAAATTCAATAAAAAGAGATTAATAGTCTCCATGGATTTGTTAAATGGACTGCTATTCGTTTTAGTTTATGTGGTAAGTACCATTTGGGGGTTAAACCTAATTCTCATTTATACGGCAACCCTACTGATGACAGTGTTTAGCACCTTTTTTGCAGTCGGAATGGAGTCAGCAAAACCGAACATTGTCACGGAAAGAAAGTTGATGAACATTAATTCCCTTAGTAAAGTCATTGATTCTGTATCTTCGATCATGGGGCCGATGTTAGGGGGGATTGTTTTTGCCATTTTTGATATTAGGGTTTTTATCCTAATGAATGGGATTTCCTTTATCCTTTCTGGTGTTGCCATATTGTTTATTCATTTTATGTCGGGTAAACCTTCGTTACGTGAAAGCCAACCGAAGAGAAGAATTCTTTTTATGAACGAGATCAAGGCAGGATTTCATTATTTAATCGTGAGGAGAAAAATTCTGGATTTGTTTATCGTGTTAATTTCCTTGAATTTTTTTCTCGGCTTTGCGGTGATGGTTCCAATCCCATATATCATTAATACCATTTTCCAACTTGGCGCAAAGGATTTTGGCATCATTGAAGGATCATTTCCTGTGGGTATGATTCTAGGGGCCCTGCTGGTTAAAAAAATCACAAATAAGATTGCATATCCCATTCTTCTTCGATATTTAAATATATCTTTATCTGTTCTCATGATGATCACAAGCATTCCGGTGATGATGGAAGGCTTCAATGAAATTTATTTAGTCATTTTTTACAGTATCGTTATGTTCCTTTTCGGTGCTGCTGTGGCGCTGATTGATATCCCATTTTCCTATATGATGCAAAAGGAGATTCCAGATGAGTACAGGGGCAGGGTGCTGAGTATTGGCAGTAGTATAGGAAAGGTTCTCCTTCCAGTTGCGATGGTGACCTCCGGCTTCCTTTTAACCCATATATCAACTTATCTTGTTCCCGCTTTTGGAGGTATGTTATTCCTGCTCTTTACTTTAAAAAATAGCTTGAAGAGGAGGGTGGAGTTTGATTCAGTGAGGAAAGGAATAAATCATCAAAAGTAATGATCCTGCTTACCGGGAGAAGAGGTTCCTCTCTATACAGTATACTTTTAAGAAAATCAGGCAGGTGTTTGATGTGTTAAAACAGGATGACTAGCTTCCCTTTATATACTCAATTAAAGGAATCATTTCTTAGCTCTATCTTGAATTGAGAATTAATTTGCTGAGCTGATTTTTGGGGAAAGGCGGTCGACAATAAGGTCTAT
>NZ_NUNF01000004.1 GCF_002585305.1 Bacillus sp. AFS037270 | reverse complement strand
CATTACAGGAATGCTGCCCCTTTAGCTTAATAAGAACCGCCGTTTCAATTTCGAGAAACAGGTCAATAATTCCTGAAAAAAGAATTTTTGGGGAGAGATGAACTTGTTATTATCTCAAGCATGGGAAACGTATGAATCTGATAAACGTATTGAAGGCTTTTCGCCGCAAACATTAAAAGCATATAAACTACAGTCCGGCTTACTTATACGCTTTTTTAATGATGTTCAACTTGATACGATCACTACGGATCAATTAAAAGCTTATTTAGCAAAATCAAGTGAAAGTCTCAAGCCTGCAAGTTTGGCTCATCGAATTCGTTTTATGAAATCATTATTTCGATGGTCTCATGAAGAAGGGCATATTCCCAAAAACCCAGCAGCTAAAATAAAAGAACCTAAAACTGGGAAACGAATTCCTAAATTTTTGACCGAAATGGAAATTGAACATTTACGGGAAGCCTGTTGTTCCCCAATGGAAAAGGCTCTGTTTGAATTCATGTTCGCCACTGGATGCCGAATAGGAGAAGTTGTTACCCTAGATAGAGGTAGAATTAATTGGTCGAACCGGTCTGCTGTTATAAGAGGTAAAGGCGATAAGGAACGGGAGGTCTATTTTAATATTCGCTGCGAAATTTGGTTAAAACGATACCTGGATAGTCGTGTAGACAGGGATCCTGCTATCTTTGTCACGGAACGCGATCCTCATCGAATGAGCATTGCCACGATGCGATACATAATTAAGCGGATTTCCAACCGTGCTGGTATTAACAAAGACATTCATCCTCACCAACTGAGGCACAGCTATGCGACCCATTTATTGAATAATGGAGCACCTCTCGATGTTATTCAAAGCTTATTAGGTCACGAAAAAAGTGAAACTACCCTGATTTATGCACAATTAAGCGGAAGCATCCGACAGGAATTTTATAGGAAGTATTTTTAGCCATAGAAAAGCACCCCAAAAGACAGAATTCAGCTCTAACTCTTGGGGTGCAGTACAAGTACATCGAGATTGGTTGCTTTTTTCACTTTTGCACTCCGTTACTTTAAGTACATTTCTTCACAAACTTTTATCGTAAAAGAAAAAGTTGCCTTTGGAACGATTTCTCATCCCCACAACTTTTACTTTATCCACCATTTAATTTTTCATTTCTGTGGGGAAACGATAGATGTGACCGTTTTGGTTTAATCTGCTTGCTCCCCAAACTTCTTTCCGAACGCTTCCATCAAATCGATAATAGGAATGAATTCTTCCCCTTTTGAGGTTAATGAATATTCAACACGAGGAGGTACCTCTGGATAAACCATGCGGTTAATTAAGCCATCTGTTTCTAGTTCTCGAAGTTGCTTTGTAAGAGAACCTTGTGAAATATCACCTAAAAAAGCTTTGATTTCACTATAACGACGCTCTGTGGGCTTTAAAAACCAAAGAATAAGATATTTCCAACGGCCTGAAAGTATGTTTTGGGTATAGGCGATACCATATACTTCTCTTTGTTCCTTTATACACTTTTTGTCAAATCCATCCTTACATAATCTAGACACCATTTCACCTGCTTTCTACTGTTAAGTACAAAAAAATGTACTATGTCAATTTTTATTGCCTTCTTCAAAAAGATGAGAAATGATTATATTCTAGTATATGTAACCAAAATACTCAATACGTTTATAAAGACATATGATGCTTTGTTTACAGTTTGATAAGAGGTGAATGATTCAGCTGAAAATATGATTGTGTAACGTTAGCGGAATTATTCTTTGATATACAAATTCTTTAGGAGGAACAATCATGCGATTTGGAATTATAGGTGCAGGACCAATTGGGTCCATTATTTCTAAAAAATTAGTTAAGAACGGGCATAATGTCAAGATTGCAGATGCACGAGGAATTGAACGTTTAGAAGGAAAAGAGCTTGCTGGAACACCTGTGCGTGTAGAGGATGCAATTACAAATATTGAAGTTCTTATACTATCTCTCCCTATAAAAGCACTGCCAAACATTCGGAACATTATCGATCAAGTCGGGGAGGAAGTAATCATTGTAGATACTTCAAATTATTATCCTTTTAGAGACGGCCAAATTGAAGAAATCGAGAACGGGATGGTTGAAAGTGTTTGGGTTTCAAATCAATTAGGCAGACCTATCATTAAAGCTTTCAACAACTTATTAGCCCATACTTTAGAAAATGAAGGAACATCCGAAGATTCTAGTGGACGAATTGCGATGGCAGTTGCTGGTAATGCCACATCACAAAAACAAGCAGTCATGAACGTAGTAAACGAGCTAGGATTCGACGCAGTAGATAGTGGTTCTATAAGTGACTCTTGGAGACAACAGCCAGGAACTCCTGCTTACTGTACGGAGCTAACAAAAGATGAACTAACGAAAGCGTTGAAAAAGGCAAGTAAAGAAAAAGCACCATTACTACGGGATAAGGTGATGGAAATGTTTGCAGAGCTCCTTGCAGAAAAAAAAGAAGTTGAATTTTCACATAAGGATATTGTGAATTTAAACAGAGAAATATACAATTCATAAAACAAAAGGTGCACTCGTTAGAGCGCACCTTTTTGTGTATCTATATATCCCTATAAAGTAATAAATGTATGTCTTACCTTTTTCCGCCAGACAATCCTAAATAATATTAGTAATTCTGAGAGCTTACAAAGGTCCTTCCAGGACGATCTCATTTTTTTCAAAAAACAGAATCTAAGTATGTTTGTGTTTAAAATCCCTCTACCACTAACCTGCTTTTAAAGTTGAATAAGAAAAAGGGATCGCCGCAGCTATCCCATCTTTAACATAAGCCCCCATTAATTTAAGTGTAATATTTCACAATCTTTCCCAAGTGTAAAATAGCTACTAAGTAACACTTATATTTCTATATATCCAACTGAGGTTGTAACAGAATTTTTCTGACTTTCCATTCCTTCTTGTTAATTGTATATAAATCCAGAAAACTTTCTTTCCAGCCGGTAATCAAAAATATGCAAAATTACCACCTACTAAAAGTTTGATTTTAACCCAATAACAAAAATATATCTTCTTTTGATGGAACGGAAGAGATAGCCCCTTTTCCAGTAGTCGTAAGCGCCCCGCTTGCATTTGCGAATGCAAGAATATCTTTATGGTGTTCTTTAACAACATCCACTAAATTGTGCTGATTTGTATTCTTATTTAACAGTTGGTACAAAAATCCGCCAATAAACGCATCTCCTGCACCCGTAGTGTCCTCTACTTTAACATGATATCCCATAGATGTATATTTTTTATTCTGTATATAGAGTTCTGCACCTTGTGAGCCTTTTGTAAAAACAACTACCTTTACATCCCCTGTAAACAAGGATTCGATTGCTTTCTTTTCATCTGCTATACCAGTAATAAAATCCAGTTCCTCATCTGAGATTTTTACTACATGTGATATTGGTATAAAATCTAAAATAGTACCTCTGCATTCCTGCGGACTATTCCAGAGAGGTAAACGCACATCTGGATCAAAGCTAATAATTCCACCACGAGCCTTAGCTGATTGAATCGCTTTAACATGTGCTTGTTTCATCCGGCTGTCTACTAAATCCACAGAACAAAAATGTAATATGTCACCTTCGTCGAACCAATTTTCTTCTATTTCTGTATCCGATAGCAATAAATCTGCAGAAGGATTACGGTAAAACGAAAAATCACGCTCACCATTTTCACGTAAAGACACAAAAGCTAGACCTGTATTCGCCTCATTTGTTCTTAAAATCTTATCGGTATTAACACCTGCCTGTGCCAGTTGTTCTAAAAGAAAATCTCCAAAACTATCTCTTCCTAATTTGGTAATCAATGCAGCATTTCCTCCAAATTTTGCAACAGTCGCAGCTACATTTGCTGGAGCACCGCCTGGAACCCGCTCAAAAGATATAACATCTTTTAAGGCTTTTCCTTTTTGTAGTGGAATAAAATCTATTAAAACTTCACCAATTGAAAATAAACTTCCCATTATAACACCTCGTTTCTTGAATATTCCCCTGTTAATAATCCCACTTTACTACTTTAAACGTAGCACTCCCATTCATTGCAAAGAGAAAATTCCCCTACTGTTTTGACGGTGAAAAATCCTTGAGGTAATCACTTCTTCCCCATCGTTTACAAAAATTTTAACGGATGAAGAATCAACAAATAAATGAGTCCTCCGATGGTACCGGTGCCATCGGAGGCTATAATAATTTTCTTTAATTTACTAAGATAACGTATAATATTATTCTTTTAAAATTGCTCTACTTATAATTGATTATAATGAATTGATTCTAAATTAAAATTATTAATGTAGCAGGTAATACTATTTGTATGAAAGTTGAACACGATCTCTATTTTGCCTTAGCAACACCGATGCAGGCTCCATCGGTCGCTTCACCTGTGTGAAAATCCAAGCTATCAAGTTTGTCGTTGGTATTCGTTATCACAACCATAGTCGTTGTTGCTAAACCAGCGTCGGTAACCTTCTTCCAGTCAACCATCACAATCGGGTCACCTCCGTTGACAAAGTCACCAACTTTGACCTTGTTAGAAAATGGTGCGCCTTTCAGCGAAACGGTATCTATGCCCAAGTGCACGAGAACTTCCAAGCCATCAGTGCGGTTCAAACCAACTGCATGTCCTTGCACCATTGAAACAGTGCCGGCAACAGGAGCAACAATCTGCCCGTCACTAGGTGTGACTGCAAAGCCATCGCCCATCAATTTTTTGGAAAAAACGGGATCATTGACTTCGCTTAAATCCATGACCTTTCCTGTAACTGGTGCATAAAGCTTCTCGTCTTTAACATTTACGACCTGTGGCATAATTGATGAATTTGATATTTTGTTTACTTGTTTTTGATTCCCAGTCTCGACTGGTTTGTAACCAATTGTGTAAGTTAAAACAAATGACACAGAGAAAGCGACAACGTTTACAAGAATATAAAGGGGCAATTGATTATTCAAGTATAATAAGGTTCCTGGAATACCTGTTAATGCCATTCCAGTAGCTTTTAATTGTAAGATAGACGCTAAGAATCCTCCCACTCCCCCACCTATCATTGACATAACAAAAGGTTTCACCAACCTAAGGTTCACCCCAAAGACTGCTGGTTCTGTAATACCTAAAGTAGCAGAAAGACTTGCTGGATAAGCTATTTGTTTCATTTTTGGAGAAAAAGTTTTGATCCCTACTGCTAGGACTGCACCCGCTTGAGCCATATTACCACAAGTTCCAATTGGATTTAGCATATTCCAACCTGTTTGTGAAAGCATGTTAATTTCCAAGAAATTCAATATATGATGAATACCAAAAATACCTAATAATTGTCCAAAGCTTCCATAAATCAAGCCACCGATTCCAAACGGTAACTCCAATAAAAATTGAACAGCATATAAGACAAGCAGTTCAACTTCGTGGAAAATAGGTCCAATAACAAATAATGCTAGAGTAATACCAAAAAGAAGTGTTAGAAATGGCGTCAAAATAAGGTCAAGGGAGTCAGGTATTTTTGTTTTCAAGAATTTTTCAATTTTTGCTCCTACAATTCCTGTTATAAATGCCGGCAAAACAGATCCTTGATAACCTACCACCTTAATAAATCCAAAAAACACTAATGGGTCTGCAGCCTGTTGACCTACTTTATAAGCATTTGGTAAAACAGGGTTTACAAGCATTAAACCTAGTACGATCCCTAAAACTGGATTACCTCCAAAGATCCTAAACGTTGACCAACAAACTAACGCTGGTAAAAAGGCAAAAGCTGTATCTGTTAGGATCTGAGTGAACAATAAGAGTTCTTTGGGAATACTGTCAGGTGTTAAACCTAACAATGCCAAAACAGATTCTTGTGTAAGCAAACCTCTTAAGCCCATAAATAAACCAGTCGCAACCAGAACCGGAATAATTGGAACGAAAACATCTCCAAAAATTCTAACGCTACGTTGAAAGCGATTTCCTTCTTTTTTGATAGGAGACTGACTCTGAATATTATCACCCAATAATATCATGACCTCGTCATATACTTTGTTTACCAATCCAGTTCCCAAGATAATCTGAAACTGACCAGAATTGAAAAAACTCCCTTTTACTTTATCCAGATTTTCAATTTCATCACTATTTATCTTGTCTTTGTCAACTATAATAATTCGCAATCTTGTTGCACAGTGAGCAACTGAATGAATATTTTCTTTCCCACCAATCAATTCAATAATCTTTTTTGCTAAATCTTGATTCCCCATATTCTCATCTCCTAAAATGCGAAATAAAGTAATTCTCCTTCTTGCTGTAATCCGGCATATTTCACACTTAAATTCTCTTCCTCAGTAAAGTATCTTAATGAAAAAACGCATTCTCCATCATTCACAAATATTTCGATAGAGGAGTTATCACTAAAAATACTCATTTGTGACAGGCTTTGAACCTGTTTTACTTTCGTTTCCTTTTTATTGGCTACCCAATTCACCCGCGTGACAGACAATACGTTTTTCTTACCATAATAATGAATCTCTACTGAGCAATCTCTCAAAAACAAATGAAAATCACTAGAACAATCTTTTCTACTCAACTCTAGTTCAAATCGCCCACTTTCTAATTCAAAACGACCTTGAGAAGATGTGAATTTCTGTTTACGTTTTCTCAGTTGTTTAACTTCTTCAATAGGTAGTTGTTGAATTTTTCCATTTTTCAATGTTACAACACGTGGTAAAGTCAAACAATGCAAATAACCATATTGTTTAGTAGGGCATAAATACTCCTCTATCTCAGACATTCGAGACATCCATCCCACCAAAATTCGTCTCCCTTTATGATCTGAAAAAGATTGAGGTGCATAGAAATCAAATCCATAGTCCAGTAATTCTAAAGAACCTTTTGGTAGAAATTTTTTTGTTTTTTCATCAAATTTTCCAGATATAAACGCTGCATAACTGGAAACACCTGTTAAATCATCATCTATTTCTGGTCTCACTTGAGGACAACAAAGCAATATATCTGTTTCACCATTTATTGAAAATAAATCTGGGCACTCACACATATTGTCTAACTGTTGATCGTACAAAATATTCTCATATTTCCAATGCAACAAGTCACAAGAAGAGTAGAGTGCAATCGCGCCTTTCCTCTCTTTCGTTTGAGCACCTACAACCATCCACCAATTATTTTCACCTCTCCACACTTTTGGATCTCGATGGTGTTCCGTAAACTCTGCGGGCGTTTCAATTACACTTTCTTCTTTAATAAAAGTCCGACCATTTTTAGATGTACTAATGCACTGATAGCTTTTTCTTTCCCCATTTTTTTTTACGTTTCCAGTATAGAATAAATACATCTCTCCATTATGTTCTATACTGCTACCTGAATAAACACCATTTCGATCCAATTTTCTATCCGGAAGAATAGCAGAACCCTGATTGGTCCAATCAATCATATTAGTTGAAGTAAACAACCCCCACTCTTTGTAATGATGATTCATATCAAAACGATTCCATTGGTGGAAAAAATAATACTTACCTTTGAACCAAATTAAACCATTTGGATCATTCATCAAACCCCTACCTGGCTCTATATGATAGGTCATTTTATAAGGATTCCTCAAAAAACATCCCACTCTCCTACAAAAATGTTCTATTTTAAATTCTTTAATTACTTTTTTACAAAACAGTTTAACACCATAAAAAAATCTCATAATAGGGAAATAACAAAAATGTGGAACTTATTAATAGCTTAATTTACAAAAGCAAATTAACATATAAGACTACTTCAATCTGTTCCTAAATTTTAACAATATGGGAGATTTTTAAAATATATAATTATGGATCAGAGTAACCATGTATGGTAGAAAATACGGCATAAATATTATTTACTTGTACTGCTTTAGATACTATGCTTTTTAAATCTCCAGAACATACTTAAAAAGTCTTGCTTGATACTTGGCAGTGTAATACCAACATTCATCAACTCATCTCCTCCAAACAACTCTCCTGTCTCAACATTTTGATAAACATAATCTGGATGTACCCCTTTAAGTTTTATAGTTCGAAGAGGAGCTGCTGGTTGAGATAATACTTTGAAATAACTAGCTGCTACTTCTGATCGATCTTCAGAAACAAAGTTCCATGCAGCTTCATTCCCATCAAAGGGATTAAATATTCTATAAAATCTACCAAATTGAATAAGTGGTCGAATCTCTTTATACAAAGCAATTTGTTGTTTAACTACTTCTTTTTCTTCCTCTGTTAACTTTGTTAAGTCTAGCTCATAACCGAAATTCCCAGCCATGGCGACATATCCTCTTGTCTCAAGTGAAGTAATTCTTCCAACTTGATGATTTGGGACAGATGAAACGTGCGCCCCCATTGTAATCGGTGGATAAACAAGGCTTGTACCAAATTGAATTTTCAAACGACACATCGCATCTGTGTTATCGCTTGTCCATGTTTGCGGCATATAATAAAGCATCCCTGCGTCAAAGCGACCTCCACCACTCGAACAACTCTCAAACAATATATTAGGAAATTTTGTTGTAATTTCTTCCATTATTTTGTATAGTCCTAACATATAGCGGTGAGCCGTTTCACGCTGTCGTTCGGGTTGTAACGCTATTGACCCTATATCCGTCATATGACGATTCATATCCCATTTTACATAGGTTATCGGAGCACTCGATAAAATATCTGACAACGCTTTAATTACGTAATCACAGACTTCCTGCCTCGATAAATCCAAAATGAGTTGATTTCGCCCTAACGTATGTGGGCGACCTGGTACATGTAAACACCAATCTGGATGATTTCTATATAATTCACTATCAATAGAAACCATTTCAGGTTCAAACCATAAACCAAACTCCATACCAAGATTACGAACGCGGTTTGCAAGATCTACTAAACCATTCGGAAGTTTACGTTGATTGACTACCCAATCCCCTAACGAGCTTTTGCTGTCATCACGTTTTCCAAACCATCCATCATCTAATACAAATAGTTCTATTCCTACTTGTTTTGCTTCATTGGCAATTTGTTCAATTTTTTCTTTATTAAAATCAAAATAAGTGGCTTCCCAATTATTAATTAGTATTGGACGTACCTTGTCCCGAAATAATCCACGACATAGTCTTTTACTATACAATTCGTGATAAATTCTGGACATATCGCCTAATCCTTTTTCTGTGTAAACCATTACAATTTCAGGCGTTTGAAAGGTTTCCCCCGGCTCTAATAACCATGAGAAATCGAAAGGATTAATCCCTATAGATACTCTTGTATTGCGATATGGATCCACTTGAACTTGTGCTGTAAAATTCCCGCTATACACAAGGTTAAACGCATACACTTCACCTTGATCTTCATCAGTCCCTTTTCTTACTAATGCCAAAAACGGCGCTTGTTGAGGACTGCTAGCTCCCCGGCAACTATCAACCATTTGAATCCCTGGTACAATTTTACGTCTCTCAATATTTTTCTCATTACTATGAGCACCATACAATGTGATTAATTCATATTCATCATCACGAAAATCAACATTTGCACTTAGCGCTCGAAGCATTTTTAAATTTTGTGATCCTTGATTATCAAACTGAACAGATCTAGTGATAACATCTCGATCTTCATACAAACTATATGTTAACGTAACAGTCAGTCCCAGCAATTTATCTTCCATGATGATTTCTAGTGTTTCCGTCTCATTTTCATCCTCTACATAAGTGGATGGTAACCCTTTCAATTTTGGCTTACCTTTATTCACTCGGTATTCCTTATAACGAAGGTCGGTCACGGTAGAGCCATTCTCTAATTGTATTTGATAAGATGGAGTTCTAAAGTCACCATTTCCATATGCCGGATACTCCTGAGGTAGCGTATCTAGCGAAAATGTTCGATCTGACGCATCTGGATTAGGAGAAAAAACTCGATCCATAAAGATAATTTTGTTGTTTCCGCGATATTTGTGAACACTCTTCCCCCAATATAAGTGAGCTAAATAGCCATCTCGTATAACCTGCATAACATAACTCGTGTTTTTTCCTTGCAAATGAAATAAAAGTTGTTCATCATCGATGTAAATAGTCATAACGACCTCCCCCACATAAGTAAGCATCAATTATTTCAACGAAAACAATGTGTAACTCCACCTTATACTGTTTATTGAAATATGTTGTTTCACTTAATGCTTATGGGTTCATTTTAATAGTTTTAATTAGATATTAATATGGTATTATGTAGACTGAATATGGAACGATGTGATAACTTGCAAACATTTTCAATTAGAGGTGACACAATGATTTTAAACTTTTCCAATCCTTCTCATAACAATTTAGATCTAAATTTGTACACATGCGGTAGAGAAGCTTGTATAAGTAAATATTCTTATGGTCCAGCGATACGAAGCGGATACATAATTCACTATATTTTAAAAGGAAAAGGGATTTTTAAAGTACATGATAAAATCTATCATCTAGGAAAAAATGAAGCGTTCTTAATTGAGCCAAACATTTTAATTTATTATGAAGCAGATGTTGAGGATCCATGGGAATATAAATGGATTGGTTTCAGTGGAGTAAAAGCAAAGGAATATTTAAACAGATCAAGTTTATCTATGGATCAACCGATTTTTACGTTCGATCATGACAATAAACTAAACCAATGTATGGATAGTATCATAATGGCATCAACGCTATCGTCTAATAAGGACTTGCTATTAACTTCAAAGCTTTATGAATTTATATATATATTGTGTGAACTCTTTCCGAATCGTGGAGTCACCATTGAGGTAAAAAAGCAAAAGTATATCGAAGATGCGATACTCTTTATTGAACAAAATTACACGCATTACATTACAGTAAATGATATCGCTAAATATATTTCAATTGACCGTTCCTATCTTCATCGTTTATTTAAGCAATATCTCAATAAATCGCCGCAAGAGTTTTTATTAAGTTTAAGAATAGAGAAAGCATGTTTTCTGCTAACGGATTCTACGCTTAAAATTGGGGATATTTCCCGTTCAGTGGGATATAATGATGTACTCCTATTTTCAAAAACATTCAAGAAAATTAAAAAGTGTACTCCTTCAGAGTATCGAAAGAACCAATGATTGTGTCCAGTCACCTCACTTAACTCCTGAATATAAGTGTTTATTATGTTTATTGAATTTGAATAATTTTAGTAGGTGTTAAACAACCTGAATCCCCTGCCTAATGGTGGGGTGGATTTTTGTGAAGAATAAGAATTATGTTAGGAAAATGCATTAACTTATTGTCTTTAACTAAAAATATTAATTTAGATTGTGAATTATTACACTTAAACTAAACTGCCCAGTTAGTTTAAGTGAAAATATTCACAATCTATTCACCATTACCTTACAACATCGGTAAGAACATAAAAAGAAAAACTCTAATTAATACAGGATTTTAATCAAACTTTATTTTAAAGCTACAGCATTAAAACAATAAAAGCCTACTCATTAACGAGTGGGCTTATTTTCGTTATCTTTATCCAATTTTACATTTACGCGCCTTAGAGGATTCGAACCGCTGACCTCCTGCGTGCAAAGCAGGTACTCTCCCAGCTGAGCTAAGGCCCCAAGGCCCCATAGTGTTAATATCCAGTTCGACTGGTCGGGAAGACAGGATTATGCTGTTTATGTTCATGCTCTGGTCCATTCTTGTCAGCTTGCAACTGTTCTTCCCAAATGCTTTCCCATTCTTTTAAACCATTCCAAATATGGTCCATTATAATACCGGCTCCTTTTCTTCCTGTTCCTTCAAAGCACGATACAAGGCAGATCTAGAGACGGAAGTCATTCCCGTGATTTCTTTAACCGTGTATTTGTTCAATTTATAAAGCTCAATGGCGTGTTTAAGACCAGCGTGTTTCTTGTGGTATTTCTTCGGTCTTCCTTCATAAACACCTTTACTCTTAGCAATCTCGATTCCATTCCGCTGTTTCTCTTTTAAAATGGTCCTTTCCATTTCAGCAAAGCCAGCCATGATTGTTAAAAAGAACTTTCCTGTTGGCGTCCTGGTATCTATGTTCATATCAAGAATCACAAGATTAATATTCCTAGCTTCAAAATCCTCAACCAATTCTATTAGCTGTCTGGAGCTTCTTCCTAATAGGTCCATCCGGATTACTACAATCGTGTCTCCAGATTCCAACTTGTCTAATAGCTTGTCTAATTCTGGTCTTTGTTTGGATACACCAGAAATTTTTTCGTGTACAATTTCATCGACTCCGAATTTAGAAAGGGCTGCAAACTGAGTGTCCAAATTCTGATCCTTGGAACTGACCCTAGCATATCCGTAAATCATTTTCATCCCCCCATGTTTCACTTACTCTACCTTGTTCATGCTGCCTTTCCTTATTTCCTATTTAGATTTATAGTTATCACCATAATAATCAATATTCAAATCTGTAATCATACTTTTAAGTTCATGGGCCACACTAGCCACCCATACAATAGCCCCTATGGTGAGCCCTACACACAATAATGTTATAACTCTTTTCTTCTTCTTCATTGACGTTTCCTTCCTTTTATGTAATCTCTTATACTACAAAATTGTATCCTATCCGCTTAAGTTTTGGAACAACCTTTTTGGGACACTCTAAAATATTAATCTTGCGTCCTCTTAAATTATCAGACAATTCGTTTCGCGGGGTAGACTTTTTGGAACAGTAGAAAAAATATTTTTACCTCCCTCTTGAAATCCACCATTTTTGATGGAAAAATAATACAGTGCATATTTTAGGAATTTTAGGGGAAATCACTTGGCGAAAAAAGTTGAATTAGAAAAAGTGACAATTGAGTTTTTTTGATGCTGGATTTGACAACCAGGCTTGGGTATCAGGATGTTTGTTTGAACGACTTTATGGATCAAAGCTACAAAATTTAGATCTCAAAAATGAACTTGAAAAACTTAAAGAGAACTTGATGATATTAAAAGCAAAAAAACTGATTAAGTTTGCATATTGTGAGAGCAAACGTCAAAAAGCCCGGTATCTAGGAATAGGAAAACCGGGCTTTTTGCTAGGGTTTACAACTATGTCATTCGTTAGAGATTGGTAGATCTAGGACCGTAATAAATATAACATTGCTTGTTTACAGTTTAGTTAATGGACAGGGACAATTTGGTAACATTTCCATTACTTTTGAGGAAACACTCAGCTTATATGTAAAATGTTTGTCTGGATTTCTTTTGAGATTTCATTTTTGTTAAAATTAATGTTGTTTGTCCAAGACTAATTACAAAAACAAAAAGTGCAAAGCCTAATTGAATAAATTTAGTTGTTCTAGCGTTACTCTAAATTTTATGTGATTGTACTTGAGAAACAGTAACAGCAGTTATCTTTGAACGAGACTAACTAATACAAAAAGTATATTAGTGTTGATGTT
>NZ_NUNF01000049.1 GCF_002585305.1 Bacillus sp. AFS037270 | reverse complement strand
GCTCAAGCGGCTAACGTGCGCAAAGCTTAATAATAAGAACAAACTAAAGCAGGCTCTTTATAGAGTCTGTTTTTTTTATTTCTTCTATTAAAAACAAGGAGCCCCACTCACGAATGAGTAGGGCACATGTAAAAAAGTAAATCAAATGGTAAACAAAGTGTACCATATTATCGCGAATTCTCCTAATTACCTTTGAACAAACATTTTAAAGTGCTTAAGTAGAGAGTGGGTAAATTTGGCCATAAAAACACCCCGTAAATGTTAGTAGAGTGTCTAACATTTACGGGGCAGTTCATTTAGAGTGCTTTCCATAATAATCATATTTACTTACTGAATAAGCTTTTTACACCCTTATAAATTAAGACTAGTGAGAAGACTAGAATTGTTATAATGCCAAGGATATTTGTAACTGGTGAAACGCTTTCAAGAAATGAATCAGCTAAAGGAACTTTTATAAGTGCAAAACCAGATAAAATGGTAGCAAGAAATAAGAAAATCCGATTATCCATTGGTTTCTCCTCCTTCCTATGTGATTGATAAAATATATGTCATTATTGTTACAAATATGTCAATTATATAACGATATTTATTTATTAATTAGAAATATCCAGACCAATGACTGGAGTCATTCCAAAATCCTCCTCCTAAACTAGTGATTTGCCAGTACCCCTAATTCCTCTTTATGCTAACTATCTTTCTATTCCTAGCCTAACTATAAAAAATACCCCTGGGCTAGTCCAAACACAATTTTTTCTCCGAATCAAAACAATTATTGGACCTGCGTTAATACCAATGATCAAAATCGTTTGCGTTGAGCTTTTTTCTTTATGTCCTTAATAAAAGGGTACAAAGAACCTTCTTTGAGCTTTATACTAGTTTAAAGAGCAATTGAACAGTTCGAGCCACTTAACAACAAGAACAGTTAAGCAGTTTTCCTTTACTATGTACTGAAATCGCTAACAATCCAAATAACTCAGCACAAAACTTACGATACTAAAAAGTTATAAGTGTAGTTAAAGTTATTAAATGATTTCGTCATTTTAAGTGATTAATAAATCTCATCTTTTAATCTTAGAGAGAGGTTTGTCAAAGGGAATGGTTTGATACCTCCGGGAGATGAAGCCGCAATTAATTTCACAGATTATTAAAAAAAATAGAGGTGTCTACTTAATGAACAATATACTCGTCATTGCCCCCTATGAAGCCTTAGTAGAGCAGGCCGAAAGAATGAGTGAAGTTTGTGAAATACCTTATACCGTTATTCCAGGGAATCTCAAGGAAAATCTTGATGAAATCAGATCTTATATCAATCAAGGTGTAAAGATTCTCATCTCTCGTGGGGGAACAGCCCAAGCTTTACGAAATTCATTCGATTTACCTGTCATTGAAATACCCGTTACGTCTGTCGACATTTTAATGGCGTTAAGTAAGGCAAGTGAGCAAGGTTTTAAAAAAATCGCCTTTATCACGACGTTAAATATTTTATTTCAAGCTAAGCATTTTAATAACATTATGGACATAGATTTGCAAATCTTACCCTGTCAAGATGCTAACGAAATACCTGCGAAGGTGAAACATCTAATTGAAGACCAGGGAATAGATGCAGTAGTGGGGGATGTAGTAGCCACACAACAAGCGATAGAGCGTGGAATCTATGGTTGTCTTTTAGAATCGGGTCCTATGTCCCTTCAAATAGCCCTTAATGAAGCCGCAACAATCTTAAAATCAATGGAAAAGGAGAAGGCTCGTTTAAAGCAACTTGAAGCGATTCTTAATTTTACAACTGAGGCAGTTCTTACAATAGATAATAATGAGAAGGTTACCGTATATAATGCATCAGCTGAGAGAATATTTGGCGTGCCAATAAACCAGGTACTCGGGAATAAGTTAACCGAGTGTTTACCCGAAAGTCTATTAAATAAAGTTTTATCCGAACATGATGAGAAAAAAAATATCCTTCTTAAGATTAATGGAAAAAAGATTGTTTGTAACCGGGTTCCAATTATCATTCATGGTAGGTTCCATGGAGCAGTGGCTATTTTTCAAGAAATTGGTGAAATTCAAAATTTAGAAATGAATATCAGGACTAGGCTTAATGAAAAAGGATTAGTGGCCAAGAAATCCTTCTATGATATTCAGGGTGGTAGCCCAGAAATGCTCAAATGTATTCAACAAGCGAGACAGTATGCTAAATCTAACGGTACAGTTTTAATTTATGGTGAGACGGGGACAGGAAAGGAACTCTTTGCACAGAGCATTCATAATGAGAGCAAGCGGGCTAAGGGACCTTTTGTTTCCGTTAACTGTGCTGCATTGAGTGAAAATCTACTTGAAAGTGAACTTTTTGGATATGTCGAGGGTACTTTTACAGGGGCACTAAAAGGAGGTAAGATGGGGCTTTTTGAATTAGCCCATGGAGGTACACTATTTCTCGATGAATTAGGGGAAATCTCCCTTAATTTTCAAGCGAAACTCCTAAGGGTATTGCAAGAAAAGGAGGTTCGACGTGTTGGGGGAGATCGGGTAACTCCAATTGATGTTCGGATCATCTGCGCTACGAACCGGGATCTGCGTGAAGAAGTTCGATTAGGGCGTTTTCGTGAAGATCTTTATTACCGGCTGAGTGTATTGGAGCTACAATTAATGCCACTCAGACAGCGTAAAGACGACATCGTCCCTATGGCAATATCCTTTTTCAAAAGTGAATGTATAAAAGAGCAAAAGGTTTTGTTTTTGCCACAGGAACAACTTTTTGATTGTCTAAAAAGTTACGATTGGTTTGGTAATGCACGGGAATTGCAAAACTTCATCGAAAGGTTAGTCATTAGTATTGAGGAAGGTGAAGAGTTAACAGAGTACAAGATTTGTGAGCTTTTGGCTGAGAAGAAAGGGAAACTTTACGACAGAGGGGGACAAAATCAAGACGAGTTACAGGTCACAATCTCAAATCGATTTGAGGATATGGAAAATCAGCTCTGGAAGCAGCTTCTTGAGCGTTATCATGGAAACAAAGATAGACTTTGCAAGGATTTTGGAATAAGTAAAACTACCCTTTGGCGCAAGTTGAACTTTCATAAATAAGGTGCATTATTTTATATTTGAAAAACAAATTTCAAATATGAACGATAAATTTAAATAAGCTGTTATAAATAGCTTCTGGTTCTTTACTGAATAGGAGCTATTTTTTGTGCCTGAAAACCTTAGATTCGGCTGTTTGGATATTTTTTTTAAAGTTTTAAAGGAACTTGCTTTTTTGGCATGAAATTTGCATTTTAAATTTTGTATCCAGTTTGAAAGGCAAATTCAAGAGGAGGACTAAAATGTTTAAAGGAATCTTTTCACCCGTTATTACTATCCTGAACCAAGAAGGAAAGATTAACTTTGAAGGTATGCATGAACATATTGACTATTTGATTACTAATGGTATCGATGGTCTGCTATTTCTTGGCAGCATGGGAGAGTTTTTCGCATTTACACAGGAAGAGAAAAAGGAGTTAATTAAATTTGCAATTGAAAAGGTGAATCACCGGGTACCGGTCTTAATAGGGACAGGAGGAACTTCCGTCGAAGAAGTGGTTCATTTAACTCAATTTGCGGAGGATGAAGGCGCAGATGCTGCGGTCGTTATCTCACCATACTATTTCAAACTCGATGATGAAAACCTATATAACTATTATGCAGCTGTTGCTCAGTCCACTAAGCTTCCGATTATGATTTATAATTTCCCTGACAGGACCAATGTCAATATAAGCCCTGAGTTAGTTCTAATGCTGGCTCAAAATTTTCCAAATATTGTCGCGATTAAAGATACGGTCGATAACATTTCACACACTCGTCAGTTGATTCAGGTTGTAAAATCGGCGGTTAAAGACTTCAGTGTTTTCTCTGGCCTTGACGAATATTTCGTTCCGAATCTAATGGCCGGTGGAGACGGGGTTCTGTGCGGACTCACGAACATAGTACCGGAGCTTTTCAGTGAGCTTTTTAAAGCCTACCAGGGTGGGGATTTCTCTATGGTCGTTTCGAGTCAGAAAAAAATTAGTAAGCTTATGAGTGTTTATGATGTTTCACAACCTTTTATTGCAGCAATAAAGACAGCGGTTATGCTTAGAGGAAGAACAATGATACCAATGGTCAAAGCACCAGGGACTATGTTGAATGAGCAAGGAAAGGAAAAAGTAAGAAGAATACTGGTTACAGCTAACATTGAATGAAAAATAGGGGGAGAAAATATATAAAAGTTAAGAAACACCGGATGTTCCAAAGTTTACTTTAAACCGGTTAAGTTGTTACAGTAGAAATTGAGAGACTAGTTAGATTAACGAAAAGATTTATAGAATAGAATAAGTAGGAACAATTTTTTACAAGGGATGTCATACAGACCCCCTTGTTTTTTTATACTTTGGAGTTTTTTTAAATTTCCCGATATTTTTGAAAGGGGGGTATTTCTAAAAAGTTTTAGATGTGCTTAAACTTCACAGTGCTCCTTTTAGATTGAATTTAGGACATGGGAAAACAGCTCTGGAAGCAACTACTTGAATGTAATTAATGGATACACTATACAAGAATTTAGTCTAACAAAATGACCTTTTATAGCAAAAGTTGACCTTTATAAATGAGTCTCAAATCTTTCATATTTGAANNTTCAAATATGAAAGATTTGAAGTAAATAAGTAATTAAATTAAATAGTTTATTGTTCTTTAATGTGATGGAGTTATTATTGTTGGAGCATGACAAACCTTGATTTGATAGGTTGTTTGGTGTTTTTTTTTTTGAAAAATGATATCATCTTTCTTTTTGGCACGAAATTTGCATTTAAAATTAATGAGAACGCAAGACAAATTTAATTGGGAGGGTTACAACAGTTTAAACACTGTAATTAATATTTTAAAGGAGGATTTTATGCGTATTATTTCTTATTTAAATGAAAAGTCAGTTCCAGTTCTTGCTGCTTTAACAAATGAGGGGCGTATCTATTCACTGCCGCAAAAAGACTTCTTTGAGTTAGCTCAGCAAGCAAAAGATCATGATACTTCTCTTCTTCACTTTGTTGAAAGCGTTATCTCTACCTTAGATCCAATATCACAATCTCTAGATAAACTATCATTGCTCGTTCCGATTGAAGCTCCTGAAGTGTGGGCAGCCGGTGTTACATATGAAAGAAGCAGGGACGCCAGAAACTTCGAATCTATTGAAGGTATAAACGGTTTAACCACTGTCTATGACAAGGTCTATGATGCCAAACGTCCTGAAATTTTTCTTAAATCCACAGCCGCAAGGACAGTGGGTCCAAATGATAAGCTATATCTTCGAAGTGATTCTAAGTGGCAGATCCCTGAGCCAGAATTAGGGCTTGTCATTAATAGCGAGGGAGAAATTTTAGGTTATACCATTGGAAATGACCTGAGCTGCCGTGATATTGAGGGGGAAAACCCGCTTTATTTACCCCAGGCAAAAATCTGGAGAAATTCCTGTTCTATTGGTCCAGCCATTCTTCTATCTGATGCGGTTCGAGATCCTTATCAATTTGAAATTACCTGCAGAATCTATCGGAACGGCGAAAAAGTGGTGGAAGGGAGCGCTAATACCCGCCAGTTAAAGCGGAAATTTGACGAGCTTGTTTCATATCTCCTTAAAGATAATCAGATTTTTAACGGCACTGTTTTATTGACAGGCACATGTATTGTTCCCCCAAATGAATTTACGTTAACAGATGGAGACCAAATAGAAATTAACATATCTGATATTGGGGTTTTACAAAATACTGTCCATCTTGCAAAAAACGTTGTACACAATTTGTAAGCCATTCTCTAACTATTTTTAAAAGAAGACCAATATAAAGCAGGGGAGATTTAAGATGAGTACAGCTTTTAAAACGGTGATGATGAAGCCGAATGATAAAGTGGCTGTGGCTTTAGAGAGTATTCCAGCAGGGAGTCATGTCAAGGTCACATGCCAGGGGAACAGCTTTGACGTTGAATTAAAGGAAAAAATTGAATTCGGGCATAAATTCGCTGTCAAGACGATCTCCAAGGGGGAGGATATTCTTAAATATGGTGAGGTGATTGGTTCAGCCACTACAAAGATTGATATTGGTGAACATGTTCATATTCACAATCTGGAAGGAAAAAGAGGACGGGGGGATAAAGTTGAGTAGTGGAAAGAAGTTTTGGGGATATAGGCGCCCAAACGGTCAAGTAGGGATAAGAAACCACGTGTTAATCTTACCTACGATTACTTGTGCAACCCAGGCAGCAAAACAAATTACCGAATTAGTGCAAGGCACGGTCTCTTTTATACATCAGCATGGATGCGCACAGGTAGGTGTAGATTATGATCAAACATTCCGTACTTATGTAGGAATGGGGGCCAATCCAAATGTTTATGGCGTGGTAGTTCTAGGACTTGGCTGCGAAACCCATCAAGCACGCAGTGTTGCAGGAGAGATAGCCAAGACAGGAAAGCCGGTTGAAGTGGTTTCCATTCAGGAGCACAATGGAACACTTGGTGCCATCGCTGAAGGATCTAGAATAGCAGTGAAAATGGTACAAGATGCTTCCGCACAAATGAAGGAACTCTGTGATTTCAGTGAGCTCATTATCGGCACCGAGTGCGGCGGTTCGGATGCATGTTCCGGTCTATCAGCCAATCCAGCCGTAGGAGTCGTTAGCGACATGCTTGTTAATCACGGAGGAACTGCGATATTAGCAGAAACGACAGAACTAATTGGTGCTGAACATCTATTGGCACAACGTGCAGTCGATGACAGGACAGCCAAGCGAGTATATGAAGTAATCGGTGCTATGGAAAATCGGGCCATCATGATGGGAGTAGATATCCGTACAGGGAATCCAAGCCCTGGAAATATCAAGGGAGGGTTGAGTTCTCTCGAAGAAAAATCGTTAGGTGCTTCCAATAAGTCTGGCAGCAGCCCTTTACAAGAAGTGATCGATTATGCACAAGTCCCATCCAAAAAAGGTCTGGTTTGGATGGATACTCCGGGACATGATATTGAACAGCTAACGGGGATGGTGGCTGGTGGAGCCCAAATTGTATTGTTTACTACAGGGAGAGGTACACCTACCGGATCACCTATTGCTCCTGTTATCAAAATTGCAACCAACACTGGAATTTATGAAAGAATGGGAGATAACATCGATTTGAATGCCGGAACGATTATCGAAGGCATTGAATCAATTGAGTCGGTTGGCCAGCATATTTTTGATGAAATTGAGCTTGTTGCTTCTGGAAAGCTCACGAAAGCAGAAATTCTGAAACAGTATGATTTTGGTATTTGGCGTATTGGCCCTACATTTTAGAATATGGAAAGGAGTTTTAATCATGACCACTTCAGTTCAGGTAAAAACCCATCTTAACTATATTAACGGAGAATGGGTATCATCCCTCAGAAATAAAGTAGCCGCAGCCATTAATCCTGCCAATAAAAATGAAATCGTCGGCTACGTACAGTGCTCGACAGGGGAAGATGTTGACAGGGCAGTGGCTGCAGCCAAGAGTGCGCAAAAAGAATGGCGCCGTCTTTCAGGAGCAGAACGAGGTGATTATCTCTATAAAATAGCAAATAGTTTGGAAAGGCGACTTGAAGAGGTTGCCGAAACGATGACAAGAGAGATGGGTAAAACGTTCCCTGAAGCAAAAGGAGAGACAATGCGCGGGATTGCCATCCTCCGTTACTATGCTGGTGAGGGGATGCGCAAAGCGGGTGATGTGATACCAGCCACTGACAGCAAGGCGTTAATGTTTACGACACGCGTTCCGCTTGGAGTCATCGGTGTAATTTCTCCTTGGAATTTTCCGGTAGCCATTCCGATCTGGAAGATGGCCCCTGCCTTAATTTATGGGAATACTGTTGTGATTAAACCGGCACAGGAAGCAGCTGTTACAGCCGCAAAGATTATGGAGTGTATGCATGAGGCCGGCATCCCGGCTGGTGTAGTCAATATGGTTACCGGAGCTGGATCCGAAGTCGGAACAGCAATCGTCAACCACTCAGACGTAAACGGCATTACGTTTACAGGTTCCAATGCCACTGGGAAACAAATTGGTCAGGCAGCTCTGGCCCGCGGAGCAAAATATCAGCTGGAAATGGGCGGGAAAAATCCTGTCATTATTACAGCAGATGCGGATTTAGATCTGGCGGTAGAAGGAACAATTAGCGGCGGCCTTCGTTCGACAGGACAAAAATGTACTGCTACAAGCCGGGTATTTGTTCAGGCAGAAATATACGATGCATTTAAAGAGAAACTGCTTGAACAGGTCAAAGAAATTACAATTGGAAACGGCATGGAAGGCACTTCATGGATGGGACCATGTGCCAGTGAGAATCAGATGAATACCGTACTCTCGTATATTGAAAAAGGGAAAGCAGAGGGTGCAAGATTAATATACGGCGGTGAACGGTACACGGAGAACGGAGGCGAAAACGGCTTTTTTGTCCAGCCTGCCATATTTGAAGAGGTTACGAATGGAATGGTCATTGCCCAGGAGGAGATCTTTGGTCCGGTGCTGGCTCTTATTAAAGTGGAATCAATAGAAGAAGCGTTAACGCAGGCTAATGATGTCGAGTACGGGCTTAGTGCCTCCATTTATACAAAAGACATCGGCACCATGATGTCGTTTATCAACGACATCGAGGCTGGACTTGTACGGATTAACGCGGAAACTGCGGGTGTTGAATTACAGGCACCATTTGGCGGCATGAAACAGTCCAGCTCGCACTCCCGTGAGCAGGGCCAGGCTGCGGTCGAATTCTTTACCGCAATCAAAACAGTATTTGTAAAAGCATAGAAAGATAGATTTATTAACCCCCTAAAATCTTCTTAGATTTTAGGGGGACGGCATTAAGTTAAAAAGGTTCATTTATTAATCTTGCGATTGTGTTTAATTGATTAGAAATATAGAAGAAAATTGTAAGACTCAGAATTTTTTCCTCTTTAGACTTTACACGATGGCTATCTATCATTTGATTAACCAAGGAATGTCTGAAATTGTTATAATATTCTTAATTTAATATGGAAGCGATTTCAATAATTGGAGGTTTTAAAATGAGAGAAATAAATCAAAAAAGAACGAAAGTTCGATGGAAGATTGCCGTATTCATGTGGGCAGCCATAGCCATTAATTATTTGGACCGTACAGTCCTATCTGCCACCACTCCGTCTATAATGAAGGAATTTGGAATAAATGCTGCTGAAATGGGAATAGTCATGTCTGCTTTCTTTTGGACCTATGCGTTGTTTCAAATTCCTGCAGGCTGGCTGGCTGATAAAGTAGGACAGCGGTTCTCACTTGCTTTAAGCGTCGCCTGGTGGTCCATTGCTACGGCATTGACAGCTGTTAGCCAAGGAATGAAATCCCTCATCATATTTCGTTCCTTATTGGGAATGGGTGAGGCAGGAGCATATCCAAGCAATGCCGGTGTGACTGCAAAATGGTTCCCTGATAAAGAACGTACAAGAGTGTCTGCTATTTTCGACAGCGGTTCTAAAGTAGGTACGGCAATAGCCATGCCGTTTGTTGTTTGGTTAATGACTGCTTTTGGATGGAAAGTTCCGTTTATTGTATCTGGTCTGTTAGGATTAATTTGGGTAGCCGTTTGGTGGGCCTATTATCGTGATCCGGAAAAGCATTTGTATGTAAACAAAGAAGAATTAACCTATATTCGTGATGGTCAGATAAAAAAGGAAGGTCTTGCTAAAGAGCAGCCAATGAAATGGTATCAACTTCTTAAATACCGTAATATTTTAGCAATGTGTGTTGGGTTTTTTATGTTAAACTATGCCATTTATTTCTTTATCACTTGGTTCCCGACCTATCTTGTACAAGAACGAGGCTTCCAATTGATGAAAATGGGTTGGGTATCCATGATTCCTCCACTTTTTGGTCTAGTTGCTGAACTTTTAGCGGGCTGGTTTTCCGACCGTCTTTACGCTAAAGGCTATTCCTTAACCTTTGTTCGTAAATTGAACCTGGGTGGAGGAATGTTGTTGGCAACCTCGATTGCTTTTGCGGGGCTGGTTAATTCTGCTGTTCTTTCTATCGCTTTACTATCGATTTCCTATGCGGGTTTAACGACTGCTGCTTGTGCTATTTGGTCACTTCCTGGAGACGTAGCCCCGGTAAATATGACTTCAGTTGTTGGAGGACTTCAAAACTGTGTGTCAAATATGGGTGGCATTTTGGGTCCGATTGTAACCGGTTTTATAATTTCTACTACCCACTCATTTACCCCTGCACTTATAGTGTCAGGAACTGCTACCTTAATCGGCGCCTTAACCTATCTCTTTTGGCTTGGCAAAGTTGAACCTATTGTTCCTAAAACAAACAGTAATCTAGGAAAAATAGATAACCATTCTATTAACATTTAAGATTCATATAAGCTTATAAAAAGTTAAAAATAGAGGTTTTCATGTCCACGAATACTTAAAAATAACATAAGCGGACCGAAATGGCACAAGAACAAATCTTATACTAATCCACTAAATGAGCTGCTCAAACTGCTGGGCAGCTTCTTTTTTAATGACTGTGTTAAAGATTATTGTTGATTTTTAACGGGTTGATTGAAGCGGAAGGGATTTTTCAGGTGTAATACTTTAAATTCTTTATACTTTCTTCAACTCCCTCAGTTTA
>NZ_NUNF01000048.1 GCF_002585305.1 Bacillus sp. AFS037270 | reverse complement strand
TTAGAAAGTAACGCGCTCTAAGGAAGAGAAGCGTTTTTCTTTTTTATTTATACAGAACATTTGTTTGAGTATAATAAAGGTATATAGAAACGGGGAGATGACGCAATGGCTAATCGCGTTCGAGGCGTTAAGAAGTGACAGTTCACCTTTGTAACGCCGGAGCAAATAAAGGTGTAGCGGGATTATTGGAAGGATCAGAAGCAGCAGCCTAAACCGTTTATGGTAGGGATTTAAGAGTTAAAACGGCATGAAAACGTGAAACAGAGCCCAAAGCGTACCGCCGTTACTAATGCAGTCAGCAGGTTAACGTTAAAGGGCAACTTAGATATTTTAGTGACTAAAATTCTAAAGGCATGAAATATTCCCGTACTTAATACAATTTTAATTACTTTTTTATACCTTCTTTGAATTCAAGTGAATGCTAGTTTATTGTAATTAGATTAGTATCCTCTTGATGATCATGATGTGTTTTTCCTACCCATGCTCCTTTCAAAGAGATTTCTTCAATCACGTAAATTTTACAATAGGTATTTCTTTTTAAATACATAGCAATTCATCATAATTACCACATAACTATAGGAAATAAGGAAATATATTTATTAAAGTGAATATTCGCAAGGACTTTTATTAATATTTTAGGAGGATAAATATGTCTATTATACGGGTTAATCAAGCAAGGTTATTCGATGTTTCTCATTGATAAGACATCACTACTGTAAATACGTTAAATACATTATTTATGAAGTTAAGATATCAAGTATTTAAAGTAACTTTTTACTCAATTTTTCTTCTTAGAATACTTTATATACTCCTGATTTCCTAGTACAGATAACTGCGTTTTGCTGGTGGTACCCCAGAAAATCCCTTGACGCCCAAAGGTTTTTGTAATCTGCTGGTTCCGAATGTGACTGTTATGTTAACTAGATTTGTATATAGTATTCATTTGATTTCTTATTTAATTTATTTTCAGAAAATTAATACTTTAGGAGCTTTTTTGCTTATATTAAAACGGATATGGGATTACACATACTATTTTTATATCAAACTCAAAATAAACTAAGGCTGACTTGATCATAAAGTCACTTTTTTTTATCGAGTAAGTATTATAGTACAAATTATATTACGAAATTACCATATTAAGATTCTGTTAGAAAATATAATTGTGTCGGAGAGTGGTCACTGGTAATAGTTTATCGCAGTGTACTTTGCAATTAAAAAAGGAGAAGAAATAATATCTATAGCTGATGGATACCATCAATAAAAGTAATCTCAGCCTTAGTAGGATTCCCTCTGGGAGAAAACTAATACTGTTTAAATTGTGGATGGAGGTTTTAACATGACTGATTTTTCAAGCGTGAAGGATAAGGTTGCAATTGTAACAGGTGCTGCTGATGGACTCGGTAAAGCTATTGCACTTTGTTACGGAGAAAATGGGATGAAAGTAGTTGTAGCTGATTTAAACCAAGAAAAAGGTGCAAAAGTCGTCGATGAAATTAAAGCTAAAGGCGGAGAAGCATCTTTCTTTAAAACGGATGTTAGTAAAGAGGAAGAAGTAAAAGCATTAGTCGATTTTGCTGTTTATACTTATGGGTGTTTAGATGGTATCGTTAATAATGCTGGCATTGCTGCTGAAAACCGTCCAACACATGAGTTTTCATTAAATGAATATGATTACTTAACTGAGGTTGATTTAAAAGGCGTTTTCCTAGGAATGAAATTTGGAATTGAAGCGATTTTAAGATCAAAATCTCCTTCTGGATTTGTTATTAATATCGCATCTATGGCAGGTCTTGAAGGGAATAATGCAATGGGAATTTATACGGCAGCAAAACACGGGGTCATCGGGTTTACAAAGAGTGCAGCATTAGACTATGCAAAACATAATATAACAGTTAATTCCATTTGTCCAGGAACATTCCGTACGTCTGTTTGGGGCGACACACCTGAAGAAACCATACAGCAATATGCAAACATTTTCTCCCCTAATGGTCGTCTTGGTGATCCAACAGAAGTAGGTTATTTAGCACTATTTTTGGCATCTGATTTATCACGTTATATTAGCGGGGTGGCGCTTCCTATTGATGCGGGCTCTGGCGCAGGAAAAACCACACCTGTTAAATGGATGCATCCTGAAATTTTAGATTAATTCAAGTAGACCTATAAGTTGACCTGAAGAAGACACCTGTTTATAGATCTGCTCTGACCTTAAAAAAATCTATTTATCAGAATAAATTACAAAAAATACTTCTAAAATACCATAAAAATAACTGGGTATCTATTAATCTATGAATAGAAAGCGGCTAAATAAAAATAAGAGAATCCTCAGAACCTTTAGGATAAGTATATTTTAATAAAATATTGAGGTGGAAAAATGTCTAGTAGATTGGATGATGTGTTAGCAGGTAACGAAGATAATTATATTTTACCTTTTTTTTGGCAGCATGGTGAAGAGGAAGAAGTACTTCGAGAAGAAATGGCCCGTATACATGAGTCGAAAATACGAGCGGTGTGTGTAGAGGCACGCCCGCATCCAGATTTTCTTGGCCCCAAATGGTGGAAAGACATGGATATTATCATGGAGGAAGCAAGAGCCCGTGACATGCGTGTATGGATCCTTGACGACGACCATTTTCCAACTGGTCATGCAGCCGGTCGTTTGAAGGATGCCCCAAAAGAGCTACGTCGTCTCTTTTTATCAGTCAATCATGTTGATGCAGTGGGACCAAGACGTAACTCCTCTTTTATGGTAGCTCCGGTTCCTTATGTACCTGGTTATTTCGAAACAGGAGGAGGTGATATATCGGCTGTAATCGCCATAAAACGTGATTCAATTACAGGAGAATTGACAGATATAATTAAGGATTTAACAGCAAAAGTTGAGAATGGGAAGCTTTACTGGGATGTTCCAGAAGGTTATTGGCGGATATTTACGATCATTGAAAATGATAAGAACGGAGATCCTAAAAAGAAGGATTACTTGAATCCTTTGGTAAAGGAATCGGTTCGAGTTCTTATAGATACAGTTCACGAGGCATTTTACGATCGTTATCGTGATGACTTCGGGCGTACAATTGCGGGATTTTTCTCGGACGAGCCCGGCTTCTATAATGATGAGGATACGTTTGACTATGATTCAAAACTTGGTAAACAAGGGGTTACATTACCTTGGAGCGCAGAAATGGATAAATTGCTAGAAGAGGAGTTTGGATCTGACTACAAAAAGTTTTTACCATTCCTTTGGCACGATGGCGGAAAAATGACTTCAAAAATACGCTTCAGTTATATGAATCTGGTAAGCAAGCTATATGCTGAAAATTTCACCATGCAGATTGGTGATTGGTGCAGGGAGCACGGTGTCGAGTATATCGGCCATATTCTAGAGGACAACAATCTTCATACTAGGTTAGGCGCTGGTTCAGGGCATTTCTTCCGAGCATTGGGAGGACAGGATATGTCTGGGCTTGATGTCGTACTCTGGCAGCTTAATCCAGGTTTCGATGAAATTCCTTCTAGAAAGTTCTCAGGGGAAGCTGATAACGAGTTTTATAATTACGGGATGGCAAAAATGGCAGCGTCACTTGCGCATTTGGATCCGAAAAAGAAGGGCCGTACAATGGCAGAAGTTTTTGGTGCCTATGGCTGGGTGGAAGGGCTAAAGCTAATGAAATGGCTTACTGACCATATGCTCGTTCGTGGTGTCAATTATTTTGTTCCGCACGCCTTCTCGCCGAAGGAATATCCGGATTACGATTGTCCTCCGCACATGTACGCGCGAGGGAAGAATCCTCAATACCGCTATTATCAATATTTGAATCAGTATACAAATCGAATGAGCCATCTCTTGTCAGGAGGTACACATGTGGCATCGGCAGCTGTTTTGTATCATGCTGAAGCCGAGTGGTCAGGCAACTTTATGTATTTTCAAAAGCCTGTGAAGGAATTAATGAGGAACCAGATTGACTGCGATATTCTTCCGTGTGATGCCATAATAGGGGATGTAGAAGTTCAAAATGCAAAACTGATTTCTCAAGATGAGACCTTTGATTGCTTGATTATACCTTATTCTGAAGCATTACCAACTAGAGTGTTAAAACGATTTGCTGATTTTGCAAAACAAGGCCTGCCAATCTTCTTTATAGATCGACTACCTCAACGTTCATGTGAAGGTGAGGTTATAGATGATGTGATTGAAATTTTGGCAGCAAATGAAAGTGTTGAAGTCATTTTATTAGATGGTCTTGCTGAAAAAATGAAAAACACTGGATACTTTGATATCCAAGTAAAAGGTCCTCAACCATATTTACGTTATTTTCATGTTAATCACCAGGAAATGGATGTCTTTATGTTCTTTAATGAGCATCCCATTCATGAGATCGTTACCGAGGTTGAGCTCCCAGTTACAGGGAAAATTTTGTTCTATGATGCGTATGAGAATATTGTCAGGGATGCTCACGTAAGTGCAGTGGGTGCGAAGTCACTTATTTCTATTAAGCTAGCACCGTTTGAAACCATTGTAGTGGTTTCTGGTTCAGATCTTTCAGGAATAGAGGGTAGCCCTAGTTTGAATAAGCTACAAATCGCATCTACTATAGAAGGTCCTTGGTCACTTTCAACAGCAACGTCCTTGCAATATCCTTCCTTTACCCCTTGGGGGCCACTTGAGTCATTAACTGATATAAGTCGTGTTGGCAGCTTACAATCCTTTTCTGGTACATTACGATATGAAACAGAATTCAATTGGACTACAGAAGAGAAACGAGTAATGATTGATCTTGGGGAAGTGTTTGAAACAGCTGAGGTATTTGTAAATGATGAATCTCTAGGAGTTCGTATTTCGGGTCCGTACCAGTTTGAATTAAGCGGTATTCTGCGAGAGGGAAAAAATTCACTTGTTATAGAGGTGACTAATACGCTTGTGAAGGAAAACCCTGACACACTTTCGCGCATTGCACAACATGAGCCAAGCGGCCTGCTGGGACCAGTTCATATATTGGTTGAAGAATAATTAAGAATAATGTGCTACAAGAAAAAGCACTTAATAGAAATGAAGGTATTTAATCACAAAGTATTTTAATAACATAGCATTTTGATAACGTTTAATTCTCTTATGCAGAAAATACAAATAAAAGAGGTGGACATATGAAAGAAATGATTTCCTTACAAGATATTACAAAATTTCAAACTAAGTCAGAAGAGTTTTTTCCTCTTGAATGGTATAAAAAAATGCTCAATAACGATCCTGTATTCTATCATAAAGAAACCGATACCTGGAATGTTTTTAGATATGATGACGTCAAACAGGTATTAAGCAACCATGAAATATTTTCAAGTGTAGGCAATAAAACAACGATTGGAGTCGGTGCAAATAATAAGGAAGGAGCGATCCCTGATAAACTGAATCTTACCGAAGTTGATCCTCCCCAACATCAAAAAAGTAGGTCCCTATTGTCAGCTGCTTTTACACCACGCAGCCTAAAAAGTTGGGAACCACGGATTCAACAAATTGCTACACAACTAGTAGATGACATGATAGGAGATACTGTTATCGATATTGTGGAGGAGCTGGCAGGGCTCTTTCCGACTATGGTAATGGCCGACCTGATTGGTGTCCCTTCAAAAGATTGTCTTATGTATAAAAAATGGGTAGATATTCTATTTCAACCATATACGAAAGATAAACAGCAGGAAATCGATATGAAAAAGCAAGCTGCTGCCATAGAATATTTCCAATACCTGTATCCATTAGTTGTTCAAAAACGGTCAAATCCCTCTGATGATATTATCTCGGATTTATTGAAGGCGGAAGTAAATGGTGAAAGATTTACGGATGATGAGGTCGTTCGAACAACCATGCTTTTGTTAGGAGCAGGTATCGAAACAACAGGTCACGCGATGTCTAGCATTTTTTATTCACTTTTGTATGATGATGAGAACTTATATGAAGAATTAAGAAACGACTTGGAACTTGTACCAAAAGCAGTTGAAGAAATGCTTCGTTACCGATTTCATATTGGTAAAAGAGAACGTTTCATTAAAAGGGATACTAATATCTGGGGTGTCGAACTTAAAAAGGGAGATGTTGTCATTGCGTGGATGAGCGCAGCCAATATGGACGAAACCATGTTTGAGAATCCATTCGAAATGAATATTCATCGGGAAAATAATAAAAGACATTTATCATTTGGTAATGGGCCGCATTTTTGTCTTGGTGCGCCTCTTGCCAGATTAGAATTGAACATAGCATTAACCACATTTTTGCAAAAAATTTCTCGAATTGAGCCAATTGCATCATTTGACTTGGAGAATAATTTAACTGATTCTGCGCCAGGCCAATCACTGATTCATTTACCACTTAAGATATATAAGTAAGTAGCTAAGCTTAAATAGCCGACTCTTCCTTTGTAAATTTGATTTTGAGAGTCGGCTTTTATAAACATAAACCCTATAGTATCACCGTAGGGTTACTTTTTATCTAACAGATGATGTCTTTCCCTAAATTGCTTTGGTGTTATACCTACCAATTTTTTAAATACCTTCGTAAAATAACTTTGGTCATAAAAATTTAATAACGAACAAATATCAGATATGGGAGTGTTACTGTAGGCAAGTAATTTTTTTACCTCGTCAATTTTTGTTTGTTGAATATATTCGCTAACGGTCATGCCAACTTCCTTTTTAAACAAAAAGGACAAGTATTTCGGGCTTAGCTCAACCTTATTGGCTATATCGTTATGGTTAATTTCTTCATAAATATGTTTGTAAATATAATCCTTACAGGTTGTAATTGTTTTGGAATATTGTTCATCCTTTATTTCTTTTACTTTTTCCGCAAATGTATAAAGAGCATCCCCTGCCAAGCTTCTAATCTCATCTAATCGATTTAGTTCCTCCACTTGTTGTATGAAGTTGTCATGTAATGAAAAAGCTATTTCCTCATGCAATCCACCATCAATAGCAGCTCTAGAAACTAAAGTGATGAGAGTAATGATATGGTTTTTGTTAGAGCGAAGATAACTAGACTTAGATAAAATACTAGCCGCTTCTTCTTCTTTTATTGCAGAGAGCTCTTTTAAGTTTTCGACTCTCCCTTCTCTTATTATAGATAAGAGTTTCTTTTCAAACAGGCGGTCATGATGAACGATATTATATTGTAGATTGTGTGAAACAGTTAAATCGACTTTTTCATTGGTTATGTTCGTATCCGATAGTTTCGCATTCTCACTCATGATTAATTTAGGTGAAAGAAGTTCGTTATTGAACAAGTGATAGATAAATACACTTATATTTATCAGTTTTTCATGTCCAATTATAGGTAAAGATCTATAATAATGAAATACTTTTTCTCGATAGAAAAATGCATAAGAGTCATTAATGATGCCATTTATTTTCTCTTCAGATAATGGAAAGGAAAGAGCAGGTCCCGTTGCAACAGTACCTTCAAAGACTTGATTATTGAAAACACTAACAAAAATATATTTCTCAGAAAATACCGATTTTTTAATAACTGGAAACCGGTATTCTTTACTAGGTTTAAAATTCAAAGGGTTTAAAAATTTTTCCGTTTGGTTTTCGTATAAAGGATTTAACGAGTGATTGTTTAAACTTTCAAAGATAACTTCTCCATTTGGATTGATGAAAAGAACGGGTAAATCAAATGTTTCTGCAACGAGATGACACCTATTTATAATCGTTTCGGAGAACGTGCTCACCTATTATCAACTCCCTGGCAGAGATATTGCCTATTTTTCTATTAATAGTACTAAAAAACATACTAAATTACCATAACAATTATAATGTCAATGTTACTATAAATTTGAAAGTGGTTTCAATATAGTCTAAAAAGTTAGATTTCAATCATTCAAAAAGGAAGGACCTGTTGATATGAAGTACACCAATCCAGTTATTAGCGGCTTTCATCCGGATCCAAGTGTATGTAAGGTTGGAGATGATTTTTATTTAGTAACTAGCTCTTTTGAATATTTCCCTGGTATTCCAATCTTTCATAGTAAAGATTTAGTGAACTGGGAGCAGATTGGTCATGTATTAACACTTGAAAGTCAACTGCCTCTAACTCGTCAACATTCTCATGTACGGTCACAAGGCATTTATGCACCAACTATTCGCCATCATAATGGCAGATTTTATGTCATTACAACTAATATTACAATCATGAAAAGTTTCTATGTGTGGGCGGATCAACCAGATGGTCCGTGGTCTGAACCAATCTTTATCGAAGGATGGAGAGGGTATGACCCATCCTTGTTTTTTGACAATGACGGCAAAGTGTACCTGACTGGGGCAAGCTTTCCGGGCTTTGGAACAGAAGCGATTTTTCAGGCAGAAATTGATTTAGAAACAGGCGAACTCGTAAGCGAGAACCAGATGATTTGGGAAGGAACAGGTAATAGTTCTCCGGAAGGTCCTCATTTATATAAAATTAATGACTGGTATTATTTAATGATTGCTGAAGGAGGGACAGAGTTTGGACATATGGTGACAATAGCGAGAAGCAGGAGTCCGTATGGTCCGTTTGAAAGCAACCCTAATAATCCGATCTTGTCCAATCGAAGCAGTAAGAAGCAAATTCAAGCGACTGGACATGCTGACTTAGTACAAGCAACAGATGGTACTTGGTGGGCTGTATTTTTAGGGATAAGACCTGTCAAAAGTACAAAACTCCATCATTTAGGCCGGGAAACGAACCTAGCCCCAGTAGCATGGTCGGAAGAAGGTTGGCCGGTGATTGGAAACAATGTTCGAGCTGAAGTGGAGCATGATGCCAAAGCACTTCCGTTAAGTACTACTCAGACATGGCAGGAAAACGATGATTTTGATAGCAAATCATTATCACACGTTTGGAATTTTTACAGAAATCCAGATGTTGAATCATGGTCATTAACCGAAAAACCAGGATCATTGACACTCAACGGTCAGCCGTGCACGTTAAATGACACAGGATCACCAGTTTTCGTTGGTCGCAGACAGCAACATTTCAACTGTGTGGTTTCCACGTTAATGGAATTTTCCCCTAATCAAGATGGGGAAGAAGCTGGTTTAACCGTATTTATGAACGAGAACTTTCATTATGATATTGCAAAGACAGTCCAATATGGGAAATCGATCATTCTATACCGCCGTCGTGTAGGAAGTTTGTGGAAGGTGGAAAGAAAAATCGAGTATGACGAACCGAGTGTTGTATTTACTGTAAAAGCTACCGATATAAATTTTACCTTTAGTTATCAATCAGCAAATGGAGTAGAGAAAGTATTAGGTAGTGGGGAAACATCATTTCTATCAACTCAAATTGCTGGTGGGTTTACTGGAATATATTTCGCCATGTATGCAACAGGAAACGGAAAGGCATCGACGACACCTGCGCATTTCGAATATTTTAAATATCTTCCTGAAAAAGAGTAAAACGAGCTAAGGTTCACTGAGATTTTTTTAGGCTTAATTCTGAACTAATTTATTTTAACAGATGGTGTTGATATTCAAGATATACAGAAGTAAGGAGGATATAGTTTGCCAGTAAAAGGAATTCAACAGTTTCAACTTCGGACTGTAATCGGAACAGAGAAAAAGGCAAAGGAGACCCTTCATGCAGTGAAAGATGCAGGTTATGAAGGAATTGAGCTATGCGGATTCATGATTAAGAAAATGCCTATTATTGTCCGCGGCTTGACAAGGCTGGAAGGTATGCCGATAGGACGCAGCGGAAAATTAGACTGGAAGAAATTGATAGCAGAATCTGGATTAAAAGTAATCGGTATTCATGAGGATTTAGGAAGTTTCCTGAAAAATTCCCAGGATATCATTGCCGAAGCAAAGGAGTATGGAACAGATTATGTTGTTGTTACAGGGATGCACCGTTTTGATTATTCCAATAAGCAGGCGGTACTTGAACTGGCAGGCAAATTAAACCAGGCAGGGAAATTGTTGAAGGAAGGCGGGATTCATTTCCTATATCACAATCATAACTGTGAATTCCGTAAAGTTGAACCAGGAAAAACGACATTTCAGCTCTTAGTGGAGAAAACGGATCCACAATATGTAAATTTTGAGTTCTTATTGGCCTGCTGAGGCCGGATGCGATACGTTGGAACTGATGAATTTTCTGGGCAAAAGAATGAAGTTGTATCACATCAATGACTGGGGAACCAGAGTGACAGGCGCTAAAAGGGCTATTCTAAAGTCTGACAACATGGAATTAGGGTACGGAAATATGAATCTGAAAGAACACATAGATATTGCAAAAAAGAATGGTGTAGAAGTTGTTATTCTGGAGAGCCACAAAAATTGGGTGGAAAAATCACCTGTAAAGTCATTTCAGCTTAGTGCTGAATTTATGAATACATTTGTTTAGATTTTAAGAGACCATAATTGATAAATAACCAAATAATAGGGATGAAGGGGATATATATGATTAAATTTTCAAGTGATTTTATGATTGGTGCTGCTACAGCGGCACACCAAGTGGAAGGTAATAATGTCTACAGTGATTTTTGGACAATGGAGCATATCCCTGGCACGATGTACAAAGAGCCGTCCTTAGATGCCGTTGATCATTATCATAGGTACAAAGAAGATATTGAGTTGTTAGTCAATGCGGGGTTGAATACGTATCGTTTTTCAATCGAATGGGCGCGAATCGAACCTGCCAAAGGCAAACTTGATCAAAATGAGATTGAACATTACAGAGAAGTCCTTGAGTTCTGTCATCAAAACAATGTAACACCGATTGTGACTTTACATCACTTTTCATCACCTAAATGGTTGATTTCAGAGGGGGGATGGGAAAGTGAATCAACCATTGAGTACTTCGGCAATTATTGTCGGTATGTGGTTTCGGAATTGGGCCATTTAATTCCTTATATTTGTACGATTAATGAAGCGAATATGGGTAAACAGATAGAGAAGATCATGAAAAGAATGATGACTGGTGCTAATGAAAAAAATTCAGCAAAAAAAGAGGATAGTGTAGATGTCCAGGTTGGTCTAAATGTCGATATGAAAGCGACAATGGAGCAATATTACCGATCTTTGGGAGAGGCCTTCGGAATTGACCCTAGGAAAGTACAACCTTTTCTTTCCCCACGAACCGAAAATGGTGAACTCATCATTATGAAATGTCATGAAAAGGCAAGAAACGTAATTAAAGAAGTGAATCCAAATATTAAGGTTGGGATTACCTTTTCACTTTATGACCATCAAGCGTTACCTGGTGGAGAATCATTCGTTGAAAAGGAGCAGTACGAGGACTTTCTTAACTATCTGCCGTTTCTTCAAGAAGATGACTTTTTAGGAGTCCAAAATTACTCAAGGAAAATACATGGGCCAGATGGTGTTGTTAAACCGGATGAAACAGCTAGATTAACAAAAATGGGATATGAATATTATCCAGAGGCATTGGGAAATGTCTTGCGATTTGTTGCTAAACATTGGGATAAACCGATCATTGTTACAGAAAATGGTATATCTACGGACAAAGATGAGGAAAGAGTGGAGTTTATTGAACGGGCACTAACTGGTGTGTATCAATGTCTTGAAGAGGGGATTAATGTGATTGGTTATACCTATTGGTCATTATTAGATAATTTCGAGTGGCAATTAGGATATGCCCAAACCTTTGGGTTAATATCTGTTGATCGATCCACGCAAACTAGATATCCGAAGGAAAGCCTTTCGTTTTTAGGTCATATTAAAAAGGCTGGACTTTAATACTTATAGGAAAATTCTGGACCAATAATTTAAGGAGATTCTAAATTGAAGTAGACCATAAGGAGAGTACTAAAATGAAAGTTTTAGACAAAGTGATTGTTGTTACAGGAGCTGGAGGCGGTATAGGGCGTGAATTAGTCCTTAACCTCTTATCTAAAGGGGCGAGTGTTGCTGCTGTTGACATTAACAGAGAGGCACTGGAAGAAACGATTAAGCAAGCTGGTGAAAAAAGGGATAAACTATCCACTCACATCGTGAACCTAACAGAAAGAGAGGCTGTTGAAGCACTTCCAGATCAAGTCATCGCTCATCATGGGGCTGTAGACGGAATCATTAATAATGCGGGGATTATTCAACCGTTTGTTCATGTTAATGACCTTGATTTTGATAAAATCAAACTAGTAATGGATATCAATTTTTACGGAACGCTTTACATGACGAAAGCTTTCCTGCCTTATCTGTTGGTAAGGTCAATAGGACATATCACGAACATTTCTAGTATGGGTGGATTTCTTCCTGTTCCGGGCCAATCCATTTATGGTGCATCAAAGGCTGCTGTTAAACTGATGACTGAAGGATTACACGCTGAACTTAAAGATACAAATGTAAAAGTAACCGTTGTTTTCCCAGGTGGTGTTGGTACAGATATTATGAAAAACTCTGGGGTAGAGGATGCTACAAATACGAATGCAAGCGAGCAAGATCTATCCAAATTATTAACACCAGAGGAAGCAGCCGAAATCATTGTATATGGGATGGAAACAGATCAATACAGAGTGTTAGCAGGTAAAGATTCAAAAATCATGGATAAACTATATCGTTTGAGTCCAAAACGAGCAGTTGGGCTGATTGCTAAAAATATGAAAAATTTAATTGAGGTAAAATAATTTAAAATCTAATTGTAATCCTATCAGATAGATATTTTATTGGAATAGAAGGGTAAACTATGGAAATTGGTGTTGCGACTCATCTAAAGAAGATTAATAGAAGCTTGATACTGAGCAAAATTATAAAACATGGGACGATCTCTAGGTCTGAGTTAGCTACTATTACAAATCTAACGAAAGCAACAATTTCTGCACGGGTTGCAGATTTATTAGATCAAGAGTTGATTATTGAATCTCATCCAGAGTGTAAAAATATTGGAAGAAAGCCTATTATGGTTTCTCTTAGGCCACAAGCTGGTTATGCATTAGGAATTGATCTGGACCATGGAAATATTACATTTATTGTTTCTGACTTAATGGGAAATCCAGTATATTCTGAGATTTTAGAGTGGGATAACTCTAATTATGAAGAGATACTTCATATCTTAATCAAGCAAATTAAAGGTTACCAAGAAAAATTTTCCCATAGTCGTTTTGGAATTATTGGTGTTGCCATTGGTATCCATGGAACGGTCAATAATGATGAAACAATCAGTTTTGTTCCACAGCATAAATGGTATAACAAGGACCTAAAAGGTGACCTAGAGAAAAATGTAAATATGAAAGTTTATGTTGAAAATAATGCAAATTTATGTTCATTTGCAGAAAAAGTATATCATTACCATCAAAGTGAGAACTTAATCAGCATCAGTATGTATTCTGGAATAGGTCTAGGATATTTAATTAACGGAGAACTGGTAAAAGGGTATAATGGCTACGCAGGTGAAATTGGTCATATGATTATCAATCCGGAAGGAAAACCTTGTAATTGTGGGAAAGTCGGTTGTTGGGAGTTGTATGCTTCTGAAATTAGCTACTTTAATCAATTATCTCAAAAACTTGATAAACCAAAATTGACCTGCAATGACATCAAAAATCTTATTAAGGCAAGGAACCCAGCTGTTATGACTCAAATGGATGATTTTATAAAGTATGTTTCCATCGGCCTAAATAATATTATTAATCTACTAAATCCTGAAATACTAGTCTTAAATAGTGAATTATTAAAATTGTTTCCTGATGCAGTAAGTAAAATTAAATCAAACTTAAAAACTTCTCTCAGTAATTATAAAGAGTTATTCATTTCAGAACTCGGTACAAGGGCATGTGTAATGGGTGCTTGTGCTCTAGCAATTAAGAATTTTTTAGAAATACCTGAGTTAAGCTTAACAATTAATCAGAATTCGGTGAAAAAGATTATTTAAAAAGCTTTAAGGGAGTTCACAAGTTTTTAACAATTTGTTTTAAAAAAGTAATGCGAATTAATCCCGACAGGTTAAGCTCTGTCGGGTTATTTTTTTACCATTAGGAAAAGCAAAGTATGAAATACCAAAATGAAAAAGGTAATTAATTTACGAATTCTCACAAAAAATTACGAGAGATTACTAGTGTTTTGAATTATTATTAGAACATAACATTGGGGGTATATCCTTCCTAGATGAGGTAATGCAATAGGCTATCTCTGAAACAATGTATTAACTTCAAAAATAAATTAGTATATAGGGTTTCCATAAGGAGGAGAATGAAATAGGGAAATAAATGTTTAATAGATTTTGAAATCGTTATCAATACTGCATTTTTCTATAAACAGAAAGGGAGGCTAGTTTGTGAGAAAAACTATAAATCTAAATAGTAGCTGGAAATTTATACGGCAAGATGAAATACAGGCAATGAATAAGTCCTATAACGACGAGAGCTGGGAGGAAGTAAATGTCCCCCACACTTGGAATGCGATTGATGGTGCAAATGGATTAAACTATTATACAGGTGCTTGCTGGTATAGGAAAGAATTTGTTCTAGATAGTGTAGCAAAGAGAAATAAGGTATTTATTGAGTTTAATGGCTCTAACAGTATCACAGATGTATATGTAAACGGTCAGTATATGGGTCAACACAGAGGTGGATACTCTACCTTTAGGTTCGATATTACGGAGGCTGTAGATTTTGACAGCAAAAATATGTTGTCCGTAAAAGTGGATAATACTGTTGTCGATGATGTCTATCCACAAAAGGCTGACTTCACCTTCTACGGTGGAATCTATAGAAATGTAAATCTTATTATTGCCATTCCAGTTCACTTTGATCTAATGGATTATGGTTCTTCTGGAGTATATATTGTTCAGGAGGAAGTAAGTCATGAGACAGCTTCCTTGATAATCAAAACTAGAGTAGTTAATGACCATGATGAAGATAAAAAAATAAGGCTATGGGCAGATATTCTGGATGCAGAAGGTAATATTGCTGCCTATGCTGCAAAAGAAGTACTCATACCAACTGGTGAAACAAAAGTAGTAGAAATGCCTGCAACAATAGTAAATCCTACACTTTGGAATGGCAGGAAAAAGCCTTATTTGTATGATGTAAAAGTATCAATCGTGAGTTTCAATGATACCTTCGACGAACTATCTATTCCTTTTGGGGTCAGATTTTTTAATGTTGATCCCGAAAAAGGGTTCTTTTTAAATGGTGAGCAGCTTGAATTAAAAGGTGTTTCAAGGCATCAGGATCGAAAAGATATGGGCTGGGCAATCACGGAAAAAGAAGAAATTGAAGATATGCAGTTAATTAAAGAGATTGGAGCTACTTCCATAAGACTTGCTCACTATCAGCATAACCAACATTTCTATGATTTGTGTGATAGAGAGGGTATGGTTGTTTGGGCTGAAATACCCTTTATATCCGTTATGTCGACATCAGAACTAGAGGGTATTAATGCAAAACAACAGATGATTGAACTAATCAGGCAGAACTTTAATCATCCTTCCATTATGTTCTGGGGGATACAGAATGAAATACAAATTGGCGGTGAAAGACCTGAAGTAAGAAAACTTGTTAAGGAGCTTCACGAGTTAACAAAGCAAGAGGATCATACGAGACTGTCTACAATGGCAAATGTTTCGTTTGTTAGAGATTCAGACGAATATAATTTTACAACAGATGTACTTGGATTTAATCACTATTTTGGATGGTATTCTGGTAAACCTGAAGATTTTTCTGATTGGATTGATCGTTTCCACAAGACTAATCCAGATGTCGCTTTATGTATATCAGAATACGGAGCAGAGGGAATTATTGAATACCATAGCAGTAATCCAAAAGTTAGGGACTATTCGGAAGAGTATCATGCATTGTGCCATGAAAAAATTTGGAAAATTTTTGAAATGAAACCTTTCCTTTGGGGAACCTATGTATGGAATATGTTTGATTTCGGGGCTAATATCCGTGATGAAGGCGGCGTAAAGGGAAGAAACAATAAGGGCCTGGTGACCTACGATAGAAAGATTAAAAAGGATGCCTTTTATATGTATAAGGCTCATTGGAGTGATGTAAAATTTGTACATATCGCTAGCAAACGTTTTATTGACCGAGCGGAAGAGGAAATAAATATCAAAGTCTATTCTAATTGTGATCATGTATCTCTTTTTGTGAATGGAAATGAGCTTGAAACAAAAGTTAGTAATGACAGGGTCTTTATTTTTGAAGATGTTTTATTGCAAGAAGGAGTAAATTTAGTTAAGGCAGTAAGCAGCCATGTGGGTGCTGTGTTGGAAGATACGGCTGTTTTTAATAAGGTTTCGGAGCCTAACCCAAGCTATGAGGCACCTGATGAAGGAAAAGGAGAGGCAGTAGAAAATTGGTTTCAAATGCCGGACTTGAGTGATGTGGAATTAGAAGAGATCCAGATTTCCGAGGATGTATACTCCACCCGCTGTACCTTCGGAGAAATTGTTAACAATGAAGAAGCCAAGGAGGTAATTAGAAAGTATTTAGGAAAGCTCGATGAGCATCCAATGTTTGCTATGACATTAGGAATGACGGTTGATCAAGTATCTTCCATGGCCAAAGAAGTCTATACCGAAAAAATGATGTTTATATTAAACAAAGAATTAACTAAAATAAAAAAGTCGTAAGCTAAGAAAAGGGGCTGTCAACACAGCCTCTTTTTGTTATGAACTAACTTTTATTTTTTCTATACTCTGACGGTGTTAGGCCTTTTATTTTCTTAAAGACCTTCGTAAAATAATTAACATCATTAAATCCAACCATAAATGCAATATCCGTAATTGAAATATTTTCATTTTCCAAGATGTAAAGTGCTTCATTAATTCTTCTGTTATTTATAAATTCCGTAATCGCTTTACCAGTTTCCTTTTTAAATTGTCTGGACAGTTCATATGGGCTAAGATTAAGAGCTCCAGAAATAGAATCCAAACTCAAGTTCTGATTCAAATTGATCCGGATATATTCTATCGCTTTACGTATTGGAGAGCTGTAGTTCTTTAATGAGAGCTTTCTTACCGCATCACAATAGCCTAATTGCATAGATCTATATAATTCTGAAGTTTGCTGAAAGGATATACATTTTTCAATTTGGACGGCGAATTTTGTTGATAAACTATGAAGATAAATGGGGTGAACTCCTCCTTTTTCGGCTGCTTTTCGTAGTAATGTGTTTAACACAAACCCCGTATTTTTAATGGAACGCAAAGGGTCATTCGGAATTCGGTGAGAGATATTCAGCGTAGATTGGTTTTCGGTCATGATTGTATTATATAATTCTATATTACCTGATTCCACCGCATACAGCATCTCATTTTCCATGCGGTATCTTTTTTCAATAGTCTCCATTGCTTGCTCCGTATTTTCTTTTATTAAATCGAAAGGAACTGGGTGTTCTGTTTGAAAGTCATAGGATAAGGCCCCTATTTTTAGATTTTCAAAAGTGTAGGAATGAAAAGTTGATACCAAATAGGAAAGAAATTCGGCCGTATTATTTGCCTTATATGTACTAATCATAGGGAGTGTCAAATAATACTGTGACATTATATTTTTTAGTGAAATGGCCATTTTGTTGTCTGAAATGATGGATTCAATCATGAATATTGTTGGCTCCTCCAGGAGATACGGGCCTATAACAATACTTCCAATATATTTACCATCATCAGTCACTTTAGCCGATATAAAATTTAGTCTATAAGAATTTGAGTGAAATGATACGTCGTACTCAGATTCATAGTCATTTAGGTTCAAACGTTCAATCATTCCGGAAAAGTAAGGTTTTAACGGTTCTGGAAATGTAGTGAGACTATTCTCTAATTTAATAGTAGCTGATTGATCTACAAAAAAAGTATCCATATTTGAAAAATGAAAGGTAAATTTGCTGATTTGTTCTAATCCATTTGTCATGTTCACTATAAATTCCCCTTTTTTTATATCAGTTTAACGGTCTTATTTAAATTATATAAATTTTACGAATTAGCACAATATATTACGCTATAATAGCAAAAAGAAAATCGTGCAAAATTCTACTCTTTAACACAAAAAATTACGAGAGTCTTAATGGGTTTTTAATTATCATTAAGCCATAGCGTTATGAAAACGGTTACTAATCATCGAGGTAAAAGACATTTATTTTAGTAGCAGTTAGCTTGCGGTTTTATGTGATTACCAAATTTTATATGAGGGAGTGGAAGAAATAAAAGGTTAATAACACGTGGTTTTGACAACAAATTTATAATATAGGAGGGGGAAGTATTAATGAATTCACCAGAAGCTATCCAAAGTGTAACTGTTATAGAAAGTGAAGACAAAAAACTTAAATTTAGTGAGAAGTTAGCTGCAACGTTGAATAGTACTACAGGGGTATTTCACAGTCAAGTCATACAAGTATTCTTATTATTTTACTATACAGACATTATGAAAATTAGCGCTGCATATGTTGCAGGATTATTCCTAGTTGCTCGTATTGTCGATGCCTTTTTGGCACCAATTTTTGGAATATTTATAGATAAAGTAACAACCCCTTGGGGAAAATATAAGCCATGGTATATATTGACCGGTGCTTTGATCGGTATTTTTGGATGGCTTACCTTTACAAATTTCAACCTCGGTCCTACTGGAAATGTAGTATATGCTACGATTACTTATTTTATTTACAGTGCTCTTAAGTCAATGGAACAAGCACCTGCAAACGCATTAGTGCCTGCCATCACAAAGAGTATTAATGAAAGGATGTCAATTAATCAAATTAGCTACTTTTTTATGATGATAGCAATTTTGACTGCGCAAATGGGTATACAGCCTTTATACAAAAGGGTAGGCGGTGGTGATCCGGCCTTAGGATTTTCCATTATTATGGGGGCAGTTGCAGTTATTGGGATATTAATAGCAGTATTCCAACAATACACAGTAAAGGAAAGATATATAGCTCAAGTAATAACGGATGAGAATAAACCGTCTCTTAAAGAAATGTTTGTTACTGTTATTACAAACAAATATGCTCTAATTACATTTATATATATATTTGCTATTAATTTATCTGGAGGTATAAGATCCGGTCTTACTATCTATTTTTTTAAGTACTTTTTCCACAATGAGGGGTTAATGGTTATTGCCGGAGCGGTTGGTATGCTGCCAACTCTCATTGGTGTAGCATTTAGTTCAATAGTTTCTAAACGTATCGGTATTAGAAAAAATTTGATTTTAAGTATTATTGTTGGTTCAGTAACAACGGCAGCAATTGTACTCATTCCACCTTCTTCAACCGGTGTTATCATGTATTTGGTATTAACTGCTGTAGGAAATTTATTTGTTGGGCTTGCTACCCCTGCCCAGGGTACGATGTTGCCAGCTGTTATGGATTATTCTGAGTGGAAAACTGGAAAAAATATTAACGCACTTATGGGGTCTTTCTCCGGATTTTTACAAACGTTCGCCACAGCTATATCAGGTGCGATAGCAGCCGGTTCGCTTTCCCTTATTGGGTATGTTGGAGGGGCAGCAGAACAAAGCAGTTCTACATTGTTAGGTCTTAAGGTCTTAATGAGTGTTGTTCCTGCTGCCGTTACCTTGATCCAATTAGCTGTACTGTGGTATGACCTTTCAGAGAGTAAGCAGGCCCAGATTACGAAAGAACTCGCAGATAGCAGAAATCAGAATGCTTAATAAATTGTAACGTAATTTAAATATTGATTTGAATAGACGGAGCCTTTGCGCTAAAAAGGGCAGCCGTTTAATAATTAAAAAAATTGGAGGTACCATCATGATTTATCATATTTTTTAAAGGATTAAGGTTAGGTTTCCTCGTCGCACGGCAGAAAAGCGTGTAAAAGTATCGCTTATTACTGGAGCGGCATGACAGGGTTGCAAGAGGCGATATTTGATGATGATGAAGTTGAAAATGATTCGTCTGATTCTGTCTCGTGCACCAAATACGTAGGGGAAACATACTAGATATCTTCATTTATATAATAGAACAAAGAGTTAGCCTTTTTATTTTTTCTCATTAAACAACTATCATCAACAATTTTAATTTCAATATGTGCTAAATTCATATTGACTATTATATGTACGCCCGGACAAAGGAAATGCAATCCTTTACAACTGGATTCTAAATAGTGGTGGTGCTCTTACTGACGAAAAAGGTACAAAGTTAGATTTCGCTTCTGATGAAACCCTTGAAGTCATGAAAAAAGTGAAAAAAATGATTTATGAGCAAAAAGCGGGTCCTGAGTCCATCTCAGGAGCAGATGTTGACAATCTTATGTATGCTGGTCAATTAGCAATTGAAATAAACGGCCCGTGGTTAAATAATGGATTAAAGAAAAATGAAGTGAACTATGGTGTGACCACATTACCAACTGGAAACGATGGAACTAAACAAGCGATCTTAGATGGTGTTGGGTTTGCCGTTCCTTCAAGTACAGAAGAAAGCCAAAAAGAAGCGATCTATGAATTTATTAAACACTGGAACACAACTGAAATCGGAAAAAAATGGAGCATGGACAATGGTTTTCCTCCATTCCTCAAATCTGTTGCTGACGATTCTGAGGTTAAGGGAGTTAAAATTGTTTCTGAGTTATCAAAGCAAATTGATTACGCTAAGCCATTTATGATTGCTTCACCTAAATTTAGCCAACTTAATACCGATATTGTTAATCCAATGATTGAAAAATTATTAGGAGGAGAAGACCCTGAGAAGTTAATGAATGATGCTGATAAAGAAATTAATAATCTCCTATCTTCAAAATAGGTGAATCGGCTTATTAAAAACTCTTTAAAGCGAAAATTTTAATTCTTATTGTATATCTGAGTTAAGTCATAAAGAAATCGACTGATTAGTAACAAGAGATAGAGACTGGATTGCTTACAAATATGTTGACGAGTTAAGACTAAGATAAAAAACCACAAGGATAATTATCACTTGTGGTTTTTTGAATTTAATCAATAAATATCTTAACTCTAGAACAATTAAGGGGTAGTTCAAAATTTTTATCAATTTTTTTCTGTTGTATGTATATGTTGTGCCAGCTCGGTATTTAATTAATAAAGTTTACCTTCTAAAGAAAGAGTAGGTCAGCTTGAAAGAGAAGTTGAACGCCTACAAAGAGAAGTTGAACGTCTACAGGTTCGTCTTCTTCATCTTTCCTGTAATGTAAAGGGACGTTCCATGCCTGAGTGCAGAACATCCTTTTTTGTGTGTCACATAACAGTCGTTGGTGTGATCGAGTGAGCATACAACATGGAGAAAATTAATAGGTGTTAGTAGCACTGTCGAATTAATCACATATATGTAATATACATTAACTTATCGAAAAATTATAATACAAATATAAATATCAGATTATTTCCATAATGAAAAGAAATTTTTTATTAATTCAGCATTAAAAGGGCTTTTATACATTTTATTGTTTATTTGTAATTGACGAAGCATAACTTATATATGTAAAATACATATATAGAAATTATGTTGAGGTGTAGTCATGAAAAATTCTAAAAAGGAAAATAATGTTGCTCCATCTAAGAACTTTATTGTTCCATTTATATTATTGCTTCTTAGTAGGATGTCACTTCATGGCTACGAACTAAATCAAAAGCTTCAAGCTTTCGGTTTTCAAACTCTTGACCAAGGAAACTTGTATCGATTGTTGAGGCAACTAGAGAATGACAATCTTGTGCAATCTGAGTGGCTTACTAATGGAAGCGGTCCTGCCAAAAGATGTTATTCAATAACAGATATTGGTAAAACGTACTTAAAAGGTCATGCCAGACAACTCGAGCAATACCAATCCATGCTTCACCAATTTTTTACAGTGTATTCTAGTTTTCTTGAACTCTACATTTCTCCATTTAATACGGAGGATAAAATAGAGAAATTTAAAAAATAAATGAGGAGGAACGAAAATGGCTCAAAAGGTGATTCAGCAAAAAGAAGAAGTTCTAAAAAAGGAAGTTAATAAATTGGAGGTTCCAAAAGTAGAGGTTGCAAAAGTTGAGATTCAAAAAGTAGAACAACAAAAAGAAACAAGTTTTGTTTCGGATTCATATATTGAAACGCTTTGGGGTCATGTTGAAGGTGCAGTATCTCGTACAGGAGAACTGAGAGAACAAAGCCAAGTACTTTACTTAAATGCTATAAAAGAAACAACAAAGTTCAATGGAGTATACCGCAAAACTTTAAAGGGTCTTTTGGAACAAGCGATAAATTTAAATAGTGATTTCCGTAAAGGTTTTTTCCAAAACTCCATTATGAAAACAAATGAATCTGCTCAAGAAGTGACTGAATCTTTAAAAAGTCAAGTAAATGAAGCAGCTAGTAAATTAGAGGAGCTTTATTTAACTCCAATTAACGCAGCCTTTGATTTAAGCGAAAAAGCAGAGAAGCTTTTTGAACAAAATTGCGAGGAATTCATTGAATATACAAATGAAGCACTGAATGTTTGGGAAGCTGTCACAGACAACTATTTACAACAAGCAAGAAAAACTCATCAAGATATTGCTCATCGATTGGAAGATAGCTTGCGTGTACTAGTTGCTCCAAGTAAATAGTATACATATCTAAAGAAAAAACACATTCTGTCTCGAATGAGCCCTTCTTATTAATAAATATCCTATATCGGACAAAAAAAGCAGCTTCACCTTTAAAGGCACGCTGCTTTTTTATTTCTTGATTAGAACTGTTCCTTATATTTGAAATTAAATGATGGTATAAATATCAAGAGTTTTTGAAAATAAACAGGGAGCTACATTGGCTGATGGCATTTTACAACTGAGAATTCCCTTTTCATATTCTTACTTGAAAGAAGGTATTTGAGTAAAGTGGAGTGAAACAAGTATGCATAACCTTAGTACTGAACTATTGCTAGAAGCATTTAATTCTGCTATTAAGTTAAATCTTTGCAAAGACTTTATTCAGTTATTGGCTAATGAGTTAGACAGACGATTAACTAATGAATCACCCATAAATGATTATAGAAAAATTTTAAATCAGTATATTAAATCAGATTAGAAGTTGAATTTATTTTTTATTTAAAGATCTTCCAAGAATAAGTTGGGTTTTTACCGCTTAGAATTAAAATTCAGCATTCTATTAAAAAATGGAGGGATTTTTATGAATGAACAAGAAAAAACTATATTTATGAGTGAACAAGAAAAAGCTTTACTATACAAAACTTCTAGCATTTTAAGAAAAGATACAAGCAATATGAGTTTAAACGATATTATAGAAGAACTAGTTCTTGTTATAGAATCAAAAACAAAAGATGACAGATGGCCAGATTAAGAATAGAAATAAAGCAATATTAGATGTTAAAAGCCCCATCCAATTATACTTGGATGGGGGATTTTCGTTATTCAGGATATTAACAATAAATTTTTAAACATTCCTAAAAACTTGGATTTTTCTGGAAAAGTCCTGTCATAGGATCGTATATGCCAAAATGATATATCTGAAGATTGATTGGAATCAATATTTTTAAAAGGAATGAGTTTTATATCTCCGTTAAGCACTTCAGGTTCGTTTTTAATTACGGAATCATAGCCAATGGAGATACCTTGCCCTGCTACTACTGATTTTCGAATGATATCAAGATTATTTGTAAGGAATGCCACTTTATTATTAGGAAAGAGTGAATCCATTAATTGTTTAACATGTTCTTCGTTAAAAACAATAATTTGTTCATTTATTAAATCATCTGGAGTAACAAATTTATGTGAAATTAGTCTTGAATTTCTATATACGCATATACATAGTCTTCCACTGTTTAAAGCCCCATAAACGATGCCAAGCTCTTCTTCTAAATCTGGATGATCCGCTTGTAATAAACCAATATCACATTCATCCAATTTTGCATCCTTCAATACATTACTGGGTGTATTTTCTCGAATTTCAACCATGATATTAGGAAATTTATTTTGAAATTCCAATAACGCATGAAATACCTGATAAGAAAGAGCGGTGGTACAAAATATCTTCAAAACGGATTTGGATAATTCTTGTTGGTATTTTGCTTCTTCCTTAAACTCATAAAGCTTTGAAAGAATTTCGTATGCTTTTTTGATTAATGAATAATAATATCATAGACCAAACTGAAGAGATAAAAAAATTACGTGAAGAATTAGCCCAAGATACTAAAAACTAGAATTTCCTCTTCAACTCCCTCAGTTTAATACG
>NZ_NUNF01000047.1 GCF_002585305.1 Bacillus sp. AFS037270 | reverse complement strand
ACGGATTCAGTACATTTTCAATCTTTGTGGTGAAGCGCCGATTTTTTCGCTTCATGGATGGCTAACGGGGCAGGTTAGTGGAAGAAAAATGATAAAATATGTATATAAAATTGCAATTTTGGACGTGATTACAATGGATAAGAGGCTATTAGAAATATATGTGGAATGGGAAGATAAATTAGATAAAGATGAGTGGTATTTTAGTAATTCATTCGAATCAATTACTAAGGTAATGTCTCCCGAAGAAGCATTTAACTATATTCCAAATGTCATTGAGGTTTTATTAAGTTTAGACGATGACTTTTTAGTATGGGAAACCCTTTACTTCTTAATTGAACTTTATAGTCTTGCTGATACCACCCAGATACATCCACTCCTCGAAAGTAATTGGTCTAAGTTAACACAACATATTAAGAAATATGAGGATTCTTATGCTACTCCATTTAAAGAACTTATAAGACAACTTAGAATAAAAGAATGAGGCAAGTACCATATTCAAGTAAAGGGTGCGACTGTTCAATTAGAGCAGTCTCTTTTCTTGTTCCGAAAACGTGGCAGGTTACTTGAAGAAAATGTGGTATTTTATAAATAACTGAAGAAAGGAGACTTGATATGGAGGATAAAGAGAAAATCTACTACGAACGAGGTACGGATGAACTAAGGTTGAAAAATATTATTGCCCATAAACTTGTTCAAGAGTTTAACAATTGTCCAATCGAAGATTCAGAAAGAAAAGATGAAATTATAAGGGAATTATTCGGAAGTGTCGGAGTAAATCCGAGTATTGAGCATAATTTCCACTGTGACTTAGGATACAACATCCAAATTGGAGACAACTTCTATGCTGGATATAACTGTACTATATTAGATATGGCAGAAGTAAGGATTGGTGACAACTGTATGATTGGTCCTAATGTTGGACTGTACACGGCGGGTCATTCAATTGAACCAAAAGATAGAAACAAGAGTGGTTATGCGATTCCAATAACAATAGGAAATGATGTGTGGATTGGTGGCAGTTGTGTTATCTTACCTGGAATCACTATTGGTAATAATTCAATTATTGCTGCTGGTTCTGTTGTTACGAAAGATGTACCTACTAATTCAATAGTGGCGGGAAATCCAGCGAAGATACTGAAAAGTATATAAAGTTCTAATGTTCCAAGAAAGATTGTGAAATATTGTACTTAAAGTAACGGGTGCGATTCTTCAATAACGAAGGACCGCTTTTCTTATTCAAGTAACGGGGGGTTATTTGAACAATCGTCATTAGCTTTTTTTCAACAATCGGGACAGATTATGGAGGATCTTTTCTAAAGATAACTGGAGATTTATGTTAAAATAGTTGGAGATTGTGAAGGAAAGTACTTAAACTATAGATGTAACCTTTTACTATGAAGGAGGGACAAAAACGGGTCAAACAGTTTTATTGATCTCAAATTAACGAGGTTCCATGCCCCAGAAAATTTCTTCGCTCTTTGTAAAAGATTGAAGATATTCTCTATCTACAAGTTGTGAACGGTAAGCACGAATAGCCTTCAGCTTTTGAAGTGCAACAGCTTCATTCAGAGGCACTCTTTCTGGCGGAGGCCATGGAACAAAGCGAGGAATAGGAACTCCTTTAAAATCAAGTGCTTCATGAAAAGCAAAAGGATCTCGTGGAGTAATCCCTTGGGGCCATGGCCATTCGGAATCAGGTCCACTGTGAATTAAATAGGTATGAACACGACCTTGATACCCTAACACTTTAATTGCGTCTCGAACAAACCAGTTGACTGCCATGTGGTCAAGGTGCTGATCGGCTGCTTCAGGGACATAGATGTCTTTCGGCTGAAAGATCTGAATGAGATCCATCGTATCAGAGAGTGCGAATTTCTTTAGATAGGGTGCAGGTTTGCCATATGCGAGCTTGTGATAGTCAATTTGTACAAGTCCATAGGTTTCTTTTTTTAGTGTAGTTGGCGACTGGAAATAATTAGAGTCTTTACTCTGGTACACCTTGTTTACTGCACCATCAGGGTACCCTAGAAAAGTGATATTTGAAGGGTTTAGTCCCAGCATCTTAGTAGCAGCAAACACTTCTAACTGGCGTACCCGTGACAATTCAAGGTAATCCCAAGAACTGAGATTATCAATGTTTTTGTTCACAAGCATTGAAGCAGCTTTTGTGTATCCATCCCCATTCGTAAAGAAGACTACATGAACTCGCTTTCCTGCCGCCAATGCATGCATTATTACACCCCCACAGCCAAGAGTCTCATCATCGGGATGTGGAGCGAAAACCAGGATGTCAACCGAATTAGCGCTAACACCCATATTACCTGTTAGATTACCAGAAACAGTTCGTGTTGAGTAAAATGGTGCTAAGGGTATTCCTGGTGTTAAAAATGCTGGTTCTGATTCGTGTAGGGGCGGTTGGTGATACGGATTATAGTGCATCCCATAAAATGGATGAGATTGTATTGAGTTGGGCAAATAAAAAGTAAAAGGCAGCAGTAATTCTGATTCATTCACCTTAATTCCTCCTCGTATCTTAGTAGTAAGAGCTCTTTCTAGAAGAATTTCCAGTTGATGTTGATCCGGATCCTCTAAAATTCACTCTAGATTTCTATAGGTTTCAAGGCCAGTCTTTCGGCTTGCCTATCTATAAATATTTTTTTTACCCTTGTTTCACTCACTTGATGGGAAAGCCGAGGTAAAGATCTATATTTATGATTAATAGATTTATGTGTATTACTATACCTTTGGAGGTGAAAGGTATGTTACAAATGCTTGTGGTGTAGATGTAAGTTTTCGTTTTCATCATGTCTATTTTATGAAGAGGACGGTGATTCAATTACTGATTTTTCTGTTTCTAATGATCAACACAGAGCTGAAACCCTAATCAAACGAATGCTGGAGACAACCGGATAAAAGTCAGATTGCACACTTAAAAATTGTTATGGAGCCACCAATAATTACTGATGGTATCTTGCCCACGACCTTTAAGATCAGCTTAAAGGCTAACGAAAAAGCTCCTGTTCGCTTTACGTAGGTGACACTTGTGATAATGGTAATGCACCACCAAAACCATTAACCAAGTATAGAGCTACATACGAAAGTAGCTATTATTATGAAAACCAAGTGGAAATAAAAGAGATTCTTGTTTTCTAAATAGAAGCTAAATTTAATTGATATTCAGCAATCGGGCGCTTTTCTTTAGTAAGTATGCATCTTTTTGATATGCTTCTACACATTAAGGGATTAGATTTTGTAAAGGTAAAAAAAGATTGTGAGTATTTTCACTTAAAATAACGGGTGCATTACTTTAACAATGAGGTAATGCATTTTTCTTATTCAAGTAACGGATCAGTTTAATAACATAAGTAAATTTATTCAGACATAAATGCTATCAATAATGAAAATATAAATAACGTTGGCGGTAGAAACAATATCTAAATGATTAAAGGGAGGAAGAATTATGTCCAATAACGTAAGATCAAGAAAAATAATTTTAGATTTAGCAGTTACTTTAGATGGTTTTATTGAAGGGACAAATGGGGAAGTTGATTGGTGCATTATAGACTCTGAGATGGGGTTTATTAATTTCTTAAATCAAATTGATACAATTTTATATGGAAGAAAAAGTTACGATTTATGGGGACAATTTACTCCTGAAAATGAAGATATTGATATTGAAAAAGAAATTTGGGAATTAGTTCATAGTAAAGAAAAATATGTGTTTTCCAGAACGCAAAAAGGGACTGAAAATAAAGCAATATTTATAAATGATAATATTCTTGAAGAAGTAAATAACTTAAAGAAAAAGCCTGGTAAAGACATCTGGCTATATGGCGGGGCAAGTCTTATTACATCTTTTATCAATTTAGGGCTTGTTGATGAATTTAGATTATCTGTTCACCCTGTTATTCTTGGAGAAGGAAAACCGTTGTTTATTGATATAAAACAAAGGTTGAATTTAAAAATGGTTAATACAATAACGTTCTCCTCTGGCGTTGTGCAACTAATCTATCATTTGAATGGGAATTAATAATATTTCATATTCCAAAGATAAAATGCAATAAATTTCATTAGGAAATACTCGATAGTAATTGTCGCTTCTTCACTAAACCAGCTAATAGTTTGTCAACATTTTTCAATAAAAAGTTTAATAACATCATGATATACTAAAAATGTTCATGCCAAATAACCTTCCGTTGTACACTTATTGGAAGGTTTTGTTGTATTTAGTTAAATATAGTTTCTATGCTATATCTTGGAAAGCTGTTCTGCTTTTTAGTAAGGCATAAATCCAATGTAAGAGTTTGTTTACACATGCAATAATCGCTACTCTAAAGGGTTTTCCTTCTTCGCGTTTCTTATCGTAAAACTCACGTAGTCTTCTATTGCGTGGAATAATCTCATCAGTCGTTTTCTTTTTACGGGAATCCCGAATACCACTTTGAACAGCCATATACAAGGCATGGCGAAGTCTACACGAGCCACGTTTGGTTATTCGGTTTACCGATGCAGTAAACTTTCCAGAAGAGTACACACTAGGATCTATTCCAGCGAATGCAACTAACTTCTTGGCATCATTAAACCGATCTATCTCACCGATTTCAGAAATAATCGTTGCAGCGATTTTTTCTCCGACTCCAGGGATAGATTGAAGGATTTCATATTCTTCAATTTCACTAGCGAGGGCATCTATTTCATCCGCAATATTGGATAGATGCTCTTGGTATTGAAGAACAATCTTAACCAAGATTTCTAGATTAAAAATATGACTATCGTAGAGATTGTCCTGAAAAGGATTACGAAGGGCAGCTTCTCTTAACTTGTTTGCCTTTTCCTTTGCCCAAGACTCTGAACGACTTGTACATAATGAAGCTATTGTATCCGTTAACTCTTTTTCACTCACTCTTAATACAGCCTTAGAAGTAGGGAATTCTATTAAAGTAAGCAAAGATACTTTCGAATAGAGGCTCCCAAATACACCTCGATACTCAGGAAAAACCTGATCAATTAGAGAATGTAGCTGTAACTTTGTTTTCGCTGATATTTCCGCAATACTTTCTTGTTGTCTTGTAAGATTACGAAGGTTTAAAAGTTGAACACCACGTTTCTTATAAGGCTCCAGCTCCTCTTTATAAAATAATTCACAAAGGTGATAAGCATCGATTGCATCTGTTTTTACCTTTCGAAGGCTAGAGCTTTTAGCTCTATGTGAGATAAGCGGATTGACGATAATATAAACATATTTTTGTTCTTCAAGAAACTGAATAACGGGAGTATGATAGTGTCCTGTTGATTCTAAAACAACCGAAGGTTGATGCCCACCAGCTGCTTTTTCTACATCTTGAAGAAACTCTAATAAACTACCTAAACCTCTAAGATCGTGTTTAATACTAAAACTCTTACGATATGGTTTACCCTTATCTAAAAATGCCTGTACCTGACTTTCTCCTTTTGATACATCCAGACCGATGACTGGATTCATACTTTATCTCCTCCTAAAAATACAAATTAGTCGGTATCCCCTTAGGCTTCTTGTAATGTCATAGGTTCGCTTGTTAAACGGGATCTTTGTCCCAACCAGCCTGAAACATGTTTATACAAGTAGGGGGTGAACAGTTTAGCTAACGGAATCTAGTCCCACGGGTGCGACGTTCTACCCCGACTACCGTAATAATAAGACCATAAACAAAAAGGTCAACCAGAAAAATCTGGCTAACCTTATATTACGAACGGGTGCTATAGTTGAAGAAAGCCATTAATTGGACCTAAACGTGTCCTTTTTATTAACGGAACGTTAGTTCGTATATAATGAAAATCGAAGAGGTGAATGAAATGTCCATACGGGACCTCAGTAAAATTAATTGGCAACCTGCGTCTTTTTTACCTTAGCATTCGATATGCAACGTTTGATGTTTAAGGATCAAGAACGCCAGCTTAAGCCATTGATAGTCGAACATGAAATGGAGGAGTTCGACCAGAAGATGACTACGCAAAGGCGGAAAACTTATCGATAAAGCTGACAATATGGGATGACGGATTTACCAAGGAAGTAACTTGTCTAATACATTACGTTGATTCAATTACTCATCAACTTCGTAAAGCAGTAAAGCCTTGCGAGTTTAAGCGGGTGTCATTCGAGGTTGTGGTTGGAGTAGGTGGACCTAAGAGAATAAGATGAATAGTTTTATCCTCTTTTCTTAAAAAGCTTTGTAAAAAGGTCACGAAAAAAGTTCTTTTTAGGTGTTTCGACCAGATTTTCAACAGTGTGCTGATGTTGTTTGGTGAAAAAATTCCAAATGATTTCTGTTGCATTTGGTCCTAATGGGTCGGTATATGAACCATTTGAGCTCCCGCCAGACCATGCGTGCCCCATTTGATCAATCATCCATAGTTCCATTAAAAGTTCACCGCCCCCATCACCGTATACATGTTTAGTACAACTTTTTCCATTGATAAGGTCTGATTTGACATGGTGAGGTGTTATATCAGCTCTTCCTGTACCACCTTCTACAAGAAAATTAGTTTGTGCCCACTGTATGATAACCTGCTGTCCATTAATGGGATGTACAACCGTATCGCAGATGCCATGGAAAACAATGACAGGCATTTTCTTCTTGAACTTTCCCATTTCCTGAAAAGCGCCGTTTCCGCATGCATAGGGGTCCGAAGCGCCTTTTTGCATGCTTTCTGTAGCTGCCTTAGCCATTGGATCGGTTAGAAAAAATACATTCGCAGCATCATAGGGAAGTCCCGAACAGACTCCGATACCGCTAAATACATCTGGATAGGTAACTCCAAGAATGCAAGCGAGTGCCGCACCTGCAGATAATCCCGCTGCGTACACCTTACCTGAATCGATGCGGTATCTACTTTTAACCTGATTAATGATTGCATTAATTAACCTGGGATGTCCCTCTCCACGGTGCTGATTTTTATCTAAAAACCAGTTCCAGCATCCAAATGGGTTATAACCAGCCGGATCCATAGGATTAAACAGGTGATTCATGTCAGGATAGAGTACGAGAAAGTTTTCTTTTTCAGCAAGCTCATTCATATTTGTTCCAGCAGCAAAATCATCCGGATCTTGTTCACATCCATGAAGCATTACCAACAACGGAGTATCTTTTTCTTCTTGATATTCGCTCGGAACATAAAGTTTGTACCTAAAATTCTCATATGAAAAATCTAGAAATTCCCCCAACTCTATCAACCTTCCTAATTTAAACTACATGTTTCCATTATACTTCTACATTTTCCTTTTTTCGAAAGATAGCATTTTTTGAATTCTACTATACGTCAAACGCATTCAATATTGAAAAAAAACAGCTACTCTACCTCCTACTATGTATTTTAAGAGACAAAATAGGAAAGTAAATCCTTCTATTTACCTTTAGCTTTTATATCTAAAGTAGTAATATTGGATTATTGTATAAATATTTAGAAGAAGATTGGCATGAAATTCCTTTAAAAATAATGACTAACTTCTTTCAAAAAAATACGTTTTTAATTGAAAAACCTTCCTTTTCCATTCTTCGAGAACCGAAGGAAAGAATTTGTGAACTTTGTCGAGTGAAATGAAAATGAGTTATTGGACAAAACGAACATAATCCCACTAGAAGATAAGGTGCTTGTTGAACTAACGGAGGCATTAGTTAAAGAAGGAACTTGTGCATACTTTTACCCAAATGTCATGCGGAGGCCTATGGATGAATCATTTTGGTATAATATTGGGTAGATTGTAGGATTATTTTGAAGTTTGGCTATTTGCGTGGTTCTACATTTGACCAAAATTAAATAAAGGTGGAAGTGTTACGAAATTAAAAACCGATATTCTTCTTTAGGTTAAAGGAGAAATCGGTTTTTTTTGCTTAATATTTGCAATTCTATATTAAAAATATGGTGAGCCATCATTCACTTTTCTAGATGAAATTTCCGTATGGAAAATTTTACATAATATTGAAATTCCCTGTTGTAAATGTTCCTCATTCATATAAGAGTAACATAATCGTAAATGTTGATTTCCTTGCTCAACAGGGTAACAAGCTGAACCTGGTAAGAAAGTAAGTCCATGTTTTTTCGCTTCTACTAATAGGTGATTGGTATTGAACCAAGAAGGAAGAGTTAACCACAAGTTCAATCCTCCTTTTGGAATTACCCATGACACCTCGTCTAAGGCGTGTTGTGAAAGTAACTCAACAACCAAATTTCGTCTTATTTTCAAAGCAGTTCTTAACTTTTTGATATGATCAATCATTCTTTGTGAATTGATAAAAGGTAATATTGCTTTTTGTGTGAGTAAAGGACTTCCTAAGTCAGTATTTGCCTTGGCTGCTAATAAACGATTAAATATAGAGCCGGATGCAGTTAATATTCCAATTCTACAGCTTGGTGCTAATGTCTTGCTTAAACCTTTTAGGTAAATAACGTGTCCGCACAGATCCATACTTTTAATCGAAACTGGTGGCTTTTGATCAAAGTAGATTTCACTACAAGGATCGTCCTCAACAACTATAATTTGGCTACTTTGAGCTATTTCAAGAATTTGTCTACGGCGTTTTAAAGACATAACGGTTCCTGTTGGATTATGAAAAGTAGGTATCGTATATATAATTTTTGGTTTATATTTGTCACATAAATTTTGGAGTAGATCTACTCGCATTCCATCCCTATCAACAGGAACGGTGAGTATGGTAGCTCCTCTTCCACGAAAAACATCAATCGCTCCTGGGTAGGTAGGGGCTTCCATCACAACCACATCACCTTGTCCAACAAAAGTACGTGCAACAAGATCCATTCCTTGTTGTGAACCACTCGTGATTAAAATGTTCTCAGGTGGAGAAGTCATTTCATGTCTCTTCAAATACTCATGAATTTCTTTTCTAAGTTGCGCATCACCTTGAATTTCTCCATATTGAGATAAAATTCTTGGGTTTTCAGAAAGCATTTGACGAATTTCTCGCTCTAAATATCGATTAGGCAGGAGTGCTGGATCAATCATAGACGATGAAAGGTGAATTTTCTCTGGGACATGATGATACTGGCCAAACTGAGATCTGGGTAAATAATCTTGAACAGATAACTGCCAATCATATGAACAAGTATCTACTGTATCATCTACTTTCTCTTTCCCCTTCTCTTTTACAAACGTACCTTTCCCTTGGACAGAGGTAATGAAGCCTTCTTGATCCAATTGTCGGTACGCCTTCACTACTGTAACCAAACTTACCCCAAGTTCATTCGATAGTTCTCTTACAGAAGGTAACTGAAATCCTTCTACCAACAGTCCTGACCGAATCCGATCCACAATTGATTGATATATTTGCTTGGAAAGTGAAATTCCAGCATTTCGTTGAATTTCGAATTGCATAATTAGTATCCCCTTAGTGTTATATATCGGTGTTGAGTGTTATATATAATTTAATATAGAATACCCATAAATAAGTAGATTATATTATAACACTTTCAAATTGATGAAATTAAAGCATTAATGAATTAAACTATTAAAATTGTAAAAAAATGAGGAGGTCACCATAATGAGATATTATGTTGTAGATGCATTTGCTGACAAGGTGTTTGAGGGAAATCCTGCTGGAGTTTGTATCATGGAGGAATGGCTTCCAGAAGACACTATGCAAAAAATAGCAATTGAAAATAACCTTTCCGAAACAGCATTTGCTGTAAAAGAAGAAGACGGCTATCGGTTGAGATGGTTTACACCAGGAGGAGAGATCAATCTTTGTGGTCATGCAACCTTAGCTACTGCTTATGTCATTATGAATTATGTTGAAACTCAATTGGATACCGTCCAATTCCATACTATGAGTGGAATGCTTACCGTAAACAAAATAAATGAACTGTATGAAATGGATTTCCCTGTAGTTGTTTCAGAAGAATTGCCTGTTACTAAAGAGATGGTGGATGCTCTAGGAACCACACCGATAGAAGTTTATTTGAATAGAGATTTGTTAGTAGTATTAGAGTCAGAAGAAACAGTCAACAATCTAAGTCCTGACTTTTCAAAACTTGAACAGTTACCAGAGGGTCTTGGTGTTATTGTGACTGCCAAAGGAAATAAATATGATTTTGTTTCAAGAGCGTTTTTTCCAAAGTTAAAAGTTAATGAGGACCCTGTATGTGGATCTGCACACTGTGGCTTAGTCCCATTTTGGTCGGAGAGACTACAGAAAAGTGAAATGGTGGCAAGACAGTTATCTAGTAGAGGTGGTACGCTTTATTGTATGCATGAAGACACACGAGTCAAGATGGCTGGAAAAGCAGCGCTCTATTCAATAGCCGACATAAATATTGGATAATAGCTGTTGAAGAATGGGGATTGCTATGGTCTATTGACAAATACCTTAACATTGCTATTTTGCACAACATATTGAATACTAAAAGCCGAAAAACAACTACTTAAATTAGTGTTTTATCGGCTTTATTAAAAACTTAGTTTGTCAACAGCCTGAAACAAGGGTAAGGGGGATTCAAATGGAAAAACAGCGTAACATTATTTTATACATTGGTACTTCAATTGATGGCTCTATTGCAAATGATGATGGTACATTAGAATGGTTAGAATCAACAGAAGTAGAAGGAGATTCTGGCTATCATTCACTCCTTGAAAGAATTGACACTGTTGTTATGGGAAAAGGAACTTATGATGTCATTCGTGGATTTGATATGGACTATCCTTATATTGCTTATAAAAATTATGTATTTTCTAAATCTGTTAGTGGATCAGACGAATACGCTACATTTATTGATGAGGACGTCAAAACTTTCATTAAAAATATAAAACAAAAGCCTGGTAAAGATATATGGTTAATTGGTGGAGGAAATTTAGCTCGTGAATTTTTTAAAGAAAATTTAATTGATGAATTCCAACTAGCCATTGCACCGATTATTCTAGGGAAAGGGATCTCCCTTTATACCGGAGATGATATTACTCTGGAATACACATTAACGAAAGTAGAAAAATTAGGTCAACTTGCTATGCTTCATTATATAAAAAAATAATTATCATCATCTTTCCCTTTTTTAGTAGAGGTAACTTTAAAGAGTAATTCCGCAATAATATACTATATGCTATTAAATTTTAAGATGTATAATTCCATGAGAATACCTTGAAAGGAGTTTTCTCATGAATTTTACATCTTTTTTAATTTACTGTTTTGTTGTTACTTTTACGCCAGGACCCACTAATATCGTCATACTATCCACAGTCCATAATATGGGGGCAAAAAAGGCAATGGAATATACGTATGGAGCAACGATTGCTTTTGGTATATTACTTGTTATTTCTGCTATGTTGAATACTGTCCTTATAGAGATAATACCAAAAATAATAATTGTTATGCAGATCATCGGAAGCTTATATATGTTCTATCTCGCTTATCAAATTTGCAAAAGGAATTCGTCAAAACCAGCTGTAAACGAAGCTGGTACCTTTAGGTCAGGATTCCTTATGCAGTTTTTAAATCCAAAAGTGGTATTATTTACTATGACTGTAATTCCTAGTTTTATTATGCCGCACTATACCGCAATGCCTGCGGTGACTATAAGTATTTTCGCAATAACTCTTATTGGATTTTTGGCATTTATTACATGGGTTCTTTTCGGTACAATCTTCAAGCAGTTTTTACATAATCATAGTAAGATTGTTAATGTAATGATGGCATTACTTTTAGCCTATTCTGCAGTGATGATATGGATATAGATAAAGGGGTGAATGAGATGGACAAATTTATCTATAAAAAATCAGCAGGTATTACTGCATTATCAGCAAGTATTACTGATTTTACGTATAAGAAGCATTCTCACCAGGAGTATGCAATTGGGGTAACATTGCGTGGTATTCAACAATATAACCTGGATGGCAGTTCACAATTATCCTATCAAAATGGTGTTATGCTGTTTAATCCAGAGCAGGCACATGACGGAATGGCACATGATCATAAGGCAGGACTTGATTATATTATGTTATATATTGAGCCGCAATTGCTTTTAGAGGTTATGGGGAAAAAGGATATAGTGCGTTTTTCGACCCCTATTGTGTATGATTACAGACTTCAACAAAGAATATTAAGTCTTTCTAATGCCATATTAAGCGAAAAAGATGAGGCTTTGTGCAGTGAATTACTCTTATCCCTCACAGATAGCCTCATTCATACGGATCTTTCTACAGACAATAAGAAAGATAACGCACTCATTAGAAAAGCAAAGGATATGCTTCATACCAACTTAGAAAATGTACTTAAACTTGACGAGATATGTAAAGAGATTGATTTATCGAAATTTAAGTTTATCAGATTATTCAAGGCTCATACTGGAATTTCACCATACCAATACTTTCTTAACTGCAAGATAGAACGTGCAAAGCAGTTAATAGAAAAAAATGGAGACATTTATTCAGTAGTAGCTGAATGTGGTTTTGTTGATCTATCTCATTTAAATAAACACTTTAAAAGCGTATATGGAACAACTGCATTTGAATATATGTCACATTTAAATTGAGAAGAAGTTTTTGTTTAGTCATTGAAATATAAGGAGGGAGAGCCTATGAAAAAATCCAATATTATTTTCTTTGAAAGAAAATTTCCAAGTGCAAATATGATTCTTATCAAGGATGAGCTCCCGATCCTTATTGATACTGGTTTTGGGAGTGATGCAAAAGAAACAGAGCACTTAATTAAAGAAGCAGGCATTTCTCCAGATGAGTTACACCTTATTGTAAACACGCACTATCATAGTGACCATGTTGGAGGCAATTTTCATCTTCAAAATAATTATGGGGTAACGATTGCTGCTCATAAATGGGACGCCGACTTAATAAATTCCTGTAACCCTGAAGCCTGTAGTGCAGAATGGTTGGATCAGCCTGTAGAACCTTATCTAGTCGATAGGAAGCTCAGAGATAATGATGACATTACCACAGGAAGTAGAACCTTGAGAGTCTTGCACACACCGGGACATTCGTTAGGGCATATTTCTTTATATGAACCTGAAGAAGAGACTTTAATTTGCGGGGATCTCTTTCACAAAAATGATATCGGATGGTTAAATATCTTTCGAGAGGGTGTTTCATCGATCCAACGATCGATGGAAAGTTTGGATCGGTTATCGATGCTAAGACTTCAACATGCATATTCGGGACATGGACCTCAAATGGAGAATCCTATGTCTACCATTGATGCAGCAAGGAAACGGTTTGAAAAGTGGCTCAAGGCACCAGAAAAAGTTTCATGGCATGCCTGCAAGAGGATTTTTTCATTCACATTAATTATAAAAAACGGATTGGCGAAAGAAGAAATCAATAACTATCTCCTAAAGTGTGGTTGGTTCCATGATTTTGTATGCTACTTTTTCCAGCTTCAGCCAGAAGAATTTATTCAAATCTTGCTCGATGAAATGATTCGTTCTGGAGCCGCAAATTGGAACAATAATCATTTAATCGCCACCATCCCTTACCAAGCACCACAAAAGAAATGGATGAATAAGAACATAAAACCAAGAAATTGGATACCTTAAGATTTTCTCACATAACTCCAGAACAATACTATACTTACGAATCAGTCTCTTTTTTACTTACAAAGCAGGAAAGTTGAATATTATTTAATATTTTTGTAATATTCAGATTACCATTACCCATAAAGCATAAAACCTTGAGAGGGGATATTTATATGCCATTAAAAGCAGGAGATATCATATCGTTTGAACGGACTTTTACGGTAAGGGATGTTGAATTATTTACAGAGATTTCAGGTGATGAAGGGATTCATCATAAAACACCAGATGAACAGGGGAGACTTGTCATTCAAGGGTTATTAACGGCAACTCTGCCAACAAAAATAGGTGGAGATTATAACGTTCTGGCTCGTACAATGAATTTTGAGTTTTTAAGACCTGTGTTTACGGCAGATACAATAATTTGTGAAGTTAAAATTGAAAAATATGAAAGGCAAGAAAATAATAGAACAGCTATTATGGCATCCTTTTTATGTAAAAATCAGAATGAAAAGGAAGTATTAAAAGGGGATTTTTCAGGTGTAATACTTTAAATTCTTTATACTCTCTTCAAATAGTGTGGTGCATTCCGTAAAGATCAGGCTGCTTAAAATGCAGCCGTTTTCTTATTCGACTACCGGGTGAAGTTATTTAAAGAAAATGTGGTAATTTATAAATAACTGAAGGCAGTTGAAATATGGAAAAATATTATATCGCAGGGAAGTATGAAGTTTGTGAATACAATAACCTTTATTTAACATAAACCAATATACGCTACAACCTTTATTTTAGAGGTTTGCTGCTTTTGGTTCATTTAAATTTTGCGCATCTGTTTGTCCGCTTGAGCGTTTATTTCCTTTATAGATAAAATAAAGGGCAACAATCATAAATAGTAATGCGAAGGCACGTTTCATATCTAGGGCAATTACTAAACTATTAAACCACCCAAAATGATCAATTAGCACACCGATTACAAGCTGACCAGCAATACCAGCAATATTAGTTGCTATGACACCAATTCTTGGTACCGCCATGACCGTAAGAAGTAAGTACATGGTGCCTAAGAATGCGGCACTTAATTGCCATTTAGGTGCATCTAGAATGGCAAGCAAATTTCCTTGGCCAAAAAAGATAATAAAAATGGTTAAAAACATTGTCCCGATTAGAAAGGTTAATAGTGTAGTTTCAATAGTTCCTGCTTTTCGACTGAATGTACCATTGATAGACGATTGTGCGCTTAGTGTGATACCTCCAAATAAGATAAATAGAATCATAAATATACCCATCTTTAGACCTCCTAGTTTACTAAAATAAGTGCGATAATCATTGAAATAACAGCAAATATTTTCTCTCTGTTGATTCTTGTTTTTTTGCTACCTAGCCAACCATAATGTTCAATAACCATACTCATGACCAGTTGACCAATAATGACTGCCACCATGGTGATCCCAACACCAACAAAAGGAACACTAACCACTATAGATGTTAAATAAACAACCCCTAAGACACCACCAAGTAAAGACCATTTAGGAGCTTCAACAGCATAGGAAAGTTTACCTTTTCCAAAGAATATCCATAATAATCCCATGATGATCGAACCCATAAAGAAGTTATAAAAACTAGTTTCCAATTGTCCTATTGTTTTCCCTAGTTCACCGTAGAAAGCTCCTTCAAAACTAAGTGCTGCCCCTGCAAATAACGCTAGTATATACGAGAAGTAACGCATTCGATAAACCCTCCTAAGTATCTCTATAAATAAATATCTAGAATAATCGATATATTGTTTGATAAAAAACAGAAATCACCCAACTCAGATTTCTGTTTTAAAATATTCGGCCAACTGACGAATGAATTCTTCGTTTCTTCTATAATAAGTCCATTGACCATAACGAACAGATTCGAGCAGACCAGCTTTTTGCATCATATTTAAGTAGTGTGAAACCGTAGATTGAGAAGCTTTGGCCTTTTCTTGAATATCCCCAACACATACTCCGCCTTTGTAGCTTACCTCCTTTGGCAGGTGAGCGCCTTGTTTAGGGAAATGCTTCTCTGGTTCCTTCAACCACTGTAAAATGTTAAGCCGAGTTTCGTTTGATAACGCCTTAAATACATCGATTGGTTCCATGTTTTATATTATATATCGATTTTTTTCGATATGTCAATTTTGATAATTAAATAAATAGTATTTTACCTGTTGACATATTGAATACATGTAACTAAAATGAATACATGTATTCAATATTGTTGCAAATGAAATGATGGAGGGAATATTAATGAAAATATTAGTTACTGGAGCAACAGGGAAATTAGGTTCAAAAGTGGTAGATTCATTATTGAAAACTATACCTGCAAGTGAGCTGGCAGTGAGTGTTCGAAATCCAGAGAAAGCAGAAGGACTTCGTGCTCGGGGAGTGGAAGTTCGTCAAGGAGATTTTGACCGACCGCAAAACTTAGATCATGCTTTTAAAGGGATTGACCGCTTATTAATTATTTCTGCGGATGGTGACAATGAAACAAGAATTCATCAACATACTAATGCTGTCCAAGCAGCTGAGCGTGCAGGGGTAAAATTTATTGCTTACACAAGCTTGGCAAATGCAACAGAAAGCAAAAATTTAATGGCTCCACCTCATGTTGCGACAGAAGCAGCCATCATTAAGACGTGTATCCCATATTCTTTCTTGCGTAACAATTGGTATTTGGAAAACGAAATTGGAAGCATTCAAGGTGCTATGACAGGAGCTCCATGGGTAACTTCTGCTGGAGAAGGTAAAGTAGGCTGGGCACTGCAACAAGATTACGCAGATGCAGCGGCAGCGGTTCTTATTGGAAACGGTCACGAAAATACTGTTTATGAACTTTCAGGTCCCCTTTTAACTCAAGAAGAATTGGCGTTAGCTCTTGGTGCTGTATTGGGTAAAGAAATACCCGTACAACAAGTTAGTGACGAAAAATATGCAGAGATCATGAAAGGCTTAGGTCTACCTGATTTTGTGATTCCGATTGTAGTTGGAATTCAAGAGAGCATTAGAAATGGTTCACTAGAAGTTGAAAGCAATGATTTTGAGAAAGTTCTTGGTCGTCCAGTTACGCCGATCAACGAAGCACTGACCCAACTTGTTAATGTAATTTCACAAACAAAATAAAATAGTTGAGACTAAAATCCCTGTTTCAGGAAACTTGAGGGGTTCTAGTTTTTAATGAATGATCATGACAAACCGACCTTGGTATGAAAAAAGGTCGGTTTTTTGTTAAGGAGGTACAGCTGATGAAAAATGCTTTTGAGATACACATACGGCAGGAAAAGTACGTAATGCAGCAAAGGGATGAATAAGCTTCTTGTTATATTTCTTTCCTCTAATTAGCAACGAAATGGAAGATATTAAAATTATTACTTTCTGTGCGATCTCAACGGGTGTATTCGGTTTTCCTAAACAGGAAACTGCTCATATCGCAGTAAAGACTATAAAATCAATGGCTGCTAAATCACCCAAATATATTTAACATGTTCAGGTATGAAGATTACAATGAATTTTTAAATGTTATTACCAGTGATAGTTCATTAAAGAGACTTTCAACAACTTAACTACCAAGAGAATTTTTTTAATTATCAACCAAGATTGGGAAGGAATGTATTTAAACTATTGGGCAGGTTGCTATTTTCGAAATAATTAAGTAAGAAAAAGAATGCTACTCGGATATTCACTAAAAGGCATAATAGTAAAGAAAATTATAATTGTTTTATAAACCGCACAATCATATAATTGTGTGAAAAAGGATGCGTATCATGCCAATTAATTCTTTTGAAAACTATCCGATGAGTTGGAAGCCATCGATTGATAAAACTAAAAAGCCTATTTATCAAGCACTCGCTGGGCAATTGGAACAGGATATAGTAAACGGAGTCTTATTACCTGGAACAAAACTTCCTCCACAGAGAGAACTGGCTGATTATTTGGATTTAAATTTAAGTACTATTTCAAAAGCTTTTAAAGTTTGTGAGTTAAAGGGCTTGCTAAGTGCATCTGTTGGAAGTGGCACATTTGTATCGTATGATGCGTTATCGAATGCGTATTTACTTGAAGATACAAAGCCGAAGCATTTAATTGAAATGGGAGCAACACTACCAGATAATGCTTCATACGAGCCATTGCTACTTCAACTAAAAAGTATGCTGCAAGAGACAGATTATGAAAAATGGTTTGGTTGTGGTCGGGCAGGAGAAGACCTTTGGCAAAAGGATGCAGCTATAAAGCTAATCCGAAGAGGTGGGTTTGAAACAACCGTGGATCACATTTTATTTGCAAATGGGGGTCAAAATGCGATTGCTGCTACATTGGCAAGTCTTTGTAAGCCTGGAGATCGCATTGGTGTTGACCATCATACCTACCCGGGCTTAAAAACTGTTGCAGCAATGCTCAGTGTGCAGATAGTACCGATAAAATCAGAGAACTATGAAATGAGTCCGACGTCCTATGAATATGCGTGTAAAAATGACAATATTAAAGGTATTTACTTAATCCCAGATTATCATAATCCGACAGCTTCCTTTATGTCTGTGGAGAATCGAAAAATGATTGCAGCAATTGCCAAAAAGTATAAACAGTTCGTTATTGAAGATGCATCGTACCATCTTCTGGGCAAAAAACCACTTCCAGCAGTCGCATCATTTGCCCCAGAACAGGTCATCTATATTGCAAGTTTATCGAAGTCATTAGCACCAGGGTTACGACTAGCCTATGTAGCAGTGCCGAGTCAATTTAAGGAGCCAATTTCAAAGGCACTTTATAATTTAAATATAACAGTTTCCCCGCTATTAGCAGAACTCACAGCACGTACGATTGTATCGAATCAATTTGAAGTGTTAATTAAGGGTCATCGGGAACAAACCATTCGCAGAAACCAAATCGTAAATCGATATTTTGCAGACTATACGTGTTTAGGTGTAGAAACAGGCATCTTTCGTTGGTTGTTATTACCAGGCAAGATTACAGGTGCTGAATTTGAAACGTTAGCTGCTGGGCAGGGAGTACAAGTGTATGCGGCTGAACGTTTTGTCGTTGGAAATAGATGTCCAGAAAGGGCTGTAAGGGTTTCTGTATGTGCACCAAAAACGCTGGAAGAGCTTGAGCAAGGATTGATGATCCTTAAACGTTTGCTAAACGGTCTTACCTAATATTGTTTGCCATACAATTATAATATTGTATGGTTTTTTTGTGCGTGTTATGATGATTCAAATCTAGTTGGGAGTTTATTAGAAATAGAATTAGGTTTCTAGAAAGGTAGGTTAGAGAATGTTACAAAAAGATAGTGTAAAAGCGTTAGACGTCCAAACAGCTTCGTTACAAAGCTACATTCGCTCTTCAGAAAAACAAAAAACGTTATACAAGCGAACATTATTCGTTGTAAGTATTTCACAAATTTTTGGTGGTGCAGGATTAGCAGCAGGAGTTACTGTGGGGGCACTTCTTGCACAGCAAATGCTCGGTACAGATGCGTTTGCCGGAATTCCTTCAGCTTTACTTACTTTAGGGTCAGCAGGAGCTGCATTATTTGTTGGGCGACTTTCTCAACGCTATGGTCGTCGTACAGGTCTATCAGCTGGTTTTATGATTGGTGGACTTGGAGCAATAGGAGTCATAATGGCAGCAATAATAAATAGTGTATTACTGTTATTTACTTCCCTACTTGTTTATGGTGCAGGATCAGCAACAAATTTACAAGCTCGTTATGCAGGTACGGACTTAGCGAACAGTAAACAACGGGCGACTGCTATTAGTATTACAATGGTTTTTACAACTTTTGGTGCAGTTGCAGGCCCAAATTTAGTGAATGTGATGGGGAATTTCGCTCTTTCTATTAGTGTTCCATCACTTGCTGGTCCTTTCATTTTAGCAGCAGCAGCATATATCTTAGCAGGTGTTGTCCTTTTCATCATGCTTCGTCCAGATCCATTAGTTATAGCAAGAACGATAGAAGCGACCAACCAAGAGGTTAGTGATAAAGGACAATTGGCAACAACTGAACATACAGAAAACAAAAGAGGAATAATCGTTGGAGCAACGATAATGGTTCTAACTCAAATTGTAATGGTAGCTATTATGACAATGACACCAGTTCATATGAGACATCATGGACATGGCTTGGGTGCAGTAGGTCTTGTTATTGGTTTTCATATAGGTGCCATGTATCTCCCTTCACTGGTTACAGGTGTTCTTGTTGATAAGTTGGGGCGTACTGCGATGTCTATTGCATCTGGAACTACGTTGCTACTGGCAGGTTTAATAGCAGCATTTGCACCAGGAGATTCTATGGTTCTTTTAATAATTGCTCTTTCTTTACTTGGCTTAGGATGGAATTTTGGTTTGATAAGTGGCACTGCACTTATTGTGGATTCAACTAAATCTTCCACACGGGCTAGAACTCAAGGTACAGTGGATGTTTTGATTGCGTTATCAGGAGCTGCTGGCGGAGCATTGTCTGGAATGATTGTAGCAGGTTCAAGTTATCTAACATTATCATTTACTGGAGGGATTTTATCCTTATTACTAATTCCAGTGGTGATATGGTCTCGTGGAGGTAAAAAATAAGCCAGATAGTTTTACGAAAACAGTTTGCTTGGGGGAAATATTTTTGAAACTAAATAGGGGCGATACTTCTAGAAGAAGGTCGCCTTTTTTAATTTCACATTGTGAAGAATTGTACTTAAAGTATAGGGGGCTTGAATGCAATAAGGTTTGCATTAGGTTAATGGAAAAGCAACCAAAGATAATAAAGGTATAATTATTTAATTTATTGAATAAATATTCATTTTCTGCTAATATAATAATAGTTTAAATTCTTCTGAGTTTAGACCTCCTAAAATGGACTTAGCCTAGACCACTAAGTTCAACTTTGACCTTTGATTTTATAGATCAAAGGTATTTTTTTGTTTGGACATTGTTGTAAATTGTCACTCATTCTACATTTACTTTTTAATTTATTATAATAAAGTGAGATAATGACTTTATACGGGTTTTTAATTCAAGGGCTAAAGGTTTACTTTTTACTGCCCTGACTATAGTTTGAATCAATTGTATGTCAGCAAATTCACATAAGGAAAGGTATGAATCATTAGAAAAAATTCTAGCACCCCAAATAATTCTTTATTAAAGGTTACTGCTTTAGCGCGATATTTATATAGATTCTTCAAGGGAGGTTAGTGAAAAAAGAACAACAAAAACCATCCTATATAGAATGGTTTTTATCTTTATCATAATTTCGTGCTGTACTAGAGTGTGTTAATATGCGGTCTATTACTCTATTAGTAAGTGGCATAAAGTAATTAAGTATTAGCCCCCCTAAACAAACGGTTAATAAAGTTCCGATGCCAATGGGTCCATTGAATATTATTGCCAACATCAAGAATACCAGGTAAATGAATGTTCGCGATAACAATATATTTGTTCTAGTTAATTCTTGTATGATTAGGGTTAATCGGTCAATAGGAATCGGGGCAAAATTTGTGTGTAAATATGTTGCTGTTCCTAATCCGATAACAACTAAGCCGATTCCAAAACAAACCACTTTGCTGTACCATAGTTCAGGTGTTATCAAATTGTGCAATATAAAAAGCCACATATCAATTCCAATACCTGTTATAAATGCTGTTAACAACCCCAAAACTTCTGGTCTTTGTCTTTTTAAAAATGAATTACAACCTATCAATATTAAAGCTATTATTATTTCCCAACTTCCCACTGTAAGCCCAACATTTATGGACAGTCCTACTAAAAGTGCGTCGAAAGGTGAAGTTCCAAGGTCTGATTGTATAGTAAAAGAAATACCAAGGGTTAAAAATAATATCCCTAAAACATAAAGTGGATATTTTGTTTTACTTGACCTTTGCATCACTTAGTAGTTATTTCTTTTAGCATTAAAATATGTGGGATTCCATCTTCCATAAATATATTAGATGAAGTCCGATAGCCAAGTTTTTGATAAAAACCCACTGCTTGTGTTTGTCCGTGCAATTTAACCTGGGATACTCCCTGTTCTTCTGCAATTTCTTCTAACGTTTTTATAATGATTTTTCCAAGACCAAATTTACGGTAAGGTTCAAGGATGCAGATTCTCTCCAATTTACCTACTCCATGAATAAACCTGATCCTTCCCGTACCGATTGTTTGATCATTGTAATGGACTAATATGTGTTGGCATAGTCCATTTAGTGTATCAAATTGATCAAATTCATCAAATTCATCTTCTAGTGGTACACCTTGTTCCTTCACAAATACTTGTTTCCGAATAGCAAATGCTGCCTTTAATTCTTCATCCATCGTTATTCTTTTTGCATACATTTATTTCAGTCCTTTTAAATTAATGTGACCTTGATAATTTTGTTGCAAATGCAATAAAATTAGGTTAAATTTAATTTATATCACTTTTATAGTAAATGCAACAAAAAAAGTGGCTTAAGGAGATAATCATGAAAGAAATTTTACGAGAAATTGGAATGATAGCAAGGGCATTAGATTCTATAAGCAATATAGAATTTAAAGAATATGACCTTACAAAAGGGCAGTATTTGTACCTGGTACGAATATGTGAAAACCCAGGAATTATTCAAGAAAAGTTAGCTGAGATGATAAAAGTAGACCGAACAACAGCAGCTCGTGCTATAAAAAAGCTTGAAATGAACGGATTTATTGAAAAGAAAAACGATCAACATAACAAAAAAATAAAAAAGCTCTTTCCAACAGAGAAAGGGAAAAATGTTTATCCTTTTATAAAAAGAGAAAATGATTATTCCAATACCGTTGCATTAGAGGGATTTTCCGAAAAAGAAGTAGAAACCATTTTTACTCTTCTCCAAAGAGTTAGAAAAAATATAGAAATAGACTGGGAATTTGTAAAAAAGGGAAACAAGAGAAATTATTAATTGTATAAAGGAGCGACATATTTAAATGACTATAAATATAAAACAGTGTAACCTTGAGGATTTACGCAAACTTCAAGAGATTAGTTATGAAACATTTAATGAGACATTTAAGGATCAGAATTCACCCGAAGTTATGAACGCTTATTTGGAAAGGGCATTTAACTTAAACCAATTAGAAAAAGAATTATCCAATATTTCTTCGGAATTCTTTTTTGTTTATTTTAACAATGAAGTCGCTGGATATTTAAAAGTAAATACCAATGATGCTCAGTCTGAAGAAATGGGTGATGAATCGCTTGAAATCGAGAGGATTTACATATTGAACAAACTTCAAAAACATGGGCTTGGTAAATATCTGCTAAATAAAGCGATGGAAATTGCCATGGAACGTAATAAAAAGAAAGTCTGGCTAGGCGTATGGGAAAAAAATGAAAATGCAATTGGCTTTTATGAGAAAATGGGGTTTGTTCAAACTGGAGCTCACTCTTTTTATATGGGAGATGAAGAACAAATAGATTTTATAATGATAAAAACGCTAAAATAAAACTATTTCAAAAGGCGGGTTATGATGTATATTCCAAAATATTTTAAGGTCACAAATGTTGATGAAATTTGGGATTTTGTTCAAAAAAACTCTTTTGGCACGATTGTTACAACAGAACAAGGGAAACCGATTGCCACTCATTTGCCTTTGGTGTTAACTAAAAAAGGTGATGATTACTATATTACTGGGCATATGGCTTTTGGAAATCCTCAGTGGAGAACATTTGAAACCTGTGAAGATGTGCTTGTGATGTTTCAGGGACCGAACGCTTACATTTCTTCTTCTTGGTATTCGCACGAAAATGTTCCGACTTGGAATTATCAGGCTATCCATATGTATGGAAAAGCAAGTATTTTAGAGAAAGATGAGTTAATAGAAGAATTAACAGGCATGTTGGAAATATATGAACATAATCGTGAAAATCCAGTTTTATGGGATAAACTTTCTCCTGAACTATTAGAAAATCAACTAGAAGGTATTGTTGGTTTTAAGATAAAAGTGGAAGAAATCCAGGCTGCATATAAATTAAGTCAGAACCGAAATGAAACGGATTATATTAGCATAATTGATAAATTACAAAATGAAGGAAATCTAAATTCCAAACAAATAGCAGAACTGATGGAAAAGAGATTAAAAAATCGCAAATAAATTATCAGGTGATACTCCCGCCATATATTCAATTCACCGATGTAAGAGTTAAAGGAGGGAACTGTCATATTTGCAGCTCTCTTGAGATTGTGAAGGATTGTACTTAAACTATCGGGTGCTTGCCTCTGATCCTAAGGATGTGGAGGGCTTTGAGCAATTTATGAAACGTTTTTCCAACGGACTTGCAATTGAAAATCTTATATAACAAATTAGGTATAAAAAACACGACAGGGGAATTCCTGTCGTGTTTTTTATTTAACTTAGTTTTTAAGAGTATTTTCCCAATCAGCAGCAAATTTTTCGATTCCTTGATTAGTAAGTGGATGTTTAGAAATTTGCTCAATGACTGAAAATGGAATCGTTGCAATATGTGCACCTGCCATTGCTACACGAGTTACATGATCCGGATGACGAACAGATGCTGCAATAATTTGTGAGTCGAAATTATGAATGCGGAACAATTCAGCTATCTTTGATACTAATTGGACACCGTCTTCGGAAATATCGTCTAAGCGGCCTAAAAATGGAGATACATACGTTGCACCAGCACGAGCTGCTAATAGTGCTTGGTTTACTGTAAAGATAAGTGTGACATTTGTTTTAACGCCTTTATCAGCTAGATAACGGCAAGCCTCTAAGCCAGCTAAAGTCATAGGAAGCTTGATTGTAATTTTCTCATCTCCGCCGTTAATTTTAATAAGCTCTTCAGCTTGGGCAATCATTTCATCAGCTGTAATGGCCTCTGGAGTTACTTCAGCGGAAACAGACTCTACTTGTGGAACTGCTTGGCAGATTTCTTCAATGCGGTCTTCGAATTTTACGCCTTCCTTAGCAACTAGGGAAGGATTAGTTGTAACACCTGATAAAACACCAATTTTATATGCCTTTTTAATATCAACAAGATTTGCAGTATCAATAAATAATTTCATCGTATATTTCCTCCATTTTTAGATTACAGTAGACTTTTTGCAGTTCGAACAACATTTTCTGTCGTAAATCCAAATAGCTCCATAACAGCAGCGCCCGTTCCTGAAGCACCGAATGTTTCAATAGATAATACTTTCCCTTCTGATCCTACATAGCGTTCCCATCCAAGAGAGATGCCCATTTCTAGTGCCACACGCTTCGTAATAGAAGCAGGGAAGACAAGCTCTTTGTACTCTTTCGGTTGACGATCGAAAAGTTCCCAGCTTGGCATTGCGACAACGCGAACCGATACATTTTCCTTTTCAAGTTCAGCTTTCGCGTTAATGGCTAATGACACTTCTGAACCGGTAGAGATCAAAATAACCTCTGGTTGGTCATTTGTTTGCGTTAAAATGTAAGCTCCTTTAGAAAGGTTGTCTAAATTGGCTTGTGTTTCTTGGAACACAGGCAGGTTTTGACGGCTTAGTACTAGGGCAACCGGACCGTCTATTTGTTGTAGTGCATAAGCCCAAGCACTTGCCGTTTCGTTTGCATCTGATGGGCGAATTACAGTTAGCCCTGGGATCGCACGAAGAGAAGCTAGCTGCTCAATTGGCTCATGAGTTGGACCATCTTCACCAACCGCAATCGAATCATGAGTAAATACATAAGTGACTGGAAGCTTTTGCAAGGCTGCCAGACGAATTGACGGTCTGAGATAATCATTGAAAACAAAGAATGTGCTTACAAAAGGCTTTACCCCGCCATGAAGAGCCAAACCATTGCCAGCTGCTCCCATTGCGTGTTCCCGAACACCAAAGTAGATATTTCGTCCGCTAAATGATTCTACTGCGAATGCTGCGTTTTCCTTTATGTCTGTCATTGTGGAGTGAGAAAGATCCGCACTTCCTCCAAAAATAGAAGGAACTGATTTTACAAAATGGTTAATGGCTTCTCCGCTGGCTACACGAGTTGAAATTGTTTTACCTGTATCAAATGTCAGGATGTCTTCCGTATTGATTAAAACTTCTCCCGTGATGGCATATTGCAGTTCCTTAGCTAATTCAGGATATGTCTCTTGATAAGACTGGAATAATGCATTCCATTGTTGTTCTTGGCTAATTCCTCTTTGTTTTAGCTCTTCAAAATGGGCTTTAACTTCTTCTGGTACAAAGAAATCCTCTTCATAGTGCCAGCCATATACCTGTTTTGTTGCACGAGCTTCTTCTGCTCCAAGGGGATTTCCATGTGCCTTGTTAGTTCCTGCAACTTTGGGACTTCCATAACCGATAGTGGTTCTAATTTCGATTAAAGTTGGTTGGTTTGTATTTTGTTTAGCTAATGTAATAGCTTTTGAGATTTCTGCTACATCATTGCCATCTTCTACTCGTAAATATTGCCAATGAGCAGATTCTGTTCTTTTTTGAATGTCCTCTGAAAATGAAAGGTTTAATTCACCGTCCAAAGAAATATCATTTGAGTCATATAATGCAATTAATTTTCCTAGTTTCATATGACCGGCCATAGACATGGCCTCATAAGAGATGCCTTCCATTAAGTCTCCATCGCCAACTAGAGCATATGTATAATGGTCAATTACAGGGTATCCGTCCTGATTGAACTTTGCAGCTAAATGCGCTTCAGCCATCGCCATACCTACTGCATTTGCAATTCCTTGCCCTAAAGGCCCAGTTGTCGCTTCAACACCTTCTGTGTGACCAAATTCGGGATGACCAGGTGTTTTGCTATTAAGCTTTCTAAAACTTTTTAAATCTTCTAAAGAAACATTGTACCCAGCTAAATGAAGCAAACTATACAACAAACTAGATCCGTGTCCGGCAGAAAGTATAAATCGATCTCGATTAAACCATTTTGCATTTGCAGAATTATGATTTAGATGATGTGCCCAGAGTGCATATGCCATTGGAGCAGCACCCATAGGAAGACCTGGATGACCGGAATTAGCATTGTTGATCGCGTCAATTGATAAGGTACGAATCGTATTTACAGCTAGTGTTTCAATACTGTGATTCATCTTTTTTTCCTCCTCTTTATTCATGTAATTTTAAAATTAGTACAAAATGTCAGTTATTAGGTTTCTTGCCTAGAAGAATTTCTTGTTTTTGCATCTTAAATCTAGTTTTTCCGTGTTTGAAAATATTTTATCTCTAAAAACAAGAAAAAACAAGAATAATTTCGTTGAATTTTTTTAAAATTGGTGAATTCCAGAAAAAATAATATAATATAAGAAAAAACATGCAAAAACACGGAGGCTGATCATTGTTATGCTTAGAAAAGAACGGCAAAGCAAAATTTTACAAATACTTGAAAAAGAAGGGAAAGTCGTTGCTAAAGAATTAAGCATGAAATGGGATGTTTCCGAGGACACAATTAGACGAGATCTAAGGGAAATGGATTCATTTGGTCTTCTCAAAAGAGTACACGGCGGGGCATTTCCTGCTTCAGCGAGTGCTTTAACTTTTTCTGAAAGAACGGAAGAAAATATAGATGCAAAAAAAGAATTGGCTTTAAAAGCAGTGAAAATTATTAAAGATGGACAAGTTCTTTTAATAGATGGAAGTACAACAAATCTTTTTCTGGCTCAAGAAATTCCAATGGAGTTTAAAGGGACCATTATTACGAATAGTCCCTCTATTAGTTTGGCATTATCAAAACATCCAAATACAGATATCATACTCTTGGGCGGAACCTTCTTTAAGGAATCTTTTGTGACTGTAGGATTGGATGTAATTGATGTGCTTAAAAATATTAGAGCCGACCTCTGTTTTTTAGGAGTGTATTCCCTGCACCCTGACTTTGGTATCAGCATCCCTCATATAGAAGAGTCTTATGCTAAACGTCAGATGATTAAAAGTTCAAATAAGATCGCTACCCTGGTAACAAGAAGTAAACTTAATACTATTTCCAATTACTTGGTTGGTCCCGTTTCTGAACTTGATTACTTAATTACGGAAGACGGTCCACTAAGTCATAATTTAAACAAGTACATGGAATTAGGTATCGAAATTATCTAACTATAGTAGTTATTTTTGATTTGAGCTAAACCAGTTAATAGTTTGTCTACATTTTTCTATAAAAAGTTTAATACCCGCATGTTGTATAGATGTAGGTTCTATTCGATATCTTGGAAAGAGGATCTGCTTTTTAGTAAGGCGTAAATCTCCGCATTCGGGCCATTTAATTGAATAAGGATGAGTCGACTGTAAAGATAACGCTCAAACCTGAAGGTCTTTTATCGTCAGGATTTAGGGGATGAAAACGTGGGGTTTAACGGTTATAGGGTAGGGCTGTAATCCTGTCAATCTGAAAAGTAGGTGAAATCATATTAAAATTTCTTCTCCCAAACTTCCATTAACACCAAAAGAAAAAGTACAATTAAAAACGTGTAAAATAAAATTAAAAGAGATTCCCGGTATGGACATTTCACGTTTATCCAAGTGTTTACAAACTTCTTTTGAACGAACTAAATACCTCCGTGGTCTCGCTCAATTCCAATTGATACCCTCTATCGGTCCCAAAGTCGCTCAACGAGTAATTGATCTAGGTTATTATTCTCTTGAAGAGATACAAAACGAAGATGGTGCTGATTTAATTAATCGTTTGGAAGCACTTTATGGATATTGGGAAGACCCTTGTGTGGAAGATTCTTTAAGATGTATTATACATTATGCCAAACACCCCGATAGCGAAAAAAGTTGGTTTGATTTTACTGAAGAGCGTAAAAGATATCGTCAAGAGTATGGATATCCAATTGAAAGACCTCAGTTAGCTTGGCATGAAGTGAAAAAATGATATTGGCAAAGATAACAGTAATTATAAAAGAGGAAATGAACGTATTGTGAACTCGAAGAATATGGGAAAATCCTAATCAAGTTATTTAACTAAAGGTGGATATTGTGCAAGATATCACATGATGGTATTTAGCTGAAATTAAAGTTGCACGTTCTTCAATTAAAGGACGCTTATCCCTAGTAGCAAGGAATGCGCTCTTTTTTATGTATCGGGAGCGATTATGCAATAACACTTAGGATTAAAAGACTTTATTGTTATATTTTTAAGTGCAGTGAAGTAACTTACTTCAAAAATGAAACAACCTTATTTTAACCCCGTCCTAAAATCAGAACGGGGTTATGTGTGTTTGGGGTTTTAAAATTAAATAACTTTATTGTCTATTCTTTTCAATGCTTTCACCAAAAAACATCTATTTCAAAAAAGTTCCAATCATCTGTTATATTACACTATTTGGAATTTAATGTTAAGGTGATTTTAGCCCTTAATTTACTTTACGGTCTATAATACGAATCCTGTCACTAAAGAACCATTTACATGAGAATTAGTCTTCAATAAAATAGGTAATAGTTACATTTGGAGGGAAATGTTAGCAAAATTGTTTCACAGGACTAGTACATATAATGTAACTTGGCATTCAACCAAATCGCTTGGAGAATGCTGAATTTTCTAATAAGGGAGTGGGATTGTTGAAAAAAAGACTCTGTATTATTGGTAGTGGCGTAGCCGGACTGCATCTAGCTTATGCTCTAAAGGACGACTTTGATATTACAGTCATTGAACGTCAATCACCAGATCAGATTAGAAAAGGCCGAATCATGTCTACCCAGGTGCATTTTGGATCAACAAGGACTCGTGAAAAACGCTTTAATGTGCCAAAATGGGGAGAACAAACTCTTATTGAAAGTATTCATATAACGATTGGAAATCAAAAACTATTTGTAGGAAAATTGCAAGAACCGGCATTATCTGTTGATCAACGTTTGTATTACTCTCATTCTATTAAAGATCTTGTAGAAAAAGGAGTTTCCTTCCGTCAAGAAAAGGTAGAAAAAGAGAGTGTGGAAGTACTTATAGATGAGTTTGATTTAGTTATTGATTGTACAGGGAAAAATGGACCTCTTATGCCGTTTCCGATTGAAGAGGATCTGTCTCCTTTTCAATCTCCTCAGCGAAAATGTATCGTTGGTTATTTCAAAGGTATAAAAGCAAACACCCCTTTGGGAGTAAGTGTAACGGTTCTTCCTGAGTTGGGTGAAATGTTTGAAATACCCGCAATAACAGAACACGGTCCTGTTACCATACTGTTCATAATGGCATTACCAAACAGCGATTTAGACAAATTTAAAGGAATTAAAAATGCAGAAGAGTTTACTCTTAAAATGAGGAGTACAGTTCAACAGTTTTTCCCGGAAATTTATAACCGAATTGATGGAAAAAATTTTGCTTTATGTGATGAAAATGGCTTTCTCCAAATGGCCTTAACACCTGTTATTCGAAAGCCATATCTGATGGTTAAAAATAAGCTGGTAGTTGGCTGTGGCGATAGTGTATTTTTAAACGATCCTATTACGGGTCAAGGCTGTAATCTCTCTTCTTACTGTGCTGAACAATTGTATGAAACACTTACCGAATACAAAAATTCTAAGTGGGGCGTAGAAACAGGAGAGTGTTATTGGAATCGAACGAAACAGTATGTAAAAGAAGTAACTGAATGGACAAATGCCATGACGAAACCATTACCTGAGCATGTTGTTCAATTGCTACTTCAGGGTGCACAGGACCAAGTAAAAGCAAACGAAATTGCTGAATGGTTTGCCAATCCGACAAAGGCGTATAATGCGTTTTTTTCAAAAACAACGATACATTAAAAAGTCAATGACCGCCATGAAGGCGGTCATTGTTCGTTCCCAATTAAAGCAGGTTAAATTGAAACTACGAAGGGAAAGAGATAGATGATGAATACAGGGAAGCTAATTTTGTGGCTTTGGAAGTAAAATCTCAATATCTTTAATCCTTAGATTTGATAATTCATTTACCCGAATTCCAGTTCCTAAGAAAAGGGACAGGATACTAATATTTCGTTCTCTATCTCGTTTAAAATACTTAATTTGAGATGGAGAAAGGGAGCTTTCATAGTCACTCCACAGCCTTTTGGTACTTTTCTAATGATTGGGTTATTCCTTACTTTTTACAATTGAACCTGAAGAATGAATTAATTGTTTTCGGTAGGATTTCATTAAAATCATGAAGTTTAACTAAGTGAATACCTCTTCGATTAGAAACAGAAATAATCATAAGAAAAAACCTAATTAAAAAAGACAAAAAAAAAGAGCTTTTTAGTCCTGCTCCGTGGTATCAGCCCCATCCTTCGCCAACACCGGCGATAACCCCACTTGTTATCCAACCATCTTTATTATAATTGAAAACGCTTACAGTATCAACTTTTTTGCATTTCTATATGCGTTACAAAATAACCAATTTACCATAATAAATAAATTTTCTTGTTCACTATAGGGGGCTTTAGTTTAAGTAATGATTACTAAGCACAAAAAGATGCCAGTAACCTTTCAGAAATAGAAGGTGCCTGGCATCTTAATTAAAGTCTTGTAAATTTGTATTTTCTCAAAGAAATAAATAAGAAAATCCCAAGAGAAACAATGGTCCACATAAGTGAGATAGCCGGTTCAATATTTGTGACAACAAATAACGATGGAATGTTACCCATGGCAGAGTCATCCATCGTGATGAACCACCCCAACAGCATATTATTTGCTGCGTGCGCTCCAATCGACAATTCGGTACTGTTCGTTTTTACGGTGATATAACACCAAATGAATCCAGTTAACAAATAATCCGCTCCAACCAATAGGGGGGAATACCCCATTTCAGGATTGGTGAAATGGAGTGCGCCAAAAATCGAGCCAACTATTAGAGATAAAAGAAAAGGATTGCGAACCCATTTTCCGAAAAACTGCAAGAGATATCCTCTGAAAAATAATTCCTCACAGGTCGTTTGAATGGGAGTTAAAACCAGCACGAGCACAAATAAAATCAAAAAATCAGAAACTCTGACATCGTTGAATGAGTAATCCCCAGGGTTTAACAGGCAATCGATGATGGTAGTCAGAACTAAGATGACAAAGTAGGTAATAAATCCAAAGCCTATTCTCTTCCAATCTATTTTTCTATTGGGCGTAATGAGTGATGTAAATTTCCGTTTATGAATGAAACGAATCGCGACAAAAAGGCCCAAAAGCCAAAACAAAAAGGGTGAATTCATCAAAGCAAAATAAAGTAACGGGTTAATTCCTACGTAATCCTCTTGATCAAAATCATAATAGGTATTGGGGTTTCCATCCGTATTAACGATCCATTCACTAATGATGGCATAAGGCAGCGCCCCGACAGAGATAAACAGAATAATGACAATAAATGAAGATATATACCGCTTCCAGCTATTCTTGCCTTTTATTACTCTAATAAAATCCAATTACATTAACACCTACATTCTAGTAGTTTTATAAAATAATACAAATTATTACACTATTGGTTAGATTAGTCAATTGCTCCATCTGAAAGTTATCCAAATGGTTTTTCAGGATCATAACTTCATTATCATTTACTAATTATTAGATACATGCTAGCAACGATGGTTCAACCATTATGCCAACTAAACAGTAAAAGGTACTAAAGACCGATTAAATCAATGTCCATAAATAGAATTCTTACGGAATTCTGTCGGGCTAAATCCTGTCCACCTTTTAAATTGTCTACTAAAATGAGAGAGATTTGTATAACCTAAACGATTGGAAATTTCTTTTAAAGAAACATCGGGCTGCTGTATTAAAATTTTGGCTTCCTGCAATTTCAATTCAGATAAGTATTTTCTCGGAGACATATGATAGACCTTTTGAAAAATTTCTAATCCATAATTAGGACTTAAACCAAGGGAAGCAATAATTGGCTGTATATGAATGGGAATATCCATATCCTTACCATCTAAGTAACTTCTTTTGAAATTTGATTTGATAGCATCCGCAATTTCTTTTGCATATTTTGTGGTTGTCATTGATTCATTTATGAGGGATTCATGATTTTGTGAAACAATATCCGCAAATACCTCTAACAACTCAAACAGGACAATCTGTACCTGCAGTTTATCTTTAACCGTTACCTCATAGGATACAGATAGCCTATCAAACCATTTTTCAAGTGTACTTATTAGTCTTTGATAAAAAGGGGAAGCAGGAGTAAAAATTAATTCACAATTTTTCAACATTTCAATACGTAAAGAAGGCTCATCTATATCAAAATGAGCACAGAAATAGGTCATGCGGTCATTTGAAATATTGCTATTGGTGTGCTCAAATCCTGGTGGAATGAGGATGATATCCCCACTATTTACTATATACTTTCGTTTTCTATGATAGTTTCTTGTTTTCCTTCTAAAACAACTAAAATCTCAAAAGCACGGTGGGATTCCTTTGATACGGACCATTCCTTTGATACTGTTTGCATATGGGCGCCAAAAAATCGTATGTTCCAATCAATCATTGGAAGTCGGATTGCATTAGTAGAATTATAGGTATTTTTATGTGTATTTTCCATTATTGTCTCATCCTTTGATTTGGGTAAATTTCACTTTGATAGGACAATCGCCATATTCCATCATAATTCCTATAATATAAGCAATTGACAGAAAACGTTTTCTATCCCCAAGGTAAGCTGCCATTGAATCTTTTAATACATACTAATACTCATTATAGTGATGATTTATAGGAGTATCAATCATTAGTAAATGGATGATTGTTGAACTGCAAATGTGAAAAAGGATAAATATTTTATTTATGGAGGTAGCTATGAAAAAACAAGCATTTAATCCTTATTTACCAAGTTATGAATATATTCCAGATGGAGAGCCCTATGTATTTGGTGACAGGGTATATGTGTACGGAAGTCATGATAAGTTTAATGGAATGTTTTATTGTGAAAATTATTATGTATGTTGGTCGGCTCCAGTAGATGATCTAAGTAACTGGAGATATGAAGGGGTAATTTATCAGAAAGTACAAGATCCAATGGGGCAAACGGATAACAGATTATTATTTGCACCAGATGTACAACAGGGCCCTGACGGCAGATACTATCTATATTATGCATTTGATTTTCTCGGAGTCATGGCCGTAGCAGTCTGTGATTCACCAGCAGGCAAGTATGAATTTTACGGACATGTGCATTACAAGGACGGAACTCTACTAGGTAGACGGGAAGGTGACGGATTTCAGTTTGATCCGGGTGTACTCGTAGACGATGATGGAAGAGTATATCTTTACTCCGGTTTCTGTCCTAAGGATTTCCCGTGGGATCAATTGGGCCTTGAAGATCAAACCATTAAAGGCGGGATGGTCATTGAACTGGAAGCAGATATGATTACGGTTAAAGAAGATCCAAAGTATATCTTTCCAGACAAAGCTCGCGGTTTAGGTACCGATTTTGAAGGACACGAATTTTTTGAAGCATCTTCCATTAGAAAGATTGGTGATACCTATTATTTTGTTTATTCATCTTTTAATGGGCATGAATTATGCTATGCAACTTCAAAGAGCCCGGTTGGCGGTTTCCGATACGGAGGAACTATTATCTCCAATGGGGATATTTATTTGAATGGAATAACAGACGAAGAAGCATTAAATTATACGGGCAATAATCATGGCAGCATCGTCGAGATTAATGATAAATGGTATGTATTCTATCATAGACAGACGAATAAGCATCAATTTTCAAGGCAGGCATGCGCCGAAGAAATTAAAATTGAAAGCGATGGTAGTATCAAACAAGTAGAAATGACAAGCTGTGGACTGAATGGTGGTCCATTAATTGGAAAAGGAGAATATCCTGCATATATTGCTTGCAACCTTATGAGCAGATCTGGTGCAGTCCGTTATGAGTTTGGTTATGTAATTGATGAATCCCATCCATACTTTACTCAAGAGGGAGAGGACAGGGAAGATGAGCCCAATCAATATATTGCAAACATGACAGATGGAGCCATTGCAGGATTTAAGTATTTTGATTTTGTCGATGTTTCTAAGATTTCAGTTAAAGTTAGAGGAACAGGTAAAGGAGAACTTCATGTCAGGACCACACTTGGCGGTGAAGAATTTGCACTGATTCCTATTTCTCCTGGACAAGAGTGGGGAATTCACCAGGCTCCACTATCAATTCATACTGGAGTGAATGCTTTGTTCTTCACATACAAAGGAGAAGGGGCCATTGATTTGTTTTCCTTTTCTCTAGAATAATACTTACTTATGGAACACCAATTTCATTGAAAAACAACGAAGAATAGAATTAGATATTAATAGTGCGTTAATCCAAGATGGATTAACGCTTCTTTCATTTATATTTCCATATCGTGGATTTAAATGGTAAAGCACAATCTTAATGGGATGCTTTTTATATGCGCTTACTACTGTATCGGGAAGTCGATGAACTCCACTATAATCGGTAGAATTTTTCCAGCTGGAGGAGATGCAAAATTTGGTCTTTGGTGCGATTTCTTAGTGATGTGGGGAATTATATTGCCATTGAGTTATTTGAGAGCATTTGTGTGGCAAGTCCGTCCGATTATTCTTTTTGCAGTGATCAGTTTAGATGAAATGATCAAGCTGCCTGCCGCTGCCATTCGTACCGCCAATACAAGTGGTTAAACAATATCACACGAGGTTTTACATGAGAAAGTTGAAAGGATAATCCATTTTTCAAAGCAAATTAGATGATAAGAAGTAACCATTGGCGAAAACAGTGTCATAGGTGCCGGAAGTGTAGTGACGAAAGATATTCCAGCTAATTCGGTTGCTGTTGGCAATCCTTGCAAAGTCCTGCGCACCTCTAACGAACACGATATCATCTGGAAAACATAAGGGGCAAACCAAAATTACGAAGAGAGGAAGGAAGACCTTAAGAGCTCTCCTCTTTCGACTAGCAATGCCTTTGGTGGCAAAAAAATACTGCGTTTAAAGCTTTACATGAGTATTTTACAAAACGCCCAAATAATCCTTTGAAGAAGATGCAATCTCTAATTGCAATTTGTAATAAGCTCATACGCATTCTGTTACGATCGGTAAAAAACAGTGTGAATTTAGTGAAGAACGTATGTTAAGGGACATTCCTCATATGGCGTCATCTTCTATCCACTTTAGAAATTGTGAAGTCACCAAACTTTGATAAAAATTATACAATTTCAATTTCTTTGTGCACTAATATACAAATTAAGATAATTTGACAATTGTAAGTATCTCAATTCTGTATAAAATTATACACAGATGTCACTGAATTCATCAATGTATATCTTTTCTAAAGGCATCTAATATAGCTAGAAGGTTAAAATATCGAAGTAATCCGTATTTAAAGTAAAGCCAGGACATTCAAATGGAATATGTAAAACTTGGAAATACCGGCTTGGATGTATCCCGTCTTTGTCTTGGTTGTATGAGCTTTGGAGCGCCGGAACGTGGATATCCCGCTTGGACACTTGATGGGGAGAATAGTCGTCCTATTATAAAAATAAAATTCCACATACAAAACTCTATATTACTAAGCTATTAATTTCATCCTATAATATTTTTAGAAAATTTTAAAAACACAAGTTCCTGAATAAATTAAGGATAGCATCAATATTGACATTTCCTAACTATTTTCATTCTTTGTGGTACAGCTCTACTGCATGGAAGGCTAACAGGGTAGGGGAGCGAAAGAAGATGAACTGATATATTTATAACATAATGGAATTAGAATCACTTAATAAAAAAAGCCTGTGGAACAATAATTCCACAGACTTACCATTGTAATATTTATGATTTTATCAGAGTTGTCCATTAGATATTATTAAATTCTAAAGATATATTTCTATTATTTATTTTGAAAAGATTTCTTTTGCTTCATCCATTGCCATTTTATTTCCTAGAGCAGAATAGTCTAGCCAAGGTTGATCTGGAATAACGTAAACATGATTACCTTTTACAGCTTTTAACCCTTTCCAAATAGGTGACTCTTGTAACTGATTAAAAGCTGTTTGAGCTTCGTCATCACTATTAACAACAACAAATATAGCATCAGCATCAAAGTCCGGAAGAACCTCTTGGGAAATCACTTCGTAAGGCTGATTTGAATCAAGTTCCTCAATACCGTTAGCAGGCTTTAAACCTAAATCTTCGAATAAAATTGGACCCATTGGACGTTTTGTACTAAATACTCGTAACTCTTTTGCGGTAACACGAATGGCCATTACTTTACTATCTTCACCAAGTTTATTTTTAATTAAAGTGCGTACTTCTTTTACTTGATTTTCGTAATCTGCAATAAATTGCTCTGCTTTCTCCTCTCGGTTAACAAGCTTACCAATCGACCTTAAATGATCTCTCCAGGTCCCTTCGTCAAGATTAAATACTTTAGTAGATGCAATTTTTTCATATTTGGATAAATCTTGATCTCCAAACTCTTTATCTAGATAGATTACAGAAGGGGACAATTCAAGCAATGCTTCCATGTCTGGATCTTTAGCAGGTCCAAGCTGTTTCGTATCTTTTAATTGTGCCTTTACATGGGGAAGAAAATCTTTTAATTCACCGCCAACGACAGAACCAACGGGCTTAATTCCTAATGCAAGCAAATCATTTGTTAAGTGAATAGAGAGGGAAGCAATTCTAGTTTCTTTGTCAGCCACTTTCTCTTCGTTAGTTGATTTAGCCTCATTTGCAGCGTTTTGTCCGCAAGCTGACAATAAAAGTAACAATATTGTACCGAATAGAAGGGTAAATTTCTTTTTCATCATTGTTTCTCCTTGTAGTTGGATTTATTTTGTTTTTGCTAATAAATAAAGAAAATAAGGGGCTCCTATTGCTGCAACAATTACACCCGCTGGAATCGCATTAGGTTGAAAGATTGAACGTCCCACCGTATCTGCAAGTACTAAAATGACCATCCCGATGAGTCCTGAGACAGGAAGAAAATTCTGATACATCGGGCCAACAAGCCGACGTGCAAGATGGGGTGAGACTAGACCAATAAAACCGATACCGCCTACCATTGCTACACTCGAACAGGATAAACCGACAGCGGTTGCGAGCATAAGCAAGCGTTGACTTTGAACGGAGATACCGAGTCCAGCTGCAACATCATCCCCTAAAGATAAGACATTTAATGTTTTAGATTGAGACCAAGCAAATGGTGCTAAGATAAGAATCCATGGGAAAAGAGCAATCACATGGATCCAGTCCCTTCCCCAAACATTTCCAACCAGCCATCTTGAAGCAAATGTGTAAGTCTCTTCATCAAGACGAAGAGATAGGAAAAGCGTTATTGCACCAAAACCCGCAGAGACGGCAATTCCTGTGAGAATAAGTCGAATAGACAGTAAACCTTTGGTACGCTCATAAGCAAGTAAAATAATAATAAAAGCCGTTAAAAATCCACCTAAAAAAGTAAATAACGGGATAAGAATGGCAGCATGGTCATCCAATGAATGAAAATATGTAACAAAAAGTATTAGACCAAAGGAAGCACCTGAATGAAGCCCTAAAATTCCTGGGTCTGCCAAAGGGTTACGGGTTAATCCTTGTAAAATCGCACCTGAAATTCCTAAGCCAATCCCGCCCAACATGGTTATCAGGATTCGAGGCATACGGTATTCGAACAACACTAAAGAGCTTTTATAATCACCGTATCCAAAAAGAGTTTGTATTACTTTTAATGGAGCAATTTGCAAAGAACCTGTATTCAAACTAATTAGAATAATACTAATACTAATCAGTATTATTACTAGAGTAACAGTATAGGCTCTCTTGTTGTCTGCATTGGTTTGGGATTTCATCTATAAATCCCTCCCAGTTTTACGAGCAATATAAAGAAAGAACGGAACTCCTACAAGTGCTACTAATATACCAACCGCCAATTCACGAGGTGGGTTGATCGTCCTTGCCCCTAAATCAGCCATAATCAGTAAGATTGAACCTAATAACGCTGACATTGGAATGATAAATTTATAATCTACTCCAACCAGCTTTCGAGAAATATGTGGAATGACTAATCCTATAAATCCTATTGATCCAACAGCTGAAACAGAAACTCCTGCCAAAATAACAGATATAATAATAGAAAGTACTTTTATTAGAGTAACGTTCGTCCCAAGATTCTTTGCTATATCATCCCCCAAAGAAATTATAGAAACAGAGCGGCCCATAGTTATTGCCCAAATAATCGTGATGAAAATAACAGGAACCAACACATTTAAATGATCCCATTTAATTCCTGCAACACCTCCTGCGTACCAAAAAGCTAAATCTTGATTCAAATCAAAGTAAATGGCTATACCTGCACTAAGAGAATGTAAAAGTGCTGCTATTACTGCACCTGAAATAGTCAACCGCATAGGTGTTAGTCCACCTGGGACAGAAGATCCGATGATGAAAATGAATAGAGTACTAAGTACAGCTCCAATAAAGGATAAAATCATCAATAAAGAATACGGAATACCTGGAAAAAAAGCAAAGCAAAGAGTTACAATAAACATTGCTCCAGCGTTAATACCAAGAATTCCTGCATCCGCTAGTGGATTACGGGTTACTCCCTGCATCAAACACCCCGCAACTGCAAAAGCGGCCCCGACGATTGCAGCACCTATCACCCGTGGAAGCCGAAGTTCATGGATAATCTGTTGTTCAGTCAATTTAGGATTATAATTAAAAATTGCTGACATGACTGTATTTAAAGTAACTTCTTTTGCCCCAAGAGAAATAGCCAAAATCATGCAACCTAATACTCCAAGAATTACAAATATGAATAAGAGCAATAACAGAAAAGCGTTTGAACGAACTTTGATAAAGTTTTGAGAAGGGGTATGTAACATTTTAAACGCAGCCTTTTTTTTATTAATAATGATAATCATTATCATTTATTATATTTTATAACCATCTTTTAAAGCAACCTTTTTTTTTTGAAAGTTAAGTTAAATTACAAGTGAATTTTAATAAATACACTTAAGATTTCTGTAAAAAAGACGTATAGGGGCTGTTGACAGAATGGGAAAGGTGTATTTTGATATGTTGAAAAAGTAAAAGTGTCCTATGGCACTTTTATTTTTTTTATTTTGGCTGCGCTGGAAATAGGCAGTATTTAAAAAGATTAGCTTAATAATATGGACATTATTGAGTATTTTATTTAATACATCTTAATTCCAAATAAGGGGATTATAGGGAATGATCTGTAAAAGACATATTAGAGAAAGAAGTTGTTTTAACTTTACGAAATATTAAATGAAATAAAAAATCTTCAAAATGCATCCTCGTTTTGAAGGGTTGACAAGATTAGCAGGCTTTAATCGAAGGATTGCTGGTAGAAGGATAATCTTTATGAAAGAAAGGGAATTAATGGTATGAAACGTCAACTCATTTTAGAAGACGGTACTGTATTTGTTGGAAAGGGTTTTGGCAGTGAAAGGGAATTGATAGGTGAAGTAGTATTTAACACAGGGATGACGGGCTATCAGGAAATTTTGTCCGACCCTTCTTATTGCAGTCAAATTGTTACACTTACATATCCACTAATCGGTAACTATGGGATTAATCGTGATGATTTTGAATCGATTGAACCAACCATTAACGGCTTGATTGTTAAAGAATTTTGTGAAGTACCGTCTAATTTCCGCAGCCAATATCCGATTGATCAATTTTTAAAAGACAAAGATATTCCAGGTCTAGCCGGAATTGATACAAGGAAGCTTACCAGAAAAATCCGCGAACATGGGATTCTAAAAGGAAGAATCTGCAGCATGGATGTTAATGTTGACGAAATAGTTTCAGAGTTACAGAAAGCGGAATGGCAGAGAGATCAGGTGAAGCAAGTATCAACAAAACGATCCTACCCAAGCCCAGGGCGCGGGTTTAAAGTCGTGCTTGTCGACTACGGAATGAAGCACGGTATTTTGCGTGAGTTAACACTGCGCAACTGTGATGTCCTAGTGGTTCCATATGATACAACGGCGGAAAAAATATTAAGTTTGGACCCGGATGGCATCATGTTAGGTAACGGGCCGGGGAATCCGAAGGAAATAACAGAAGGAATTGAAATGATCAAAGGTGTGCTTGGGAAAATACCATTGTTCGGCATTTGCTTAGGTCATCAATTGGTTGCACTCGCATGCGGAGCCGATACAGAAAGACTGAAGTTTGGCCACCGCGGGTCAAACCATCCAGTAAAGAATTTAGAAACAAACCGTGTCGAAATTACCTCGCAAAACCATGGGTATACGGTCCGTATGGAATCGTTAGCAGGAACGGATTTATCTGTCACCCATATTGCCTTAAATGACGGGACAGTTGAGGGGTTAAAGCATAACAAATATCCGGCTTTTACTGTCCAATACCATCCAGAGGCATCCCCGGGGCCAGAGGATGCAAACTATTTATTTGACCATTTCATAGACTTGATGGAAACAAGTAAGAAAGTGGGGACGAACGATGGCAAAGCGCTTAGACATTGAAACAATCTTAGTAATTGGATCAGGACCTATTGTGATTGGACAAGCGGCAGAGTTTGATTATGCAGGCACGCAGGCATGTATCGCATTAAAAGAGGAAGGGTACAAAGTTATTCTTGTTAACTCAAATCCCGCGACCATTATGACCGATACGGAAATGGCAGACAAAGTATACATTGAGCCGTTAACGGTTGAATTCGTGAGCTCCATCATTCATAAAGAGCGTCCTGATGCCATCTTGCCGACACTGGGGGGACAAACAGGGTTAAATCTTACGGTCGAACTTGCCAAATCAGGTATTTTAGATGAGCTGGGTGTTGAAATTTTAGGAACAAAATTAACCGCCATTGAGCAGGCGGAAGATCGGGATTTGTTCCGTTCCTTAATGAACGAACTGAATGAACCGGTTCCGGAAAGTGAAATTATTCGCTCACTTGAAGAGGCCTATTCGTTTGTGGAACAAATCGGCTATCCTGTTATCGTTCGTCCAGCCTATACACTGGGAGGAACGGGCGGCGGCATTTGCCATAATGAAGAGGAATTAATTGAAATTGTCACGAGTGGCTTAAAATACAGTCCTGTTACCCAATGTTTGCTCGAGAAAAGTATTGCCGGGTTTAAAGAAATTGAGTACGAAGTCATGCGTGACAGCAACGACAACGCGATTGTTGTCTGCAACATGGAAAACATCGATCCCGTCGGGGTCCATACAGGGGATTCCATTGTTGTCGCTCCGAGCCAAACGTTAAGCGACCGCGAGTATCAATTATTGCGCAATGCTTCTTTAAAGATTATCCGTGCTTTAAAGATTGAGGGTGGATGTAACGTTCAGCTCGCTTTGGACCCATCGAGCTTTCAATACTATGTGATTGAAGTAAACCCGCGTGTCAGCCGTTCATCCGCGCTGGCTTCTAAAGCGACAGGGTACCCCATTGCGAAGCTTTCAGCAAAAATTGCAGTTGGTCTAACGCTGGATGAAATGATGAATCCTGTAACGGAAAGAACCTATGCATCCTTTGAACCTGCTCTGGATTATGTGGTAACAAAAATTCCGCGCTGGCCCTTTGACAAATTCGAGTCGGCCAACCGTAAGCTTGGAACCCAAATGAAAGCGACAGGTGAAGTAATGGCCATCGGGCGCACGCTCGAAGAGTCATTATTAAAAGCGGTTCGTTCACTTGAGTTGAAAATATTTCATCTGGAATTAAAGGATGCAGATCAAATCAATGATGAATTGATTGAAAAACGTATTCGTACAGCCGGGGATGAGCGCTTATTCTACATTGGTGAGTCCCTTCGACGCGGAATAACAGTCGAACAAATTCATGAGTGGAGCAAAATCGATATTTTCTTCCTTGTGAAGTTTGAAAATATTGTAAAGTTTGAGAAGGTTGTAGCAGACAACAAAGGCGACCGAGAAGTGCTGCTCGAAGCAAAGAAAATCGGTTTCTCAGATAAGACGATTGCCAAACTTTGGGGTATGACCGAACGTGAAGTATATGAATACCGCAAAGAGCAAAATATTATCCCTGTCTATAAAATGGTAGATACCTGTGCAGCCGAATTTGAATCGGAAACACCTTATTTTTACGGTACGTATGAGGAGGAAAACGAATCCGTTGTCACAAAAATGGAGAGTGTTATCGTACTGGGATCAGGTCCGATTCGTATTGGACAGGGAGTGGAGTTCGACTATGCAACGGTTCACTCTGTCTGGGCGATTCGTGAAGCAGGTTACGAGGCGATTATTATTAATAACAACCCCGAAACGGTTTCAACTGATTTTAGTATATCAGACAAGCTTTATTTCGAACCATTAACCATTGAAGATGTTATGCACATCATCGATTTAGAAAAACCAATTGGAGTTGTCGTGCAATTTGGAGGGCAAACAGGGATAAACTTGGCCGCAGAACTGGCAAGCCGCGGTGTGAAAATTTTAGGAACATCGCTTGAGAGTCTTGAGGCAGCAGAAGACCGTGAAAAGTTCGAGAAAACATTAGCCACCCTGAAAATTCCACAGCCTTTAGGGAAAACAGCAACGTCAGTGGAAGGAGCGGTAAAAATCGCAGAGTCGATTGGCTTCCCTGTCCTGATTCGGCCTTCTTATGTACTGGGCGGAAGGGCAATGGAAATTGTCTATCAAACAGAGGAATTACTTCATTACATGAAAAATGCGGTCCAAGTTCACGAGGATCAGCCGGTGCTGGTTGACCGTTATTTAACGGGCCAGGAAATGGAAGTTGATGCAATCTCTGATGGTGAGAATGTATTCATTCCAGGAATTATGGAACATATTGAGCGTGCAGGTGTCCATTCAGGCGACTCCATCGGTGTCTATCCACCTCAAGTCCTGTCAGAAGAAACAAAGGCGACCATCATTGACTATACAACAAGAATTGCGAAAGGTTTACAAATAGTCGGGTTACTCAATATCCAGTTCGTTTTATCAAAAGGCAAAGTGTATGTATTGGAAGTGAATCCGCGCTCGAGCCGTACAGTACCATTCCTAAGCAAAATAACACGTATACCAATGGCCAATCTTGCTACGAAAGTTATGTTGGGAAAAACGTTACCGGAGCTTGGGCTTCGATCAGGCATTCATCCCGAAGAGGAAAATGTTTATGTGAAAGTCCCTGTTTTCTCTTTTGCGAAGCTAAGAAAAGTAGATATCACGCTTGGACCGGAAATGAAATCAACCGGGGAAGTCATGGGGCAAGACACAACATTGGAGAAAGCACTTTATAAAGGCTTTATTGCATCTGGTGTTTCCATTAGGCCACGCGGTTCTGTATTGTTCACCGTTGCGGATAAGGATAAGGCGGAAGCAACTGATCTGGCTAAACGTTTCTACAACATTGGGTACCATGTCCTGGCAACAGCAGGGACAGCTGCTGCATTTAAACAAGTAGGAATTCCAGTTAAAGTTGTCAACAAAATCGGAAGTGAAGAGGAGAACCTGTTAGAGGTGATTCGTAATGGCAGAGCCCAGCTTGTCATCAATACCCTAACAAAAGGAAAACAGCCTGAGCGTGACGGATTTAGGATTCGCCGAGAAGCAGTTGAAAATGGTATTCCATGTTTAACCTCTCTTGATACAGGAGTTGCTATCTTCCGTGTACTTGAAACCATTGGTTTCCAAACGACGCCAATGGGCAGTGCCCGCTAGGTGATAATCCGGATCATAAACCTGGCTTTTGAAATACTACGAAAATCAGATGTATAGGTGAATTTAAAAAGTTACTGGCGGGAGGGATAAATATGGATAATACGCGAGCTGTGACTAAAAAAGAACAGGAAGACAGCAAAAAATTCAGTGTAGTCAATGAATTCAACCATGAAAACAACCCAGTTGCCAAAGCGCAAAAACAAATGTCATCACAAGAGACAACTGGAGTATTAGATCAAGAATAGAACATCCTATCTTTAAAATAATATAAAGGCCGACTCAAGAAAACGGATTTATTTTGTAGGCTAATGTAGTGATCGACATTCCACACATGTGGAGTGCTGTTCACTGCTTGTAAAAATTGAAAAATAAAAGGATGTAACAATGAGTAAAGAGTCTTTTCTTCTAGAAAGGCTCTTTTAATTATTATTGGACGTAACAGTATTGCTGTAGGTTCAACAAGGTTCTTCACATTTATAAACGAGTTATTTTTTGTTTTAGTAGCTTGAATATATCGGTTTTGACAGCTATGGATTTTTTATTGCAATAGGATAAATAGAAATGGAATGTATACACTATTTTTGTATGAAAAAATATATACCTAGTAAAAGTTGTACATAACAAGGCTGCTTGAACATAGAAATACAAGTTCTTTAAGAAGGGATGTTGTCATGAAAAGTCCTGGGTATCCTGGTCCGCAAGGTTTATATCACCCTGAATATGAACATGAGGCTTGTGGAATTGGAATGGTCGCTAATATAAATGGAAAAAAGTCGCACGATATTGTTGAATATGCTATCACGATATTATGTAATTTAGAACACAGGGGCGGACAATCCGCAGACACGAGTACCGGGGATGGAGCAGGGATTCTGACTCAAATTCCTCATTCTTTTTTTGAGAAACAATGTGAAAAAGAAAATATTGAACTCCCTGAAGAGGGTAAATACGGGATTGGTATGATCTTTTTACCACAGGATCCAGAATTTAGAAAAAATACCCAAAAACAAATTGAAAACATTATTAAAGAGGAAGGGCAGGTCTTTCTAGGTTGGAGGACTGTTCCGGTTAATGATTCTTTTGTTGGTGACATGGCCAAAAAATCAAAACCGTTTATCCGTCAAATGTTTATTGCTTCTTCTCTTAATCCACATGATCAAAATGATTTCGAAAGAAAATTATATGTGATCCGTAAACGGTTAGAAAAGGAAGTATGCCCTTCAGATAAGGAACATCAAGAAGGGATGTATGTTTGCAGTTTATCCTCAAGAACCATTGTCTATAAAGGCATGTTAATTCCTGAACAGCTGGATTCCTTTTATGTTGACTTAAATCATCGTGATTTTAAGTCTGCACTAGCCCTTGTTCATTCGCGATTTAGTACAAACACATTTCCTAGCTGGCAAAGAGCTCATCCAAACCGGTTTACAATCCATAATGGAGAATTTAATACGATAAAAGGAAATGTTAAATGGATGCAGGCTAGAGAGGCTCTTTGTGAATCTGAGTTATTTCGAGACAAGGATTATCGAAAGTTATTTCCGGTCATCGATACGGATGGCAGTGATTCTTCTATGTTTGATAATTGTTTTGAATTTCTGCATCTTTCAGGACGTTCACTTGCGCATACAGCGATGATGATGATTCCCGAGCCATGGGCGCATGATGAAACAATGGATGAAGCTAAGAAGGCATTCTATCAATTTCATAGCTGTTTAATGGAGCCATGGGATGGTCCTGCTGCTGTTGTATTTACGAATGGAAAACAAGTCGGGGCATGTCTTGACCGGAATGGGCTGCGTCCTGCCCGTTATTATGTAACAAAAGACGGTATGATTGTTTTGGGTTCTGAGGTAGGCGCATTGGATATTTTTGTTGAGGATATTGAATATAAAGGCAGACTTCTCCCAGGGAGAATGCTCCTTATTGATTTGGAAAAGGGCAAAATTATTCCGGATGAAGATATTAAAATGCAAATCGCCTCAGAGTATCCGTATAAAGATTGGTTAGCAGAACATTTAGTTCATATTGATGATCTGCTTGAAACGGACAATCATCAACAAGTTATTAATACAGATGAACGACTCAAACAGCAACTTGCATTTGGGTATACAAACGAAGACCTCAATAAAATTTTGAAGCCGATGGTTACAGATAAGCATGATCCCATTGGTTCGATGGGTTATGATTCTCCCCTTGCTGTTTTATCAAAAAGACCACAGTTGCTATATAACTATTTCAAACAGCTTTTTGCCCAGGTAACCAATCCGCCGATTGATGCCATTCGGGAGAAGATTATTACTTCCGTTTTAACAACAATTGGACCACAGAAAAACATAATTAAAACTGAGCCTGAAAGTTGTCAACAAATTCAGCTTCAGACACCGATTTTGACGAATAGTCAGTTAGAAAAACTTCACTATTCCAGCTTTAAAACGGAAACACTATCCATCCTGTTTCCTGTTGAAACAGCTACACCCGATTTTGAAAAAATTTTAAATAGCTTATTTTTAAAAGCTGACACCGCCATCGACAATGGTATTTCTTTACTGGTTTTATCTGATCGCGGAGTCGATGCCGAATATGCCGCGTTGCCAGCTCTGCTCGCAGTCTCGGGATTGCATCATCACCTAATTCGAAAAGGAACACGATCAAAAGTAAGCATCATTGTTGAATCGGCGGAACCAAGAGAGGTCCATCATTTGGCAGCATTACTTGGTTTCGGGGCGGAAGCAATCAATCCTTATTTAGCCTTTGAGTCTTTAAGGGGCATGATTGAAATCGGTGATTTACGCGAAACAGAAGTCGACAAGGCTATTAACACATACATTTTGACAGCAACCGATGGAATCGTTAAGGTGTTATCGAAAATGGGGATATCAACCATTCAAAGTTATATTGGGGCACAAATATTTGAGGCAATCGGGATTGATCAAGTCGTAATCGAGAAATATTTTGCTGAAACTGCTTCACGAATAGAGGGTATCGGGTTGGGTATCATTGCCCAAGAAGTGATGATGAGGCATAAACGAGCATTTGATCCGACAAGAGGCGGGGAGAGGACATTGGATTCAGGTGATGATTTTCAGTGGCGCCATGACGGAGAAGATCACCAATACAACCCACGGACCATTCATCTATTACAGCATGCATGCCGAACGAATAATTATAAATTTTTTAAAGAGTATTCAGCATTATTGACAGACCCTAGTGACAATCTTCAATCCATTCGCGGCCTGTTGGCTTTTAAAAACCGGGAACCTATACCGTTGGACGAGGTAGAGTCTGTTGAAGAAATTTGTAAGAGGTTTAAAACGGGAGCGATGTCATACGGTTCCATTAGTCGTGAAGCCCACGAAACACTTGCCATTGCCATGAACAAAATTGGGGCAAGAAGCAACTCGGGAGAAGGTGGAGAGGACCCGGCCAGATTTACACCTGATTCAAATGGGCAATCGAGGCGCAGTGCGATTAAACAAGTAGCATCTGGCCGATTCGGAGTGACCAGTCATTATCTTGTAAATGCTGATGAAATCCAAATTAAGGTTGCCCAAGGTGCCAAGCCGGGTGAAGGGGGACATCTTCCCGGAAAAAAAGTATATCCATGGATTGCCGAGGTTAGGGGCTCAACACCTGGCGTAGGATTGATTTCGCCGCCGCCCCACCATGATATTTATTCCATTGAAGACTTGGCGGAATTAATTCATAACTTAAAAAATGCAAATCCATCCGCCAGAATTAGTGTCAAGCTTGTATCGGAAGCCGGTGTCGGAACCATTGCAGCAGGTGTTGCCAAAGGAAGAGCCGATGTTGTTCTGATTAGTGGATATGACGGCGGAACGGGGGCTGCGCCAAGGACAAGCTTAAAGCATGCAGGATTGCCGTGGGAACTGGGCTTAGCCGAAACACATCAAACATTGCTGTTAAATCGTCTTCGTGATCGAATCGTCGTGGAAACGGATGGGAAATTGATGACGGGCCGGGATGTTGTAATTGCTGCCTTACTTGGGGCAGAGGAATATGGATTTTCAACGGCACCGTTAGTTGTATTAGGATGTATCATCATGCGGGTATGCCACCTCGATACTTGTCCGGTAGGCGTTGCTACACAAAACCCCGAGTTACGGAAAAAATTTACGGGTGAACCAGAGCATGTAATCAACTTTATGAGATTCATCGCCTTGGAAGTAAGAGAGCTTATGGCCGAACTCGGATTCCGCACGGTCAATGAAATGATTGGAAGGACTGATGTTTTAGAGACAAATCATGCGATTAACCATTGGAAAGCAAAAGGGGTAGATCTTTCTGCTCTTCTCTATCAGCCTGAAGTTCCGAAAAATACCAGCCGTTATGCCACGGTTGAACAGGTTCATGGACTTGATAAAACAATGGACAAACAAGAGTTGATCCCTTTATGTAAAGAAGCGCTTGAAGACCAGGAACCTATTAAGGCGACTTTGTCGATACGGAACATTAATCGAGTCGCTGGGACCATGTTAGGGAGTGAAATAACAAAACGGTATGGTGCCAAGGGGCTGCCTGAGGATACGATTCACCTAACTTTTACAGGCTCTGCCGGACAAAGCTTTGCTGCCTTTATTCCACCCGGATTAACGATGAGACTAGTAGGAGATGCCAATGATTTTATCGGTAAAGGTTTATCGGGGGGGAAAATTATTGTTCGCCCTTCTCGGAGGGCTACCTTTACCTGGGAAAATAATATCATTGTCGGAAACGTTGCCTTTTACGGGGCAACGGCAGGAGAAGCCTATATCAGCGGAATTGCCGGAGAGCGCTTTTGTGTGAGGAATAGCGGAGCAAATGTGGTCGTAGAAGGTGTGGGCGACCATGGTTGTGAATACATGACAGGTGGAACAGTGATTGTACTGGGGGAAACAGGGAAAAACTTCGCAGCCGGTATGTCGGGTGGTGTTGCGTATGTCTTGGATATAACAAACGATTTTCGAGTCAAATGTAATCAGGCTCAAGTTTATCTCGACCCCCTTCAAGATGAGTCAGAACTCCAACTTGTCCACCAAATGATTGAAAAGCATGTTCAATATACGCATAGTCCTCTTGGGGAGAGAGTGTTAAATAGCTGGGCAGACATGAGCAAGAAATTTGTCAGAGTCATTCCGAAGGACTATTTGGAAATGAAAGAGCGAATAACGGGACTTTTAGAGGAAGGGTTAAGTGAACATCAAGCAGCACTCCAGGCATTTGAAGAAAGCCAAAAAGAAGTGAAAGCGATAAAAGAGGGAGGGTGAGCGATGGGAAAACCAACTGGTTTTATGGACTACGAACGCCAATCAAGGCACGAACGGGACCCTAAGACACGAACGGATGATTGGGATGTTTATACGTTACCTCTTGAAGAACATGAATTAAAAGAACAAGGTGCTCGTTGCATGGATTGCGGGATTCCAACTTGTCATACGGGTATTATGATAAGCGGGATGACTACAGGTTGTCCCGTACATCACCTTATACCGGAGTGGAATGATTTAATTTACCAAGGCCAATGGGAGGAAGCCCTTAAGCGAGAGCATAAAATGAATAACTTTCCAGAATTCACCGGACTAGCTTGTCCGGCCCCGTGTGAAGGAGCTTGTGTCCTTGGAATTAATGAGTCACCGGTTGCCATCCGGACAATTGAGCTGGAAATCATTAATCGAGGCTTTAAGGAAGGTTGGGTGAAACCAGAGCCTCCAAAGACTCGGACGGATAAAAAGGTTACAGTTGTTGGTTCGGGTCCAGCAGGATTGGCTTGTGCAGCCCAACTTAATAAAGCGGGACACCATGTCACTGTTTTTGAGCGTCATGATCGTGTTGGGGGTCTCTTAACCTATGGGATACCTGAAATGAAGCTTCCTTATTCTGTTGTTGAGAGAAGGGTCAATATTCTTAAAGAAGAGGGGATTACCTTCGTAACAAATACAGACGTGGGCAAGGACTATCCCATTACTAAGTTACAATCGGAATTTGATGCGATCGTTCTATGCGGCGGTGCAACAAAACATCGTGATATACAAGTAGAAGGAAGAGAGCTGAAAGGAATCCATTTTGCCATGGATTTTCTTCATGCCAATACAAAAAGTTTATTGGATTCCAACCTTGAGAACGGTGAGTATATATCCGCAAAAGACAAAGATGTGGTTGTCATTGGCGGTGGGGATACAGGTGTAGATTGTTTGGCTACTTCTGTACGTCATAAATGCAAAAGCTTAACACAATTTGATATTTATCAGAAAAAGGGCGAAGTTCGGGAAGATGATAATCCATGGCCGCAATGGCCCGTTATCCATCGAGTGGAGTATGGCCAAAAAGAAGCCGCAGCCACATTTGGTGAAGATCCTCGAGCCTATGCCGTGATGACGAAAAAGTTTGTAGGGGATGAGTTTGGCAATGTCAAAGAAATTCATACCATTAACGTTGAAACTACAACCGATGAAAATGGGCTGCGAATTCGAAAAGAAATTCCTGGTACAGAAAAAATCTGGCCTGCTCAGTTAGTATTACTCGCGATTGGATTTAGTGGTCCAGAGCAGGATTTACTTCAAAAAATGAACGTCGAGACTGATAATCGATCAAATGTAAAAGCTGAGTATGGAAAATATAAAACAAATATCGAAGGGGTTTTTGCTGCCGGTGATATTCGTCGTGGTCAAAGTCTTATCGTCTGGGCTATTAATGAAGGAAGAGGTGCTGCTAGGGAGTGTGATCGATATTTAATGGATGAAACGAATTTACCTTAGAATAGTACATTAATTAGAACTAAAATGTCTACCCAGGTATTATCTTAATAGTAGTCACACATTTTCATTTATTAGCTTTAATAAGTAGTTTAAAGACTGTTATTTGCTTAGGTTATATAAACTCACACTCTACACATGTTGCGTGCTATTCACTACTGGTATTAAATAATAATAATTAGTCGTATGAAAAAATGAATGAAAGACCAAATTATTTTGGGGTCTTTCATTCATTTTTTTCAAAACAGGAAGTTTTTTAAAAACCATAATTGCGCCTTCCTTGCAGTATGTAGGTAATCATACTAATTATCGCCTACATACTGCATTTGAATATAAGAGAATAATCATTTATAACTACTTCCCATTGGTACCTTCTTCAATGTACCTGAGAACTTTTGCTTTAGTGGGAATTCACAAGGAAAATAATGGTGAATTTTAATCATCTTTGCGTACGATTATACCCAAACTTTCTAATTTATCTATGATCTCTTTTAAAGATTTTTGTCCTAAGTTGCGTAATTTTCTTATATCTTCTTCGGACTTATTAGCTAAGTCATGAATCGTATTAATCCCATTGCGTTTTAGACTGTTAAAAGAACGAACAGAAAGATCTAAATCCTCAATAGTCAGGTTAAGAATTTCTTTTTCTTTTGAAACTTCTACTCTTTCCAACATAATTTGGCTATCTTGTAATTCAGGATTAAGTCCTACTAAAATAGAAAGATGTTCCTTAAACACTTTTGCACTTTCAGAAATGGCTTCGCTGGGCCCTAAACTCCCATCTGTCCAAACTTCAAAATATAACCTTTCAAAACTAACCAATTGACCTACACGAGTGTTCTCAACTAAATAACTGGCACGTGTAACCGGTGTATAGATTGAATCTATTGGTATGACTCCTAATTGAAGGCCATCACGTTTGTTTTGCTCTGCAGGAACATAACCACGTCCACGTTTTGCAGTTAGGCGCATTCTAAAATGTACAATTTCTTTAAGGGTAGCAAGATGCAAATCGGGGATTAAGATCTCTACATCACTATCATGAGAAAGATCAGCAGCTGTTATTGTACCGGTTCTATGTACATCGATCATCAATTCTTTCTCATCGTCAGAGAGAATATTCATAGATAATTTTTTTATGTTCAAAATGATAGTTGTTACATCCTCTTCTATCCCATCAATAGTTGAAAATTCATTCTGCACCCCATCTATTTGTATGGAAGTGACAGCGGCACCGGGGAGTGAAGATAAAAGGATGCGACGTAATGAGTTGCCAAGTGTCGTTCCAAATCCTCGCATGAGTGGTTCAACGACAAACTTTCCATACTTGGCATCCTCACTAATCATAACCTTTTCAATTCTTGGCACTTCAATTTTTAACATCCGAATTATACACTCCTTTTACTCATAAACACCAAAAACAACCATTATATTTAGTTAATATACTCTAAGTAATATGAGGAATGCTAGTTTAACGGATAAAAAATGTATTCAACGATAGTTTTCTTGCTCTGCAGTAGGAAAGTGGAATTTGTATATTTACGAATTCAGGAGAATCCTTTAAGTATTTTCTAAAGTGTTTGGTTAAAGCATAATGTCCGAACAACATATCATTAGGTAAACCTAATTTAACACAATAATAAGCTTCGTTTAAAAAACGTTTAACGATATTCCTTACTTCAAGCTCGCAGACACTCTGTTTCCGCCTATGGGATAGGAAAACTAGAATTTTGTCGGCTTTAAAGACGTCAAATCTTTAGCTGGAAATAGTATTTCCAAAGAAGTTACACCTGAACTCCATCTATGGTTGACTCCCCTTAATAATCCTTAATAAATATAAGGGCAATCTTTGCTTAATAGTGGCCGACAGAAAAACGAGAGAACTTAAATGATTCGAATTGTAATTGCAGAGGATTAGGAAAAGCTGTTAGAGGAAATAGTTCCCTACTGAATTTTGAAGATGATAAGGAAGTGGTGGGGCAGGCGAGGATGGAGAAGAGGCACTCACTCTTGTTCACCAATTACAGCCGGAAGTTTGTATCATGGATATAGATATGTCTAAAAGAGCGGGGATGCAAAGTAATTTTTATAACAACATTTGCAAGTAATGGTTATTTTCAACGTCCATTAAAAGATGATGAACGAGATTTATTAGTGAAGGACAGGCCGAGTGAGGAGGTAGCCTCCTCCATTCGCAGCGTTGTGGATGGAAAGATAATTGGACTTTGAACTTGCCGTATTGCTTGCTACCAATGCTATTTGGTAAGTTGGTAAATTAATCAAATTAAAATTAATTATTAATCCCATCTATGTTTTATAATATTAATTAAAATATATTTCTATATATATTTTAATTAATATGTCAATATAACTTATATATTAACATATAAGTTATTTTTAATAATGTTGAACATATCAGCTAAGAAAGGTTTTTATTTCCTCTACTACCCGTTTGCTCTCCAGATATGTTAGACCCAAATAACTTTGACACACTTCATTTTCAAGGCGCTTCACTTCTTATCATTCTAGCGGTATTTGATGTGCATTTTACAGCCTTTTTGTTTTCAGTCGCCATATTTCATGCAGACGGCTGGTTCTATATTTACTTTGTCCCTTGGCTTAAGGCAGTTTGTTACCATTCTTGAAAATCTTTTTAAGCATAGTTGCTCTAGGTATTTTACTCAATGAAAATATTATGTTTCTTAATTTCCTTTTACTCATAGGGTGCTGTATTCTTCTTATCAAAAGCCCATCGGTACTTAGAAAAATATGATATTCCTCAGGTTCTGGAAGTGGACTGATACGAGCAATGGGTGGCGCAACATAACTTGTTGCTTGAAGGATTCTATTAAAAGGTAAAGAAATAGTGATATAAATCATGTAAATAAAAACAATAAAAAATATTAAGCCCTTCTCACATGAAAGGGCTTGTTTTATTTCTAATAGATTATTAATCACCTATATTTAAGAGCTGTAAATTATAGTCGGCACAGAATGACATCTGGTAAAATTATTTCAATGATAACATTGTTTAATATGATTTCATCAACATATATGTATATGATAATCTTGTTATATTTGATATTGTATTGATTATTCTTATTTTTATTTTCAATCTTTAAATAATATTTATTTGACAAGATTATCACATAGGTGTAATTTACATATATGGTTATATATTAATTAGGAGGTTGTTTATAATGGAATTAAACAATGAGTTCATTACTAATTTTGGTGAATCCCTATTAAACATTTGGACAAACAGTTTGGACAAGGTGACCGCTTCTCAAGTAGAAATAGAAAATCTTTTGCTTCAAGCATTTACAACACAAAAAGAATCATTGGAGAAAATTGCTGGCGGTATGGACTTTATCCAGGAACAACAGAAAAAATTAATTGAAGAAGTTCGTGATTATGCAAAGAAAAATGTTGAAACAGTTTCTGGTGAACAAGCAAGCCAAACTTTCGAAAAGTGGAATGCTCAACTAGATGAAATAAATAACCGTGTTCAACAGTTAACCTCTACTCCATACAAAGAAAGTTTAAATTTATTAAATCAGTCACAAGAGCAGTTCCAACAATCATATAAAAATCATATCGAACAGCAAAAAAAGATCCGTGTTGAGGCTTTAAATCAATTTAAAACTGCACAAAAAGGATTTACGGATTTAATTGAATCCAACACAAAAATGGCATTTAATTTGTTTAAGTAGAACAGCGGATTTTCGCTGTTCTTTTTTATTAGAAGCGTTAGTGGAAGTTTAAAATAATGTTCCGGCAACAACATTAGGTGGAATAGTTATCAAAGGAGCCATTGAAAAAGCTGGAATCAACGGTACTCAGGTGGATGAAGTCATTATGGGGAATGTCTTACAAGCTAGACTTGAGCAAAACCCAGCAAGACAAGCTGCTTCTGCTGCTGGTTTTCCCCATGAGGTATCCGCCCTTACGATTAAAAAGGTTTGCGGTTCTGGACTGAAAGCGGTTTATCTTGCAAGACAAGCTATTCTTGCAGGGGAATGGAAAATATGAGCTAGTCTCCTATCTTGCTTAGAGGGGCTCGCGATGGCTTCAAGTTGGGAGATCAGAAATTGGTGGACAGCATGATTCACGTTGGACTATGGTGTGCCTTCAATAACTATCATATGGGTGTCTAGTACTGATCTCTTATACTAATAAGCAGTATGCTCTGATTTAGCAATGAGTCTACTTGCCCTTAATTTTTTTGTCTCGTTTAGTGGAGTCGATTCAGTTCCCCAGCTGGTGGGGAAAAAATAACCCCTAAGATCAATGCTTAAGGGTCTCAAAAAAAATATATTAACAAAGGGGGTCAGTGAAAAAGCCTTTCACTATGCTTGTATCTTAACTTATTAACCTTAATAAATTATTAATTTTAAAAGGGCATAGTTTTAACTAGGGTTGCCCTCATTTTAGGTGTAGATACGTTATAAGACGAAAAAAGAGTGTCTTCTGCACTTTCAGAAAGTTAATATATTCCTTTCTGTTTTTTTATTTGGAATTATTTGTAAACTATCGATTAGATTATAATTAATACCCTGACATAGTCGATAGGCACTAAATCTTTAGTAGAACCGTCCCAGGGGTTTCTAAAGTCACCGATTAAAGGGATTTTACAAAAGAAGATCAACTACCTGTTTGGTTTTCAAGGCAGCCTTTTCCTCCTAATTCATTAGATATCTTGAATCCTATTTTTATTATGTTTAAGTAGATCATAAAACTTTTAGATATAGCGCCACCTTAAACTGCTGTTGAATGGTTGGTTGTTTTTTCTCGTTCACTTTTTACTTAGGATCCTACAATGACAGGAAGATCTTTATATCCGTACACTAACGTACTAGGGATCATTTGAATCTCTTTGGTAGTATCCAATCTCATACTCGGCAGAGCCTTTAGCATTTCTGTCATGCATATTTTCGCTTCTAATTTTGCAAGCTGTGAACCCAGACAAAAGTGAACACCTGCTCCAAAAGAAAGATAATGATTTGGAGAGCGAAGGATGTCAAACTCATCTGGTTTGTCAAATACGTTTTCGTCCCTATTGGCAGAGCCGATCCAGGCCATCACCTCTTGCCCTTTTTTCAGATTCATCCCTTTAAAATTAATATCTTCTGTGACGAAGCGATTCATACTGTGAACAGGAGAGGAATAGCGCAGGGCTTCTTCAATGGCGGCAGATACAAGGGTATTATCTCTATATAATTGGTTTAGGATGTTAGGATGCTCAAACAGAGTATGCATTGTATTAGTAATAAGATTGGTGGTGGTTTCATTCCCAGCTACAAGAAGAAGAAAGCAAAAACTTAGCAACTCATCTATAGATAACTTCTCTCCATCGACTTCAGCAGTAATTAAAGTGGATATAATATCGTTTCTGGGCTCAATCCTCCGGTCTGCCACTATTTTGTGGAAATATGATCGTAGGTCAAACATTGCTTTCCCGCGCAACGCCAGTAACTGATTCATTTCCTCAGGAGATAAGGTTTGTGTTCCCGATACAACAATATCAGACCATTCTTTAAACATGTCTCGATCTTCGCTTGGTACTCCTAGCATTTCCGCAATCACGATTACTGGAAGGGGGTATGCGATATCTTCTTCAATATCAATCTCGCATTTTCCTTTTAGCGAAGTTAATAATTCTTGTGTTATTGCTGTAATTCTTGGTGCAAGTTCTTGAACCGCTTTTGGTGTAAATGCCTGACTGACAAGATTGCGATATCTTCGGTGGGTAGGAGGATCCAAATCTATTAACGTTGGAAAAGGACTATTCCGATTTGAACTAAATTGCTTGTAATTTTGTAAAACCATTTGGACATCGTCATAACAAAACACGTCCCAGCAATTTCGTTCTGGGTCAAAAGCAATCGGAGCATTTTTTCGCATTTTTTTAAACCAATCATAAGGTGAGTTTGTTTCATCCCTCCCTCTTGGCCGCACGATCAGTCCATAGCTCATTTGTTTCTCCATCTCGATTCCCTCCATAATTATTACCTATTTATCTAGATAATTAGTCGTTTTACATAATTACTATGATGAATTTAATACTGGAATACCTCTTCTACATAATGATTTATGGGCTCTTCTCCATTTTTCTAGAGTTAACTGTGGACTTGAGGGGGGCATTACAATCTCCAACATCCTAAATAATAGGGATCTTCTGCCGTTTTTATTTAAAACAACATAATAATATTCAATAATAGTAGAATATCACAACATAAAGCGCTCAATTTAGGATATATCCAAGGAGACCAATCGCAATTTCATCATTTATACGCGTGATAATGGATGAAATTCGAGGATCATAAGTTTAAGCCCAACGAATCAATGACAGTAGGATTATCGCCATCTACGATTAATACGCGGCTCAAGACATTGCGCGTTAAGTTTAAGTGTTTGCAAGAGGAAGGCTTAATCGGAAGCAACCAATGGATGGCATTTAAGAACCTCAATGAGCCCGAATAGGAAATAGTGGAACTTACCGCTGCTGAATTAAAAAGGAAGCTTAACGTGCCTAATCAGCGCCAGAATGCGGAGTTTCACGATTATGTGCTAATGAATTATTTAATCGATTCTTTGAGTCGAATAAGTGAAGCGCTAGGCCTGCAACGAATGGCTACGTTTAGAAGGCCGGTATAACTAAGAATATGCATCCGCATCTATTCCGCCATACTGCTGCGACTATGCTCTTGGAATCAGGAGGAGATTTACGGCACTTGCAATTATTGCTCTGCCATCCGGACTTTCCCGTTCTGCTACAATATACACATTATCGAAAGAATCGCTCATTAATCTGCACGAAAAGTATTGCGCAATGAATCAGATAACAGGCAAATTGAATAAGACGAGCAAGATTAAGCGGTAACTTTTGCGTCATCCTAACCGGCGGCATTTTTTTATTAACAAT
>NZ_NUNF01000046.1 GCF_002585305.1 Bacillus sp. AFS037270 | reverse complement strand
TTTATACTTTCTTATCTCATAAGAAAAGAACGCAAAGCACTTTGCTGCTTTGCGTTCCTCGTTAAATTCGACATCAGTTTATAGAAGTGGGTTTTCGTGCTTTGCTATTAGACGCTGCCATCTCTTTTCAACTTCTGCTTCAAATTCTTCTAAAATAGATTTATTTTCATCTTTTAATAGATGTTTTGCTTTTCCCATATATTTTAACCAATCAGATAGTGGAACCCGTTTGTTCTTTTCTTCTGGATTATACGTAATCGTTGTAACGCCTTGCTCAATCTCATAGAGAGGGAAGAAGCAGGAATTAACAGCCTCCTCAACGATTTTAGTACCATATCGATCATCAGATTTCCAATTTAATGGACATGCGATGAGAAGTTTCCCGTACACTGTACCGACATTTTGTGCATACCATTGTGCTTTTGCACCTTTTTTCACTAAATCCTGCGGGAATGCCTCAGAACCAGTAAATACATACGGAATATTCGTTGCAGCCATAATTTGAGCTGTATCTTTATGGTGGAACGCTTTTCCTCGCTGTACTTTCCCAACACCAGAAGTGCTTGTCATGTGTCCGATTGGTGTGGAGTATGACATTTGTGATCCTGTATTCATATAACCTTCATTATCATACTCAAGCATGATCAGTTTATGTCCGCGAAGAGCCGTTCCTATTGCTGAACCCATTCCAATGTCCATACCGCCGTCACCAGTAATCATAACAAAAGTAGCATCATCCGACACCTTAATTTCGCCTCGGCGTTTTAATTCCATAAAGGCTTCAACTGTCCCAGAAAGGCTAGCTGCACCGTTTTGGAATAAATTATGAATCATCGTTTGTTTATGTGAAGTACTTGAATAACCAGTCGTGGTTACATACGCACAGCCTGTTTGGAATAAAGTAACAATATCTCCCTCAATCCCCTTAAAGAATAACTCAAGGCCTGCAAAAATACCGCATCCCGGACATGCACCATGTCCAGAAGCAATTCGTTTTGGCTTACCGGTAAGAGCACGGAGTGGAGGAATTTTGACCTTTAATTTATTGGTTTCTTCATCCATTTTCACATCAATTAAACCTGTTTTGTACACATCACCATGCTGCGGTAAAATAACTGGCTTAAGGATGTTTCCAGGGATTCCTGGAACATGGCCATAGTAATCAAATGGCTTTTCCGCATAGCCCCTTTCCATCGCATCGATTGCCATACTAAAGAAATCTTTAGCATCTTCTGCATAGAAATCCTTCCCGCCAAGACCAAATACTCGGCTTAACACAATCGTTTTGTTTTCTTTGTCATCTTGAAGAGCTGATTTTACTTCATGTGTAAGATTAGGTCCGTTTGCACCATATGAATCCGCACGCTCGCCAACTAATAGGGCTTTAACATTCTTAAGGGCCTCACGAATTTCTTTTGCCGGGAATGGACGAATGATATTTGGGCTTATCACCCCCGCTTTAATCCCTTTTTGCCGAAGCTGATCAACCACATCTTTGGACGATTCAGCAGCAGAATTTAATAGGAAAAGTGCAACTTCTGCATCTTCCATTTTATATAAATCGAGCACCTGATATTCTCTGCCAGAAAGTTTCGCATAGTCAGCTGCCACCTCTTTAAATACTTCACCCGCATTGTATATGGCTTCCGATTGTTGGTAGTGGTTATTAATAAAATCGTCACCGCTCATATGTGCACCGATTGTAACAGGCTTGCTCAAATCTCTTACGAAGTTATAATCAGTTGGACACTCACCAACAAATTGTTGGACAACATTTCGATCCTTAAAGTATTCCACCCTGCGCTTTTGGTGAGATGTGAAGAAGCCATCATAGGCCACAATAACTGGTAAACGGACTTTTGAGTGTTCAGCAATTTTCAGCGCCATAATATTCATATCATAAACAGCTTGAGGTGTTTTAGCAGTTAAAATAACCCATCCGGTATTCAATGCATAATAAAGGTCTGAGTGATCACCACGGATATCTAACGGACCGCTGACAGCTCGAGTAACAAGGTTCATCACCATAGGGTAGCGGGTGCCTGATTGGACAGGCATTTGTTCAAGCATGTATAGGAAACCATTCGCACTAGTTGCATTAATGACACGGGCACCCGTCGCGGCTGCTCCATAGCAAATACCTGCTGAACCATGCTCACCATCCGCTGGAATCAGTTTTATGTCATGCTGCCCACGCGTTTTCATTTGATCTAAAAATTGGGCAACCTCAGTTGAAGGTGTGATTGGGAAATATCCCATGATATGATAATTAATTTGTGCTGCCGCAGTGGCTGCCATTTCATTACCTGATTCAAAAGTAGAAACCTGCTCTGCCACACCCTGTTTCGTTAATTTATCTTCTAAAATAGCCATTATCGTAGCCCTCCTGCAATATAAGGAAAGTTTTGCTCTACACGTTTTTCATCCGCATACCCTAAGATTTCCCGTAGATCTCCTAGAGCGTCGGTTGGACATGCTTCCACACACTTTAAGCAGCCCTTACAATATTGATAATCAATTCCTTTTAGGAACATTTGCTTTCTGCCTCGTTTATCCTCTCCTTCTTCCCAAACAAAACAAAAATCAGGACAAACATTATCACAAGCAGCACAGTTGATACATTTGTCTTGTTTGAACTCAGGAAGAAACCCCTGCCGTGATCCACTTAAATCTTTGAAGATACTATTTGCCTGCGAAACCATCACACCGCCAAGTTCTTGTGTCATATAGCCAAGTTGTGGAAGCGGTCGTGTAAAGGATTTTCCTTTAGCACCTTCTGGAACTTCATAGGTTTTAAATTGAACTTCATTATATCCACGATCAAAAGTCCGAATATTCGGTTCAACAAGGTGGGGATATTTTTTTGTAAAAGTTTTCCGGATAACGTCTCTCATAGATTCGGGATCTAGGAAATCACAAATTCGATATAAAGCGCCAAGCATGGCTGTATTTACTTTCGTTTTTTCCTCTACAGCAATTGTTAAAGCATCAACAATGGCAAGAGTCCCATATTCTAATTGCAAATCTTTTTTCACATCATCAAATTCTCTAGCTGTATTAACTAAAACAATACCTTCCGCATCCAAGCCGCTTACCACATTCACCGTTTTATATAATGCTTCATGGAAAACTCCCACAATATGCGGCTGTTCAATTGGACTATGGTCCCGAATCTCAACTTCAGGATCACAAAAACGAACGAAACTCTTTACTGGTGAACCCTTCTTTTCAGACCCATAGGATGAAAAGTTTGCGCCTCTTAATCCTAGACTTAATACCCCTGCCTCAGCTAACATTTTTCCGGCTAGGTTTGCCCCTAGTCCGCCAATCGATTCTAATCGGATTTCAAAAAATCCAAGTTCACTCTTTTTCGGTAAAATAGACATAATGTCCCTCCCCATTTCGTTCCAAAAAATACGAAATAAACTATTCATTGATTTTCCTGTCGTTATTGTAGGACAATTTTGAAATTTAATCTGTGACAAATGTTAAACATCACCTGAAATTCTTTGTAACACATTAATTTTTTTTAAAAAATCATTATTATCTCAGACTTTAAAACGCTTGCTTAACTGTATAACAGATTAAAACTTGTATTATAACAGATAGACATCATTCAGATTTCATCTAAGGGATATCGGGTTTGTAGTGATGATTTATGGTTTGCCTTATACTCTTTTGGTCAAAAATAGGCTATAATAATTATTTGGTCATATTGAAAAAGGAGTAACCATATGAATGTTATTTGCTCTACGCTAAATGCAAAGTTTATCCATACAAATCTTGCTATTCGTTATTTGAAGGCCTATGCAGCCCCAGAATTTACAATCAAATTAAAAGAATACACTATTAAGGATCCAGTCCTAAATATCGTTTCGGACCTTTATCAAGCAAAACCTGACGTTATCGGTTTTAGCTGCTATATCTGGAACATTGAGGAAACACTGAAAGTTGTAAATATGTTAAAAAAGGTTGACCCTTCGATTTTGATCGTTTTGGGAGGACCAGAAGTGACTTACGATACGGCCGAATGGATGGAAAAACATCCTGATGTGGATTTTATCGTGATCGGTGAAGGAGAACAAACCTTTAAACAGCTACTTCATGAATTAGGTGCCGCGAAAGAGTACCGAAATGTCAGTGGTATTGCTTTTCGAGAAAGTGGAGTAGTAAAAATAACACCACAAATGAATAAGCTGGATCTTAAAGAACTGCCCTCACCCTATCGTTTTCCTGAAGATATCGCTGATTTAGGTAAACGTGTCACTTATATTGAGACAAGCAGAGGCTGTCCATTTAGCTGTCAATTCTGCCTCTCTTCCATTGAAGTCGGAGTCAGATATTTTGACCGTGAAAAAATTAAGGCGGATATCCGCTATCTCATGGAAAATGGGGCTAAAACGATAAAGTTTGTGGATCGTACTTTCAATATTAGTAGAAGCTACGCGTTAGAAATGTTCCGTTTTCTTATTGATGAGCATCTGCCTGGAACCGTATTTCAGTTTGAAATCACCGCTGATATTATGCGTCCGGAAGTCATTGAATTTTTAAATCAAGAAGCCCCAAAAGGTCTATTCCGATTTGAAATTGGCGTCCAGTCTACTAATGATTACACCAATGAGCTTGTCAGACGAAAACAAAACTTCGCCAAGCTGACAAGAACGGTCACAATGGTCAAAGAGGGCGGTAAAATCGATCAGCATCTCGATTTAATTGCCGGGCTTCCCGAAGAAGATTATTCCTCCTTCAGAAAAACTTTTAATGATGTTTTCGAGATGAGGCCAGAAGAATTACAATTGGGATTTTTGAAAATGCTCAGGGGAACTGGAGTCCGTCTCCGTGCTGATGAACATCAATATGTATATATGGACCATTCACCCTATGAAATCTTAAGTAATAATGTGTTATCGTTTGATGATATTGTAAGAATTAAACAAGTCGAGGACGTATTGGAGAAATATTGGAATGACCACCGTATGGACTATACGGTTGAATATCTTGTCAGCAATGTATTCCCATCTCCATTTGACTTTTTCCAAGAGTTTGGTTCCTACTGGGATAATAAGGGATGGTCGCGAATCGGCCATCAGCTTGAGGACTTATTTAGAAGGTTATACTCGTTTCTAGAAGAACGCTCCGTCGATAACCTTGAAGTTATTGCAGGATTAATGAAGTATGATTATTTAAGAAATCACAAATACAAACCTAGAAAGCCTTGGTGGGACGCATCCCTGGATAAGGGTGAGCGCTCAATGCTTTACAAACAAATATTGAATCATCCAACTATGCTTGGAAATGAATTCAGTCAACTGCAGCTTGATGAAAAGGATTTATATAAGCATACGATGCTTGAGGGATTAACCTTTGACTTAGGTGAGTACTTAACGACCGGCCACTTAAAAAGAAAAACTGGGTACTTATTAGCGTTCTTTGACCCGAGCAAAGACCATACATTAATATTTTCATTTTAGTTTTTTATAAGCCGGGGGAGCCCCGGCTTATTTATTTTTACCATTTTTCTTCAAATGTTTTTTCGTTTCATAAAGCTTAACCCCATTAACTTCACCAATTTCAATACTAAACTCTTCCATTGGTACAGGGTTTAGAGTATTTCCCACCTTTGCCATTAGCTTCTACCTTTTTTACCTTGTTTCGAATTACGATTTTGGAATCGAATAGCATTATTATTATCGGTAAACTCTGCTGAAAATTCACTTTCCTGCACATTTTTATGAGGGGTTTTCGTATATTTTTCCACTGCATTAAATTCTGCTTTGCGCTTCGCCATTTAAAATCCTCCCAAAGATATGATGATACATCCTTAGTTTAAGCAAAGTGTGTGTGTTCATTCCTTTCCTTATTTTTCATAAATAATATCGCCTTACAAACAGAAAATAAAAGAAAAAAGGAGTGAATAGACCATGGAAAAATCTAATCATAAACAGTCCTCCGAAAAGATAACGATGGAAGAAACCATGCCCCATCAAATAAATGCACCTAGTTTCGAAGGGACCGGAATAAAAATGGAGGATCCCTTTGTAAATAAATATGGGGTTACCATTGGTGACAGTTTATATGCTTCTGAGAACTCCCCTTTAGAAAATTGGTCAAAGGATACAGACCCTGCCATTATGTCTGGAGACGAATGGGTTCATCCAACAAATGATATTGGCTGGAATACTTCAGAAAATCGAGAGCTGCTCGACAGCAAAAGAAAACCACAAGCCTATCCGTTTATGCACCCGACAAAGGATGTCAGTAAAGGAACTGATTAATGGAATTATCCATATCCGAAAAACATTACCACTTATGAAATTCTGAAGGACAATAGATACTATTTATACAGAGGGAGTCCTACAATCCTCTAAATTCTAAAAATGTGCCAAAGGCACACACTTTAAAGTAGCGATAGGCTAAAAAAGTTAACAAGGTAAGTATCAACTTTCCTATGACAAAGGAGTGAAAAAAATGGCAAATAACAGCAATAAATTATTAGTGCCTGGAATCGAGCAATACTTGGATCAGGTAAAATATGAAATCGCCCAAGAATTTGGGGTCCAATTAGGTTCAGATACCGTTTCTAGAGCAAATGGATCTGTGGGCGGAGAAATAACGAAAAGATTAGTCCAACAAGCGCAAGCTGAATTATCTGGGCAATTTAACAACCAATAATTGAATAGATATGGAAAAAAAGTCCGGTTTTGACGCCGGACTTTTACTTATTCTTTTGACTATTATTTTTTTGTTCCTTTTGTTTAGACTTCTTTTGATGGTTAGCTGTGGTTACTGGTGTGCTTTTTGATTTTGGTTGATTTTGGGTCTGTTGTTTAACCTGCTGCTTTGGAGTTTGTTTAGCCGGTTGTGTGGTTTGTTGCTTCGGCTGTTGCTTCTGCTGTTGTTGTTTGTTATCCCCGTGATTTGGTATGATTTGATTCTCATCCTTTTTAGGTTGATCTGGCGGGATCTTCTTATCCCTAGGCAAAATTTGAGCGTTAGGATTTTTTTTATCAATTTGGTTATCAACCAATTTCTTTTGCTGTCCCGGTGGTATTATTGTTAGTTGGCGTGAAGGAGCTGCTACATTTTTCTGATTCGCATTTTTTTTCTTCTCTTTTCCTTTCTTTTGGTACTGATATTTACCAGTGGAAATACCAAGATTCTGTGCCTGTTTGCGGTCTTCCTGAGTTGCTATTAACACGGTCATATCTAGCTTTTGCTTGCCTGCCAACGCTTTTAATTCTTCTAAATTCTTTTGAAGATCCTTTTCAGATTGCTCATCCTGCTCTTCCGCTCGAACAGTCGAAATAATTACAGGCTGCTTATTTTCTAGCAAACCCGCTTGTTTCATTTCAGCTAAAATGGACTGAGTAATTTTTGAAACATCTTTTTTCTTCCAATTCTTAAGCTCTGATATTACCTCTTTACCCGCTTTATTGATGCCTATTAATTTTACAACCTGCATCTTCTTATTCACACCAAGTTCAATACTTGAGTTTGCATCAATAGACATATAAGCGTAAGCTTTATTATTTTGATACAGCGGAAAGAAGGAACCAAACAAGATAATTAGGGCAGCCATTACGGCCAAGACGCTTCGAGATGTAAAGATATTCTTTAATAATAATAATAATAATAATAATGATTTCTTTGTTTGAACATTTGTAATTGGAAAGAAATGTATTTCCTCACCAATCGTATAGATTTGATCTTGTTTTTTGGTCCGTAAAAACTCACCCTCGGGGGTTAATAGCGTTAAGAAAGCGTCGTCTATTTCCATGATAATTCCTTTTTTCATATATCCAGCACCCCCTTTATATAATCCTTCATATAGACATAATCACTAGATAGTATAAGTGCAACCGCAATGATATATTTCCGGTTTCTCTCAATCGTTTTTCGGCTGACATTGACCCTTGTTTCTAACTGTTTAATGGGAAGACGCTTTTTATCCAGTAATATCTCTTTTAACTCTGGATTGGCTACCAGTATTTTCGCTGTTTGAATCGCACTTTTCCGAGCATCAGCATGTTTGGGTGAATTTTCCACTAAGTCACTAAAACTTAAATCAAATGAGGTTAACATTTTTTGGAAATGGAGTATTTCCTCTTTTCTTAATTGCTCGTCATTCTTCTTATAAAATTCATCAAGGGAAAGTTCATTTACAATCACAGTTCCCGGCGATTCTTCCTCTTGTATGGGGTTAGTGATATCAATACTTATATGTTGATTTTTGGTTTGTTTACGAATATAGTCTATTACTCGTCTTTTTATAATGATTTCGGAAAAACTTAATAAAGAGCTTCCTCGGTCTGCTGAATATTTTTCAATTGCCTCATTAAATGCAATCAGTCCAATGCTAAATTCATCATCGGATTCATAAATGTAACGCCTGCAAACGGAAGAAACAGTTTTAGCAATAAAGGGCTTATAGGAATCAATTAATTGATTTAATAGTTCTTGGTCACCTTGTTGGACTAGTAGAACAGTCTCTTCCAAAGTTCTTTTTTTCTTCTTGGTCATAAACAATAAACTTAACATTTGCTCACCTCTATTCGTCCCATTATAACATACATATAGTACTTAAGACTTTATAGGGAATAAGCATTTCGAAAAAGAAAAACCCCAATAATGGCTGTCTTTTCCGGTTTATTGTTTAGTTCCTTTTTGTTATTTCCGTTTGTTTATAGTCCTATTAAATCCCCCTCTTTATTTCAATTTCTTCACATCAATAAATTTTGCGTACGCATTTATTACATAGTTACGTTAATTAAAGAACAGTTTCTGGGGGTTGAAAATAAAAATTTTTCCCAATAGAAAAATTAAAAAGCTTTAAATCAGATTAATGATTTAAAGCTTTCAATTCGCGATGTTGGTATTTTTATCGCATAATTTTAAAATTCGTTTTATTATTCCACCAACAAGTAACCCCGGAATAAGGAATATCATTGGTAAAAAGATGGGTCCCGGATGGATTCCAAAAAAAGTTACCTTTGGTGAAACCATTAATCCAACTGTGACAAAGTAAGCTCCAAAAACAAAAGGCAAATAAGAATGCTTTTCACCTGCCGGCATTGCAAATCGATAAGCATCCCACATTGAAAACATATAAATACATGGATAAAACATAAGCCATTGATAGTTTACCACCATTTCAGCTTGCCCAATTTCACCCAGGAAGCTAAGCATAATTGCCTGGTTAAAATGACTATTTACATTCATGATAAACTCTAAAACAACAAATAAGACTCCTTTAATATACTGACCTGTTAATAATTGAGTAAAACCAGGGAATGCAATATTCCACAAAACTGCTTCCAATTTGCTCATTTTTTTCATTTTCCTATCCCGCTTCTTTATGGCATTTAAGAACAAAAACTTCTTCACTTAGCTTAACCATTACTATGTTAAATTAACGGGGATACGCTGAAAATCTTCCAATATTTTTCCAATTTATACATAATCACTTTGAAAGGATTATAAATTAAAAAACAGCGGAGGCTTTCCGCTGTTTTTTGCTAACCAAGCTATTCGTGCTGGTCCATAGGATTATATAGTTTAACATTAGGATTTTTTTCCTGAAACCATCTTAATGCAAAGTCATTTTCGAATAAAAAGACATAATGGTCATATCGATCCTTTACCAGAAGGCTTCTTGAGCTCGATAGGTTTTCATCAACCGTCTCATTTTCAACCCATCTGGCAATTTTTGAACCCATCCGCTCCATTAATACTTCGGCATTGTACTCATTTCTCATCCTGTGCTCAAATACTTCAAACTGAAGCTGACCTACAGCTCCTAGTAAATATTCTTCCATCCTAACAGTTTTAAAGAGCTGAATAGCCCCTTCCTGAACTAGCTGTTGAATACCTTTATAGAAGGATTTTTGTTTCATGACGTTTTTAGCCGAAACCCTGACATATAATTCAGGAGTAAACTGTGGCAGCCTCTCATATTGGAAGTCATTTTTACCAGTCGTTAAAGTATCACCAATTTGATAAGTACCTGTATCATATAACCCGATAATATCCCCGCTAACGGCTTCTTCTACTGTATTTCGTTCTTCTGCCATGAAGGATGTCGACTGGGAAAGCTTTAATTGTTTTCCTAATCGAGGTATATTAACCGTCATTCCTCGTTCAAATTTACCAGAGCAAACACGCACAAAGGCAATCCGGTCGCGGTGAGCAGGATTCATATTTGCTTGGATTTTAAACACAAACCCCGAAAATTGTTCTGTTAATGGATCAATTTCACCTATGGATGATTGACGTGCTTTTGGCGGTGGTGCAAATTGAAGGTAAGACTCTAAGAACGTCTGAACACCAAAGTTTGTTAAGGCACTTCCAAAGAAAACAGGAGTTAGAGTCCCCTCAGCTATTTTTTCTGCTGAAAACTCATTACCTGCTTCATTGAGTAGTAATATCTCCTCAAGAGTTTGATCATATAGACCTGATTGTTTTAGCGTATGATCCCCAGCAATTTCCCCATCTTCAGTTAGAGGAATATATCGCTCCTCATCATTTACACGGAATTGTTCAACTCTTTTATGAAAACGGTCATAAATGCCTAGGAATTCTTTCCCCATTCCGATTGGCCAGTTCATTGGATAGGATTCAATTCCAAGGACTTCTTCAAGTTCGGCAAGAAGTTCAAGCGGTGTTTTCCCTTGGCGATCCAGCTTATTAATGAATGTGAAGATGGGAATCCCGCGCATGCGGCATACTTTAAACAGCTTAAGTGTCTGTTCCTCAATCCCCTTCGCTGAGTCAATAATCATCACTGCACTGTCAACTGCCATCAGTGTTCTGTACGTATCTTCACTGAAATCTTGGTGTCCTGGAGTATCAAGAATATTAACCCGAAAACCTTCATAATCAAATTGCATGACACTGGACGTAACAGAAATACCACGTTGTTTCTCGATTTCCATCCAGTCACTCGTGGCAAACTTCCCTGTCTTTTTTGCTTTTACCGTTCCAGCGTCTCTAATGGCTCCGCCAAATAATAATAATTTTTCTGTTAATGTTGTCTTACCAGCATCCGGGTGGGAAATAATCGCAAATGTCCGGCGCGATAATACTTCTTCTTTAAAATTGTTACCCATCTTGTCTTCCTCTCTTTGACAAAGAAGTCATACTTCCTCTAAATAAAGTTCTATTCCTTCCCAAACTTAAGGGGAAGGAAACTATTCACTAATCCGGGCAGCTTTTGCCCATTATAGCGAGAAAAATTTTTTCCATAACTTCAATCTTATCTCGCAAACGCCAACTTTGCAATATATCGAGTTGTTTACTGATGATTTTTCTTTTATGATGGAGGTGAAAGGATTATAATGATGTTAATAAAAAACTCTTTGATTTCCTTGGGAGGAATTATGCAAAATAAGTCAGTTGACCCGCAAACCTTAGACCTTTTACATAAAGCTTTCGAAATCGTGCTTAAACAAAATAAAATTTCATATAACAAAATTGGCATTGCCGAAGAAGGGGACCAACTCTTATTTTTGTATGAAACTAAGGAAGAAAAGGTTCATGTCTTTAAATGGAGCAAGGAGGCATCTGTCGGAAAGAGCATTGCCACTCTAGCCCAAAGTGTGCTTACACCAATTATTCCACAACTCCGCTTATTATCATAAAGTCTAGAACACACTTTCCTGTTTAGGGACAGTGTGTTTTTATTTTTATAAGCATAAATCGATTTGCTCGATTTCTTCCTCTGATTCCCATATCCATTTTTCTGGAAATACCCTTATAATGAATTATATAACTCTGTTAGAGGAGATGAAAAGAATTGAATGAAAGTAAAAAGCTAGTTTCAAAGTTTGTTCCGCTGATTACAGCGTTGATTATAGTCATATCAGGAATTATTTGGTATATCCAAACTTCTCATAATGAAATTTCGATTCCTTTCTCGTCTGTGGAGAAAACGATCCAGGCGCAAAATGGAAAGGTTGTTACACTTACTGAACAGGCAGACGGCACCCTTTATATGAAAGCGGGAAATCAAGAATATGTATCCCATATTCCGCCGAACAGCCAAATGATTGAAAAACTTGTTGAAAAGTACAATATTGATTACACCTATACGACCAGCAGCAGGTATGGTAAATGGATTATGGGCGGTGTGATGGTTTTACTTGCGGGTGCTGCTTTCGCCTTACAAAAAACAAAAGGCGGTTTTGGCCTTCATAATTCGATGAAAAATAGTGTTGCCAAGTCACGCCCCCTTCCTTCTATCAGTTTAAATGATGTAGGCGGACTTGGAGTTGAAATGAAAGAGGAAATTTTACAGACATTATCTACTTTAAAAGAACCTGAACGGGCAATAAAGTTGGGAATTAAACCGCCAAAAGGAATTCTTTTATATGGACCCCCAGGGACCGGTAAAACTTTATTAGCCCAAGCAATGGCACGAGAGTTAAATGCTTCCTTCTTCTCTGCTAGTGGTTCGGCATTCAATGAACTGTTTGTAGGTGTTGGTGCAAGCCGAGTTCGCTCCCTGTTTCAAAAAGCACGCAAACAGGCACCTGCCGTTATCTTTATTGATGAAGTGGACGCACTTGCAGGAAAGCGTAAAGCTCATGGCGGCGAAGAAGCAGAAAAAACTTTAACAGAACTACTAGTTCAACTTGACGGCGGTCAATCTAATGACGGAATTCTATTTATAGCAGCTACAAATAGAAAAGATATGCTTGATGAGGCCTTCCTTCGTCCTGGCCGTATTGACTTCTCCTTCCATGTATCTCTCCCTGATACAAAGGGTAGAAGAGAAATCATCGAGATTCATACGAAAGGAAAAGCACTTGCAGATGATGTCTTTGCGTCCCTTGATGATTTAGCAGAAAGTACTTCTGGGTTCTCCGGTGCAGAGTTGCAGTCTCTTTTTGAAACGGCCTCAAGACGTGCAGTAAGAAATGGCCAAGATGTAATTACAAAACAAGACCTGGATTATGCACTGGACCGGACGATTTTAGGAAGTACTTCTCGATCACTACAGGATCTCGATACAAAACGCAGGGTTGCCATTCATGAGGCTGGCCATGCGATTGTTGCTTCCTTAACAAAACCAGGTTCAGTTAGAAAAGCAACGATTATTCCTCGTGGTGAGGCACTTGGTTATGTAGCACCGATTCCAAAAGAGCTCCATTTATCAACAACTAGTGACTTGCTTGACCGCGTGGCAATGGTTTTAGCCGGTGGTGTTGCTGAGAGATTGTTACTGGGTGAACATAGCATCGGCGTGAGCGGTGACGTACAGCAGGCTAAACATCTTATTGAACATATGGTCGACATTGGAATGCTTCAGGATGGGTTTACTCTAACTTTTAACAAGCAAGACAAAGAAATCAAAATGCAGGAACTTTTTGCAAAAGGATTAGAAAAAGCAGAATCCTTGATCAATAATCATCAGCAACAGTATCAACAATTAGTCGATGCCTTATTAAAAAAAGAAACTTTAGAAGGATCTGAAGTGGAGGCAATCGTTACTGGTTCATCTAAAATCGCTTAACCACTTTTTTCTGCATAATATAACCAGGTGCACTCGCTGCACCTGGTTTTACTTTTGTGTTTTCGTGGTAAATATCTAATGAATTATGATTTTGGTGGTAAACTAAGCTTGAATTCCGTTAAAGGAAGTGAACCCTATGTATAGCAATGATGAATTAATTGAAAAAGAGCAGTCTAACTACATGAAAAATGCAAAGGAATTCCTCGGCAATCCGCTAAAATTAAAGGATTTACTGAATAAGGTGATCCATAAAGCAACAGAGAAGAAAGGCTATTTAGGGGATGCCTGGGATAAACTGCAGTTATTTGTTGATTTAGTAAAAGCTTATACTAAAGGTGAGTATAAGCATGTTCAACCAAGTACCATCGTTACGATAATTGGCGCCCTGCTATATTTTGTTTCCCCGATTGATTTAGTTCCTGATTTTATTATTGGTCTCGGCATATTCGATGACGCTGCTGTAATTGGTTTTACGTTAAAGAAATTATCGAAAGAACTTGACCAATTTGAGCAATGGAAAAGTACGAATACGATTCCACAAGAAAACCCGCTGGATTAACCTAGCGGGTTGACTAGTTAGATATCTAATTAACACTAAAGCGTTTAAATCTCTAGAGAATAGGCGCTTGCTTACCTCTAAAAATAAGCAAGCCCTTCTTTCTAGTTAATAAAACACTTTAAGTTTTAACTACCATCTAAAGCAAGCAGCACCTACAATAATCAATAAGATAAATAAAACGACGATTAATGCAAATCCGCCGCCAAATCCATATCCACCGTAGCCACAGCCACCATAGCCGTAGCCTCCAAATCCACCATATCCAAACATTTTATTTCCTCCCTTTTATATTAATAGATTCCGCGACACCAAGAAGCTCCAATAATAATTAGTAAAATGAATAATACGACTAGCAGGGCAAATCCGCCGCCATAGCCACCTACTGCACCAGACATTTACATTACCTCCTTTTCGATTTCCATATATCCTATTCACCTAGTTATAGATGTGCGATAGACACATATCCAGATTAGGCTTATTTATAAAAAAAGAATAAGCCCATTCTTTGTACATAGACTTATTTCCATTATCTATATTTGTCCAATAACTTTACAGCTGCCAAGCGTGCAGGTACTTAGTTGACAATTTGCTATGTTTTTCTTACCATGTTCACAAAAGGGCGATGGGGGGAATCTTGTTGAAATTTACTAAAGCTGTTTGGAGATGGATCTATTTATCATTAAGCCGAAAAGGTATGAAAATCAAAAGCGCTTCCGAATCCCGTTCCCCCATAAAAATCGGCCATAGAGGAGCTGCCGGATACTGCCCCGAAAATACCTTTGCTTCTTTTCATAGAGCGCTTCACCTTGGTGTAGATTTTCTTGAGATGGATGTCCAGATGACAAAAGATGGGGAACTGGTGGTCATCCATGATTCAACCGTTAATCGTACAACGAATGGGAAAGGAAAAGTAAAGGATCTTACCTTAAAAGAAATTAAAGCATTGGATGCAGGCAGCTGGTTTGACTCTCGGTTTAGTAGTGAAAAGATTCCTTCTTTTGGTGAATTTCTAGATGCGTTTGGCGGTAAAGTCGGAATATTGCTTGAGATAAAGAATCCTTCCCTTTACCCTGGAATTGAAGAAAAAATTGCGAATGAACTGTTAAAGAGAGGACTTACAAGCTTAGAAGGACCTCAAGTGATTGTTCAATCCTTTGATCAGTATTCACTAAAAAAATTTCATCAACTAGTACCTTCCATCCAAATAGGAGTCTTAGTAAAAAAAATCACCGGTAAAGGAATATCTGATCAAGAATTGGTTTCTTTTTCAAGCTATGCTTCCTTTGTCAACCCCAAAATTACAATGGTAAGCAAACGGCTTATCAGCAGAATCCATCAACATGGCTTTAAAACTTTTATATGGACCGTTAAGAATAGAAACGAAGTCGACTTTTTAAGGCATTATCATGTTGAAGGGCTGATTTGTGACTTTCCTGATTTTCTCTAAGACTAAAAGAGCAGCTCCCTAAAGAGAGCTGCTCAATCATTTATGATAAGAATAACAAGTAGATAATTAAAGCTAATACGATTCGATAAATGGCAAAAGGCAGAAGCTTAATTTTATTAATAAGCTTTAAGAAAAACCGAATCGAGATTAATGCAAAGATAAAAGCACTAATGAATCCTGCAATAAAGACCGGCAACGCCTCGACCGTCATATATTCCCAGTTTTTTAATAAGGAAAGGAAACTAGCGCCAGCCATTATTGGTACGGCCATGATAAAGGTAAAGTCAGCCGCTGCACGATGACTCATTCCCATTAAAACTCCGCCTGAAATAGTTGAGCCAGAGCGAGAAAAACCCGGCCAAAGCGAGAAGCATTGAAAAAGTCCAACCATAAAAGCTTGTTTATAGGAAACCTGGTCAACCGTTTGTGTTCTTGGATTTTTAGAACCAAATGCATCAGCAAGTATCATAAGGATGGCACCAATCACTAATCCAACTAAAACTGTCCCCGTAGAGAATAAATGATCATCAATATAATCATTAAACAGTACCCCTAATACACCTGCTGGTATTAGGCCTACAATAACTTGGGTTAGCTTAAGGCGACTTTGTTTTTGCGCTGGTTGTTTTGTAAATTTGCCCAGTCCTAATAGGTCAATAAAACGATCTTTAAAGGTAACAACCACTGCCAATATTGATCCAAGCTGGATCACTACTTTAAAGGTATTAGCTCCATGTGCAGTTAAAAAGGTTTCAGACTTTAACCACATATCATCAACGATAATCATGTGGCCTGTTGATGAAACGGGGGCAAATTCTGTTAATCCTTCCACCAAGCCTAAAATAATGGCTTTGATTAATATAAGTAAATCCATGTTGTAAAACGCTCCTAACTTGTTGATAAATGATAAATTATGACAAGCATACTTTTTATTTTACTAATTAACTGGAACTATAAGCAACTCTAATATTTTCATATATTGATAAACAGTGTGCAAAAAATAAAATGTGGCCTTGTTTCTGCCACATCAGCACCTTACGTTAGTTTAAAAGATAATACCCATTCGAATGGCTTTAACCGCTACTTCCACTTTTATTTTACTAGTTATTAATAATTCGCATTACTCGTCCGTTAAATTTGTTCAGATAATAACCATGTGTCATATCAGCAATCGCAATTCCTGTTCTGCTTTGTGAACCTATAAACTTCCCGTTACCCAGATAAATTCCGACATGGCCGTCAATTTTATAAGTATCAAAGAAAACAAGATCACCAGGCTGTGCTTCACCATACGGAACCCTTTTGCCTAAGTTTTTCAATATATCCGTATGGGCTCCGACTTTTATACCTGCTTGTGAAAATGCCCATGCAACAAACCCAGAACAATCAAATCTTCCTTGTGCAACATCATTGGCATTTTCCCCCCCGCCGAATACATAGACTGAATTTCCAATATACTTTTCGCCAGCATGAATGACAGTATTTATCGTTTCATTAGAAGCGGTAGGAATTATTGTATGTATAAGTGTTGAACTCGTCGTAATAGAATTTTGTTCCACACCCTCAAGCCCCGCCTCTTTCAAAGCAAGCGACTGATCTTGCTGTTGTAACTCCAACTTTTGAGAGAGTTTTTCTTGCTCTTGCTGTTTCAATTCTTCCTTTAAGATATCATTCTCTTCTTTTTGTTCTAAAATTTGTGCCTGCATCCCTTCAAGCTCTATTTTCATTGTTTTTAAATCTCTTAGCTTTTTTTCTACAGAAGCTTGTTTTACTACTACAGCTCCCTGGTCCTCTTCATACTGTTTAACAAGGTCTTGATCTGCTTGCACCATGGCAGCCACAGCATGAAGACGCCCCACAAAGTCTTCAAAACTCGAGGAGCCCAAAATTACATCGATATATTTGACCTTTCCGCCACTTTCTTGTAAGGTTAAGGCACGTTTTTTAAGTATTTGGTTGCGCTTATCGATTCTATCCTTAATAACAGTTATTTCTTGTTCTAGTCCGAATACTTCCTTTTCGGAAGCCTGCACTTTTACTTCCGTTTGTGCAATCATGTTGTTATTATCAATAATTGCTTGGTCAACTCTTTTTATTTGCTCTGTTAACTTAGCCAATTCATCTTGGACTTGAGAAATTTCCTGGTCAGTGTTTGTTATCTCAGACTGGATCCCTGCACGCTTCTCCTGGACACCTTTAAGGCTTGTTTCCTCTGCTTGTACGACTGGAAGGGAAGATATACTGTTAATCACTAATATGATTATTGTACTTAGCACTGTAAGTCTCTTTTTCATTTTATTTTCCCGCCTTCATCATTTTTCAAATCACCTAGAGTAACAGAATTGGCGCATTGAAGACTAGTTAAAATGTATTTGCACTTTCCGTACATTTGACAAGATTCTATGTATCTTGGTTTTTTCTTCTTATTAAACATTATGTAAGTTTATTTTCACAAACATTTCCCAATATCATCCTTTTTTATCTCAATTAGAAGTATATCATCTAATTCCCTCAAATAAGTTATAAATATATGACATTTATATTTCGAAAGAAAAATTTTTGGTCCTAGTTTAACATATTGGTCAAATATCAAGTGGGGGAAAACCGACGAAAAAAAACCACATTCTCCAATTAAATCAGAAGAGAATGTGGTTTAGCTTTGATTAAGGATTATATGAAAACAACCAAATCATTAACGAGTTTTAACAAGCTCTTTGAAGCTATTTTTACTACGCTCTACAAAATCTAAATGTGTATTGCGAGCTTTCTTAGCATATTCCTTACGTACTTCAAGCCATGCGTTTCGGCTTTCACGGTTATAAGCAATACCAGATTCTGCATTCTTTTCAAAGCTATCTTCTAATTGATCGATAATATGGAAAAAGGATCGAACTGGTGTTAACGCTAATTTTTCCAACTGCCCAGAAACTTCATTAAACTGGTTTTCAAGCTCTTCACGGTCTTCTGAAGCAACGGCATCTTTATCTACGATGGCATTAATTTGTTGCACCACTCCAGAAACCACTTCTTTATTTGTCGTTCTCGCTTGCTCATATAATGATGCAATGGACTTACGGTATTGCTTATTGAATTTAATAACCTCTCTTACAGCATTAAAATAAGCATCTTCTTGATTTTCTCTTAGCTGTCTTGCACGCTCACTGGATTGTTCAAACTGATCCCAAAAAGTTGTAACAAATGAACCTACAGGTATCGATTCAACTAGTTCTTCAGCAGGAACCGTTTCATTTTTCTTCTGTATCATCTTTCTTCCTCCTCTTAGTGCTAGTGCTATTAACTTTCTCTATTGGATCCTTCTTCTGAAATGAAGGAATATAGAGCTCAAGTAAACTAGAATACATCTTGAAGAATTGATCTAGGATGGATTGATACGTCTCGAGTTGGTTAGCATATCCTTTTAAGTATGTAATCCCAGCTTTTGTGATTGAATATCTTCTTTTTGCCGGCCCGTTGCCTGTTGTATCCCATACAGATGAAACTAGTTCATCCTTTTCAAGCTGCCTTAGCATCCTGTATAAGTTCCCTTGATCAAGAGTCTTAAAACCGAATGCTTCTAGCTTTTGGCTAAGTTCATAGCCATGAAGGGATACTTTACTAAGAAGCAATAAAATAAATGGCAGTACAAAATTTTTGGATGGATTGACTGATTGGTTATCTTGGTTCACCATATATCCTCATCACCTCACCTATATGTATTTTACACCTATGGGTTATATTTTGCAATATTTAAAATAAATATAAATATAAATATAAATATAAATTAAATTACTATTTAGGTGTTTACAATTTACTGACGTTGGCTATAAACTTATTAAAAATCGGAAAAGGTGGTGTAAAATGGAAACAGCTATGTTTAGCAAGTTAGGTGTACCCTACTTGCATTTGGGTAAAGGGGAACCACTAGTCCTCATTCATGGTTTAGGGGAAGTCAAAGAAGGATGGAGTAACCAGTTTGAATTAGCAGATCAATTTGAGTTGATTATTCCGGATTTACGCGGCCACGGGGATTGTACAAGAACAGACGGTATTTCTATTCCCAACTTTGCCTCAGACATAATAGGTTTATTAAAAGAATTGGGTATTGTAAACGCACACATTCTTGGGCTTTCAATGGGTGGTGCGGTTGCACAAGAAATCTACCGACAAGCCCCGGACCTCTGCCAATCACTCATGCTAGTTAGCACTTTTCACTATTTTCCGAAAAAATTAAAGAGAATCTTATATAACAATCGGAGAAAAAAATTTGAGGCTGTAACAGCATCGGGAAAACAGACAGAATTCCTAGCCCATATGGCTCTTTACTCTTGGAATAAAAATACAGTAGATACATTTAGCGATTATTTCCGCCCAAAATATTTTATCTTCCTCGAATCCTTAAAAATGTGCCTTGAAGTAAATAATCGATCTTTATTACCAGAAATCAAAGTTCCAACCCTGATTATCGGGGGACAATATGACTCTGTTTTACCGGTTTGGATTCAAGCCTCTATGCACAAGCTGATTCCAGATTCAAAATTTATAATTATGAGGAATACCGGTCATCTTGCCAAGCTTGAGGCAAAAGACCGGTTTAACCAACTGCTGCGGTGTTTCCTCAACCAGCAAACAAATGCTGTGTAAATCATATTAACTGGATAATAGGCCCCACCTATTTACCCGTTAATAGTATTACATTCCCAGTACCTATACCTTCACATCCTCAAGTTTATTTGAACGAGTTTTCAGCCATTTGTCGGCAAACACAGCAAACTTGCCTGTTAATGCAAGAGAAACATGGCCTCCTTCGAATACCTCATAGGTTTTATCTTCACTTGATATCATGTCCATAATCGGGAGGCTTTGTTTTTCCAAAACTAGAGTGTCTCTTGAAGTCGAAAACACAAATACAGAACAGGTAATATTTTTTAAATCTACTTTTCTGCCTCCGATCTTAAGCTCACCTTTCAATAGCTTGTTATCCTTATATAAATCATTGAACATCTGTTTAAAAGCCGCTCCTGAAAAAGAGGCGGTATCTTTTGTCCATTTATCCATTCGCCGCCACTTTTCAACATACTCCTCGTCGTGTGCACGAGTGATTAGATTGACCCATGGACTTACGTATACCGGTGACAGCCCCCTAAACATAAGATATAAATATTCAGATGGAATCGCACCATATACGTCCGAAAACCGATCGAAGTTAATGAGACCATTTTGAAGTCCTTTTAACCATTTATCAGGGACAATTCCAATGCTAAAATCAATTGGAACAGTTGCCAGAACGAGATTCTTTATTGGTAAGTTTGTGATCGATGTAAAAATCGCCGAAATCGTTCCACCTAAGCAGTAACCGACCATTGAAATTTCATTTGCACCCGAATGGCGTAAAGCCCGTTTTACTCCATTTTCTAGATAATCAATTATATAATTATCCAAAGTAATATCACTGTCCTCATAGCCTGGAGAACCCCAATCGAGGAAGTAAACATCATATCCACGTTCTGTAAGACCGCCTACAACACTGCTCCCTTCCCCGATGTCTAAAATATATGATTTATTCAGTAGTGAATAGACTAAAAACAATGGAATCTGATATTTTTTCTCCTTTGCAGGGTGAAAATATAAAGTGGATTTATTTTTTTTCCAAATAATCTCCCTCTTTGTTGGTACAATGTCTGGTTTAGGTTCTATTAATACTTTATTTATTTGGTTCCACCTTACTTTTTCCTTCTCTAAATCTATTATAGGAATAAAGTTTTTTAGTGATGCTGTTGCGCTCATCATCATTATCTCCTTTTAATAGGATTCAGTTGTGCCAGCAGCAGCAAGCACTAGGTCTTTGTCTTTATGTTTCTCGTCCTTTAATAAGTTCCTCATATTCTTAAGTTCGCTTTTGATATCTTTTAATTGACTGAGTTCTTGCTTTAATTCTTTTAATTCCAACTGAACAGCCGATAGTTCGTTAGCATGATTTATTTCTACTTTCTTAACATCATCCTTGATTTGTTTAACGATGCTTATTATTTCTTGAAACATCTCAATGTTTCCTTTATTTACCTCAACAAGACTATCTTGAAGGTTCCAAATTTGTTCCTCGAGAACATCGATTTTTTCCTCGGCTTGGATTGATAACCTAGCCACTTTTGCCACATCTTTTTTGGTTGGTATATTCATTACACCCGCCACTAGCTCTTGTCTTTTTCTAAGCAGTTCCAAATAACGTGCATGGCTATCTGTTCCAACCTTTAAAAGTTTAACGAATTCATTGTTATCACTCATCATGTATAACAACCCATTCATTTGCCTTTCCCACATATCGCAATTTCGTTTGATTCCTTCAAATGGTTGGTATGTTTTATCATTTGTCATCGTTGTCACTCCTCTGTTTATGATTTGGTAAGCTCTTCTGATTTTTCTAGATACTTATTCAGCGGAAACATGAATGATTTAATCTGTTTTGCGAAAAGATGGACAAACCCTTTTTGATTTTCATAAATTAAGTTTCCTGCCTGTTTGACAGTTTTAATATATTGCTCTCTGCCTCTCTTTCTTAGCGTAATATATTGCTCAATGATCTCAACGTATTTATCCACTGACAGAGTGCTGACAATCCTTTGACATGGGGCTGCTAAAATATTTAAAGTCTTTTCTTGGACTTGATCTATTTGTTTATTAATATCTTCATAAGACTTGAACGGAAAGAAATGCTGCAGGCTGGTGGTAGACATTAAAAATTCTTCTCTAGCTGTTTTTTCCCATGAGGAGAATTCTTGATAAAATTGGGTACCGAGTTCAATAAGATTTCCTTGATTACGCTGAACTCCTTCAGCAAATTGTCTTGCTGCTTTTAAGAAAACAGCATCTCGATCATCGGCCCGTTCCGCCCATTCGTCTAATTCACGAAATGCAATGCTCCATAACAAGTTTAAGCTTGAAAGCTGTTCCTCGCTTTCTTTACCAATGTCCCCTACCTTTGGTTCTTCCTTAAGTTCAGTCTCCTGTGTTTCAGTTTTTTCTGGTTCCATGTTTAATTCTATTTTATTTTCCTTTTTATCCGCCATTTTCTACTCATCCTTTCAGGAGGTTTATCCAATTTCGACAGCTCCTGTTTTAGACTAGGAGGTTTGTTTTTGTGTTAAAAGTTAATAGAGAAACTAATCCTTATAAATTCAGTCTTAAAGATGATTGGACTGAATTTTAGTTAAGCCCAAAATCTAAATCCCTTTGAAGGCCTGTTGATAAATTTCAGCTAGTTCACTGATAAATGGCTGTTTTGGATTTGCAATTGTATCTTGGTCATCAAAGGCACGTTCAGCTAGTTCCGCTAACTTACTTTCAAATTCTTCCTTATTCACACCATTTGCTTGAACACTCATTGATATATCCAGCTCCTTTGCTAGGTCAACCACTGCTTTTATTAAACTTTCTATTCCTTCCTCCGTGGTACTTGCAGGTAGACCAAGCATTCTCGCAATTTCTGCATAACGTTCATCAGCAATAAAATGTTCATATTTAGGATAAGTCATGAATTTATTTGGTTTTGCTGCATTATAGCGGATTACATGTGGCAGCAGGATTGCGTTAGTTCGACCGTGTGAAATATTAAACTCGGCTCCTAACACATGGGAAAGGCTATGGTTAATACCTAAAAATGAGTTAGCAAATGCCATTCCTGCAATTGTAGAGGCATTGTGCATTTTCTCACGGGCTATTTCATCACCGCCATCTCGATATGCTCTAGGTAAATATTGAAATACCAGCTGAATCGCTTTAAGGGCAAGTCCATCTGTAAAATCATTTGCTAAAACCGACACATAAGACTCAATGGCATGTGTTAGAACATCCATTCCCGTATCAGCTGTTACATGATTAGGAACAGTCATGACAAACTGCGGATCCACAATTGCCACATCAGGTGTTAGTTGAAAATCGGCAAGAGGGTACTTGATATTGGCTTTTTTATCTGTTATTACTGAAAAGGCAGTAACCTCTGATCCAGTACCGGAAGTAGTTGGTATGGCAACAAATTTAGCTTTAGTCCGCAGTACTGGGAATTTAACAACACGTTTTGTTGGATCAAAGAATTTTTGTGTTAAACTTCGGAAATCTGTATCAGGATGTTCGTAGAAAAGCCACATCGCTTTTGCGGCATCCATGACCGAACCTCCGCCTAGTGCAATAATGCAATCAGGCTGGAACTTGCGCACTCTTTCTGCTCCATCCATAACCGTTTCAACAGATGGCTCCTGCTCAATATTTGAATAGATTTCAAATTGAAGACTGATTTGATTCTTCTTTAAATAATAGAGAACCTTATCGACATATCCGTTTTTCACCGGACTTCCGCTTGTAACGATAAAGGCTTTAGTAATGCCAGGAATGGACGCTAAAGTTTGGACCGAATTTTTCTCAAAGAAAACCTGTGATGGTACTTTAAACCATTGCGTAAACGTCCTTCTTTTTGCAACCTTTTTAATATTTATCAGGTTTTGGGCCCCAACATTCTGTGACACCGAATTCCCTCCATATGTTCCGCAACCAATTGTTAAGGACGGTAGTGATGTATTATAAATATCTCCAATGGCCCCATGAGTGGATGGTGTATTAACCATAATTCGGCCCGCCTTTAAACGCAGTGAAAAAATATCTACTAATTCTTGGTTTGAAGTATGAATCGCAGCGGAGTGTCCTAACCCGCCGTATTCTAATGTTTCCTCAGCAATCCTTAAGCCTTCAGCAAAGCTAGTCACCTTATAGCACGCTAGAATCGGGCTTAATTTTTCACAGGATAGTGGCTCATTCGGCCCCACACCTTCTAATTCTGCAATTAAAATTTTGGTATTCACAGGTACCTTTATTCCAGCAAGCTTGGCAATCATAGCTGCCGGAAGCCCCACTATTAAATTATTAATTGAACCTGTTTTTTCAAAAATGACTGCCTTTTCTACCATTTTTCGTTCGTCTACACTTAGAAAGTAGCAATTATTTGAAATTAATTCTTGTTTTACATCATTAAAAATCTCTTGATCAATTATCAAAGATTGTTCAGAAGCACAAATCATACCGTTATCGAATGTTTTAGAAAGAATGACATCGTTGACGGCACGTTTGATATTGGCTGTTTTTTCTATATAACAAGGTACATTACCGGCCCCAACACCAAGTGCTGGCTTCCCGGATCTATAGGCCGCCTTTACCAAGTTGGGTCCGCCTGTTGCTAGGATAAGTGAAATCTTTGGATGTCTCATTAAGGTTTGGAAGGCTTCATGCGAAGGCTCTTCAATCCACTGAATGCAATTCTCCGGAGCTCCTGCTCTCATCGCTGCTGCCTTAAGTATTTTTGCAGTTTGGGTACAGCACTTCTGACCATATTGCGGAAAGGCAAAAATAATTGGATTCCGCGTTTTCAGTGAAATTAAAGATTTAAAGATAACCGTAGACGTTGGATTTGTTATCGGGATGACCCCAGCAATAACTCCTACTGGCTCTGCGATCTCAACCATCCCTTCATTTTCATCCTCACTAATCACTCCTACTGTTTTCATATCCCGGATGTTATTGTAGATAAACTCTGTTGCAAACATATTTTTAAAAACCTTGTCTTCATAAATACCACGTCTAGTTTCTGTTACCGCCAGCTTTGCGAGTTGTTTATGATTTTCAAGTGCAGCTAAGGCCATCTCCTTCACTATCTTATCGATCATTTCCTGAGTATAACATCGAAATTCTGCCAGAGCTTTTTCAGCGTTATTAGCTAACAAATTAATTGCTTCAGCAATAATTTGCTTTTCTTGAACAACTTTTTCTTCCACAGCCATTTATAAACACCTCAAATTTTTGTCGATTCTCTACAAACCCAAAACAAACTTACCACAGGTTAATAGTCTTAAATTCACTCGATTAATTTCTTATGGCTAAAATATATCACGTAAAAATCTCGAAGTTTGTCGAAATTCGCGTATAAATGAATGAATAGCCATTCATTTTACAAAAATTCACCAAATGTTCAAAAATTGCTTCAACAATAAAAAGGCCATAAACTCCTAAAACAAGGAGTTTATGGCCTTTTTCATTTTAATCAGCCCGTATTACGAAGTCCTGCGGAAATTCCGCTAATAGTAAGGAGAACTTCAGTTAATATATCTTCATTTGGCTCTTCCTGCTTTCGCAGCTCTTTAATCAGTTCTACTTGTAAAAAGTTCAACGGATCAACATAAGGATTCCGTCTGTATACTGATTCTTTAATGTTCGGCGTATGGTCTAGTAATTCACTATCTCCAGTTATTTTGAGGAGAATCACCTTTGTTTTCTCATATTCCTCAAGGATATTCGTAAATATTCTTTCGGCAATGGTTTTGTCTTCAACAAGTGTTAAATATTCTTTGGCAGTTGTTATGTCCGCCTTCATTAATGCCATGTTTAAATTATCAATGGTTGATTGGAAGAATGGCCATTTTGCATACATTTGCTGTAATAACTGCAGATTTTCACCGCTTTGCGATACGAAGCTGTCTAAACCTGTACCAGCAGCATACCAAGCAGGAATTAACTGACGGCTTTGTGTCCAGGCAAAAACCCAAGGGATTGCCCTTAAATCTTCAAACCGCCCTCTATTTTTACGGCTCATTGGTCTTGAGCCAATGTTTAAGTCTCCGATTTCTTTTAACGGTGTGCCTTGATTAAAGTAAGTAAGAAAATCAGGGTCATCAAAGACAAGTGATTGATATTTAGATAACGCATAACCAGAAATTTCCTCAATGGCCTCTTCCCAAGCACTTTCACGTAATGTTCCCTGCTCTGTTTGAGAGGAAAGGGCTACTGAAAGAAGAAGAGTTGACGTTGCCTGCTCCAAGCTGCGATAAGCTATATCTTCAAGCAAGTACCTTGAAGATAAAACCTCGCCTTGCTCGGTAATTTTAACACCATCACCAGTAGTTTCCGCCGGTTGTGAAAGGATGCTCTTATTTAAGGTACCGCCGCCGCGTCCTAATGAACCGCCACGGCCATGGAAAAACTTAGGACCAATTTGATACCTTTTCGCCAACTCATGAATTTCGATTTGGGCATTATACAGTTTCCAGTTGGCCGTTAAGGTTCCTCCATCCTTACTTCCATCAGAATAACCAAGCATGATTTCCTGTTGATCCCCTAAGATTTGAAGATGCTTCCGGTAGATAGGCATTTCAAAAAGGGTTTCCATAATTTTCGGACCAGCTGTTAAGTCATCAATGGTTTCTAAAAGCGGTGCAACATTTAAGTGGCTTTCAAGTGTACCATCCGCATGAAGACGATAGAGCCCTGCTTCTTTTGCCAAAACAAGTACTTCTAATAAGTCGCTTGCCGATCTTGTCATACTCACAAGATAGACGGAAATTGCACTTTTGCCAAACTCCTCATGTGCAGATTTTATCATTTGGAAAACTTTGATCATTTCTTGTGTTTCTGCTGAATAGTCCTCATTCAATAATAAAAGTGGACGTGGATCCATTAGGATATTTTCTAATAGCTGTAATTTTTCCTGTTCAGGAAGTTCTGCATAATTATCAGTCAATCTCACTTTTCGCAGGATTTCTGTGATTGCAGCCTCATGCTCTCCACTATGGTTCCTGATATCCAGTGTCGCCAAGTGGAAGCCGAATAACTGTACTTGTCTAATTAACTTTTGAATGGTCCTTAACTCATGATCACTAGGATGATGCTTTTTTAAACTCCTATTAATCATTTTTAAATCAGCCAGTAATTCATCTGCTGTTTTGTATCCAATCTCGGATTTACCTACCTGTTTAACGCGTTCAATAATCACCGCAACAACACGACGGTAAACCTCTGTATGATTTGGCCACTTTTTGTCATCGGTTAAGTATAAATCTTCTTTTTCCTCAAGGAATGTAAGAATTTCCTGATTGACGTTCACCCTTGTTGTAGAATGGCTGTATCGTTTCATGATGTCGATTAAGACATTTTTATATTTCTTTAATACAACTCTCCGCTGTCTTTGGAGTGTCTCCCAAGTAACATCACTTGTTACGTTCGGATTGCCATCACGATCTCCGCCAATCCATGATCCAAAACGAAGGAAATTAGGGACATTCCACGTAGTGTTTGGATAATATCTTTCAAGGCACTCTGCTACTTCCTGATGAATTTCAGGAAGAACGTCAAATAAGGTTTGGTCAAAATAATAGAGTCCATTACGCACTTCATCCAACACTGTCGGCTTGTGATCACGTAATTCATCTGTCTGCCAAAGGATTGCTACCTCATTGAATAGATTGTCCTCGAGCTTTTTCTGTTCCCTAGTCGTTAAAAGAGGATGATCGAGATTTTTCAAAATAACCGCAATACGCTGCTGTATCTCAAGAATAGAGCGTTTGGTAGCCTCTGTTGGATGAGCAGTTATAACGAGTTCTAACGACAATGTGTGTAAGACTTTCTGGATAATATCTTCACTTATACCATGTTCTTTAAACTTTAGAACGGCACTCTCAATAGAAGCAGGCTGAACGATATTTCCTTCTTCAAGCTGGTATTGTCTCCGTCTTCGAATGCGGTGATTTTGCTCCGCGGCATTTATCAAATGGAAATACATTGAAAATGCACGAATGACTTGTTTACGTATTGGTGAATCAAGGCTTGCAATTTCCGCCTTTAATTCCTCGTAAATTCCTTCGTCGAAATGCTCCCGAAGTGTTTTGCACATAAGTCTTATTTTTTCAACTTTATCAAGAAGCTCGGGCCCGCCATGATCGACAAGAATATCACCAAGCATTTTCCCCAGTAATTTCACATCACGACGCAATGGAAGACTGCTGTCATTTACTTTCAATTCTGTTGTCATTCTATCACCTTCCCATTAATTCAAAAGATTCACTAAATTTTTTATATATAAATATAACATATTTTTTCGAATCATGTTCAACTTTTTATCTCACTTTTCTATTTTTTCTAAAAAAATAACCCTGACTGGTTATTTTTCAGGTTTATTTTTTATTAAATAGGTTTCCCATTAACTCTCTGCTCTATCAATAACTAGTACATAAGTTTTCCGATCCGTATCATCATAGGTTACCCTGATAGAAATTACTGTTTTATTGTCGTCGTCCAACTGGATCGTTTTGCTAGTTCCACCTTCAATGGTAATTTCAGAACTGCTGTCACTTGCCGTCGGATTAATGGTAACGGTCTTGGTCTCACTTGAAACGGCTATATGATAGGTATACTCGCTTGAAGTAAATGAACTGTCCCAGGTTCCCGCAGAAACCGTTAGCTTTGAAAGTATAGCATTACTGATCTTTTCAACGACTGCTGATGCCCCCTGCTGGGAAGATGCACTTTGGTTTGTCGTGTTACCTTGTCCTGAAAAAGAATTGCCAGTCTGTATGCCGAGCCCGCTTCCGCTCTTCACTGAACCGCTGCTCCCAATTTGTACTGAACCATTGTTTCCATTTGATCCAGACCCATTATTTGCACTTGGTGCTGATCCATTGTTTCCAATTTCTGTAGAACCGCCGCTTCCAGTTTGTGCTGAATTGGTACCATTGCCTGACGAAGTATCTTGGCGTTCCACATGGATAGTATATCTTAATTTTGATCCATTTTCAGCTGTTACCACAATAAGAATAACAGATTTCCCCACAGGAATATTAACTGGTACACCTTTCTCTGTCACTTCGGCACCATTAACCTCGACTACTGCCGTTTTTTCTACAGCTGTTGGCAGCACCGTAATCGTTTGTGAAGCATTAGACAGTTGAACATTATATTCTGTCACGGTCGAAGAAAATGCAGGAGAAAGTTTCCCTGTTGATAGTTTAATATTTTGAAGTTGACTATTGCTATTTTGCTCTCTGGTTACAATTAGAGTATAGGTGTTAATTAGATTGGTGCTGCTATCCTTAACGGTGATGAGAAAGATATTTTGTCCGGTTTGTAGTGCATATTCTTCTGCAGTTCCACTTGTGATCGTTTTGTCATTAATGCTGATTATCGAATTAGTATTACTGCCTTCTACTAGAATATGAATCGAGTCCGTTTCATTTTCTACTGTAGCTGAATATTGATTGATCTCTGCTGAAAAATTTTTATCCAACTTAACGCCTTCGATCTCTAATTTTGCGAGTGTGTTGGTAGTTTGGCTTACTTGAGTTACAGTCTCTTCCGCATAGGCGGTTGGCAGATTATAACCCGTTCCAAGACCGAGTATTGAGACAATAAGGACAGCGTTTAGGCCCTTTTTGGGTATTTTTGTTAGCATTGTTAATCCTCCCACTTTTAACTAAGTGATTTTGGACTAACTTTACCACCGGAGGCTTAAGATTATCTTAATTTTTAAAAGAGGTGCATTAACTGTTAAATATTTACCCTCATAAACGTAAATGAAACCTACTTTAATAAAAAAAGCTGCAACCCCTATTAGAGGTATTACAGCTTAGGATCTACTTATTACTAAATTCTTCAAGTTTAGAAGAAATCGCTGAAGCTACTTCTTCATCCGAGAGATTAACTGCCTTATTAAAAAGGGTATTTGCCAGCGTTCCCATTGGTCCTGTTGCATTTATATCAAGAAACCCTGTCAGCCGGGTTTTTTGCCTGTTTAAGGCTTTTGCTTCAAAGTATCCCTCCCCAAGATACTTCTCGTTTTTCCGCCTTAGTTCAAAGCTCACCTTGCTAGGTTCATCCCACTCCTTAATATCAATTAACAAAGTGACCTTTTTTTTCATAATCCCGAGATCACTTTTAAACTCCCAGCTAATTTGCCGGTCATTTATTTTTTGATGTTGAATGTAACCGGGAACAAGCGGAGCCCAATTATTTTCATCTCGAATAAAGTCCCATATTACTTCAATCGGGATATCTAATTCTACATGTTGTAATTCACTTGGCATGGTTGTGTCCCTCTTTCATTTTCAAAGTAAAAGACCTTCAATGGCTGAAGGTCTTTTTTTAAGATATATGTTTAGATTGTGGTTAATAGAAGTTTATTCTATCTTATTTCTTAATTAAACGATCCACTAAAAATTTCTCTATCCGTTCAGCCGCCTGGGATAACCGATCTGGCGGCTGAACAAGTGCAATGCGAACATAGCCCTCCCCTAGTGCACCGAAAGCATCACCCGGTATGACAGCCACACCGGCACGGTCAATTAATTCAAAGGCAAATTGGCGGGATGTCCATCCCGACGGAATCTTTGCCCAGACAAACATGGTTGCGGGAGACTTTGCGATCTGCCAGCCGCTTTTTCCAAGCCCGGAAATTAAAGCATCTCTGCGAAGTTCATATTCCTTTACCTGTTCTCGTAGATAGGAGAAATCAGACGTTAATGCTTTTACAGCTGCATGTTGGATCGGATAAAAAACTCCGTAATCGATATTTGATTTAAATGTTGCTAATAAATGGATTGCTTGTTCATTTCCAACCACATATCCAATCCGGCATCCCGCCATGTTAAAGGTTTTCGAGAGAGAGTTAAATTCTATTCCAACTTCCTTTGCTCCGGGAACCGACATAAAACTAATCTGTGGATTCCCATCAAAAATCAATTCTGAATAGGCAAAGTCATGAACCACCAAAATGTTATGTGTTCTTGCAAAGACTACAACCTCTTCAAAAAATCCCCTATCCGCAAGTGCTGTTACCGGATTCCCCGGATAACTTATAATCATCATTCTAGTTTTCTCTAAAACTTCTAAAGGTATATCTTTTAAGTTTGGTAAAAACTTATTCTCAGCCAGCAACGGCATTGGATAAATAACTCCTCCGGCGATATGGACACTTGCCTCATATATTGGATAACCTGGATCCGGTACTAAACAAAAGTCACCAGGGTTAATAATGGCGGTAGCTAAATGGGCCAAACCGTCTTGTGACCCCATCAACTGCAGCACCTCTTTCGCAGGATCTAAATCAACTTCATACCGTTGCTTATAAAAATAACCAACGGCCTCATTAAATTCGGCAATCCCCTTCAACGTATAACCATATTTACTTGTATCTTTAGCCGATTCAACTAAGGCATCGACTACAAAGGATGGCGGCGAAAAATCCGGACTGCCAACACTAAGGTCGATCACGTCTTTTCCTTTTTTATTTGCCTCCATTTTTCGATCAGCTACTTCTTGAAAAATACTAGCTGTCATTTTTTGGAGCTTTTCCGAACCAATGAAATTCATAGACATTCCCCTCTAATTTTTTTATATTTAAATAATTTTAACATATTTCTGATTATAGCAAGATATCAAAATTATTCTAATAGAGTTATAATATTGGGGGAACATAAACTTTATTTAACTAGTCTATAGCTTCCCTTAAGAAAACCTTATTAATAGAAGCCCGCCATTTGGCGGACTTCTAAAATATTTCTATGATTGAGACCATACTTCCTCAAGCACTTGTCTAAACAGCTCATTTAAAGTCGCAGTAAAGTCCCTGGATGGTCCTCTTAAGCTATTTGCATATTCCTCTAGATGATTGATCTCTTTTTCAATAAAGTCATGAATAATAGGGAAATCAACGTCAAACACATGATCATCCCGGTTTACTTTTCTTTCAATAAGGGTAAGAAGTTCTCGCTTTACTTCTCCCTCCATAATCAATGCCTCTATTAATGGTTGAACCTCATTGGGTGGGAAGCGGTTATGCCTTTCTATCCACATGCAAGCTAAGATGGGTCGAATTACGTTTAGATAGCGCTTACTATTTATTGCTGCTGTTTGAAGACAATTACGATAATTCCCTTTTGCCATATTTAAATAATGAAATAGGGACGCCCTAGGTTGAAATATTTGGTCCTCTAGTTCTCTCATTTTCCCATCTAGTGAGAAGGCTTGAAAGTAAACAATGCTTGAATGCAGCCATTCCATTAAGGAGGGATTTGACTTTTTAAACAGCTGGAGGGCTTTCCGCAAATCCCATCCATTTAGGTCGAGTTGGTCATTAATCGGCAGCTCAATGACATCTCGTTTTTGATCAATCGATAAATACCAATCTGTTTTATGAACATAAATAAACCGGACATCGTAATCACTATCTGGTGAAGAAGTGCCCCATGCACGGCTTCCTGCCTCAACGGCGAAGCATATTTTCACCTCAAATTCCTGCTCAATCCTTTTTAATTCCTCGATAATCTTTTCTTTCAAAATACTCTCTCCATCAACGATTCTTTTTGGGTTACTATTTTCTAATGAATAGATTTTTATTTTTGACAAATGAATATGCTAATCTTCAGAAAAAATTAAAAGGCATAATTTCGGTCTCCTTTTTATGTACTAGTCTATTGATTAAAAGAAATAACTTGGAAAATGTTACTGGAATATTCTAATACAGAGACACTAGAATTTTTAATTTCAATTCCCTTATCAAATTCTTTAGAAAATTTACTAATGATATTTCTTATAATAACGCCATGAGTTACGAGTAATATGTTCTCATTAAGATTTTGACTAGTTGATACAATCTCATTTAATCCTTTTTCAATCCTTCCCCATAGTTCATAGTAATTCTCGGCATGATGGAAGGGGTCTGACTTTTTTATAAAATTCATGACATCTTCTAGAGTATGTTTTTGAAACAATTCCTTAGTGCTAGAACAGGCATTGTCTTCGGCAATCTTACGAAAAGCAACCTCAGAATATTCTCCCTCAAAGCTTCCAAAAAAACTTTCTCGAAAGGCTTTTCTTCTATTTATCACCAAATTATGGTTGTCATTATTTTGTTGAAGTATTAATTCAGCTGTTTCAACTGTCCTCCCTGAATCACTCGTATATACGCGGTCGAACTGAACATCGGCCAACCTTTTCCCCGTTTCGATTGCCACAGCTTTCCCTTCCTCAGTTAGTGGACTATCAGCCCAGCCTTGCATTTTTTTATAACGATTTAAATATGTTTCACCATGTCTGATTAAATACAAATTGAATTTAGTTTCCATGGAATCCCCCAGTATGTTTTTTTATTAGCTTAAGTAAATTGACACTTTGAATATAATTATATTAGCAGTTAATAGCAGGTGTCACAACAAACCCATTCTATAAAGATAATCAGATACCGGAAAACAGAAAAAAGCCCTTATCCAATTAAGGATAGAGCCGTATTATTGATATTTGATTACGATAGTAAAATAATTAAGAAATCTTCTTTAGCTCTTCTGTTAATCTTAGGAATAACTCCTTATCCCCATCTTGTAACGTTTGGTCGATTTCCTTTCGGATTTTCTCCCTTTTAAATTCAAGCAGGGCATTGTTTAGGAACATCTCAGCAATAACAGCATCTTGATTCTCATCCGAATGTTGTGGTGAATTAAGTAACTTCTTTTCCATGGAAATCAACTCCTTGAGCTTTTTTTCATTATACAAGGAGTTTTCTAAAAATTCAAACACTTTATTTCAATTTTCTAAAAAAATTTTTTTGTAGTCATTATTTATGCTGTCATCATCTTTGGTGTCAGGTACCAAAGAAAGACACTGTCCACCTCAGGCGTACGTTGGCACTGAATATTTTAATGGATTTGGCTCTGAAAAAGTGCATTACGTTGATTATATTTTGTGATGAGCTTTAGTAAGAAAACATTGGCAATTAGTAATCCTGCCCCAATGAAAAGGAGTAATAATGGACTTAAGAAGAACAAACCACTCGCTTGACTGATAATTAGACCAACAACCGGAAGTACCATCATTCCACCAAATTGCTGGGCTTCTTGAAATGATTTTACTCTGGCAGATACTAAGACATTCAGGATAATATTAAAAATAACTAATGCCGGAACCACCCACAGCATCAATAATAGCCATGTGGAATTGAAAAATAATATTTCTTTAAAATAGGGATAAGTAATCACATTCACCACAATTGCGTTTATTAAAAAGGCTGCAAAGGTAATAAGCAGCGATGGAATAAAGGCCGCTACTACCTTCCCCAGGAACAACTCTTTGACTGTAATCGGTGCAAACAATAATGTTTCGAGCGTATTTCTTTCCTTTTCTCCAGCAAAGCTATTTGAAGCGGTTACCATCGAATTAATAATGGCTGCCATCAAAAAGAATGGAATCATCATAAAGTTTAAAAAGAAATAAACAGATTTGTATCCCAATGTTGGAAGGGCTGCGAGGGTGTTCCGCATATCATCATTAGGAAAGCTTCTTAAAAAATCATTTATCGGTTTTTCTAAATCATTGGCATTCTCGCCAATAAGATCTGTATGAATCCCAAAATAAGCAAACAGGGCCGGTAAAACTATACAGAGGATAACAGGCAGGATGATCATGGGTATCCATACCTTTTTGGACGAAAAGGTTGTCTTGATATCCTTTTGGACAATGGCCGTAATAATTCGTTTATTCATGGTCCCCACCTCTAATCTTGAAATAAAGTGTTTCAAGACCCCTGTTTGTGATTTCACTGGAATATATCCAGGACTCTGTGAGGATTTCCTTTAGCAACGGGCTAATTTGTTCCTTAGATAGAAGAGTGAATTCCAGTTGACTGGGACTCTTTCTTTTATATGAATATCCTCTATAAACTCTAGGATCTGCAGGCTGAAGTCCGGTCTCCACTAAAAGTTTAATCTCCGATAAATATTTATCTTCCAATTCTCTTCTTGTTCCCTGTTCAATCAAACGACCTTCTTTTAGAAACAGAAAGGCTTCACAAATTGTTTCCAATTGATGAAGGACATGGGAACAAATCAAAATTGTAATGCCCTCCTCTTCATTTACCTTCTTCAATAATTGAATAACATCATTAATCCCTTCTGGGTCCAATCCATTTGTTGGTTCATCAAGGAATAACAATTTAGGCTTATGGATTAGTGCTTTTGCCAAGGATAATCTTTTTTTCATACCTGTCGAGAATGTACCTACCAAATGATCCTTTTTATCATACAGCTCAAATTGTTCTAGCAGATAACTGATACGCTTTTGATCAAAGACCTTATAAATCTTGGCAAAAAAAACAAGATTGTCCCAAGCACTCATGTCATGGTACAAGGCTGCGCTCTCTGTTACAATCCCAGTCTGAGCTCTTATATCATCACCGTGAAATTTAGGATCATAATTCATTACTTTCATCGTTCCGTTTGTGGCATCAATTACCCCATTAAGCAATCGAATGAGAGTCGTCTTCCCGGCTCCATTTGGGCCAAGCAGACCATTAATCGTTCCTTCCTTAATCGTAAATGAAACATCCTTCAAAATAGAATGGCCATTAAACTCTTTATTCACATCAATCGCCTCAATAATATTCAACCGTCTTCCCCCCTTGAAAGCTGGTGTCAGGCACCATAAAAACACATTTGTATGTACACAATGGACAACAAATCTGAAGATATTTTTGATTTAATCTTATCATTTTTTTGTAAGGATTTTGTACTAATTTTTAGAAAAATCGTACATTAATTCCTAATATTCCCTAATCAAACTATAGGCATTTTTTCTGATTACGGGGGAAAATTAATGGCAACTATTTTTGTGGAGCAGGAGGAATAATGTATGGAGCAGGCAGCTTTCACTGGCCATCAGCCGGTAAATAATATTAATGTTTATTATGAATTTTACCCTCATCAAACATCCAAAAAAACGTTTGTTTTATTACATGGATTTCTTTCTTCCACCTTTACATTTAGGCATTTAATCTCCCTTTTGAAACAGGATTATCAAGTTTTATCCGTCGACCTTCCTCCGTTTGGTAAAAGCGGGAAATGCAATCAGTATGTGTATTCCTATAAAAACCTGGCCCAAACGGTCATCAAACTAACAAAATCCTTAGGCCTTAAAAAAATGACCTTTATCGGGCATTCAATGGGGGGGCAAATCGTCCTGAATATCCTCCATATGATGCCAGATATTGCAGACAAAGCCATTCTTCTCTGCAGTTCAGCTTATTTAAAACGTTCTAAACTGCCTTTAATCTTAACTAGTTATTTGCCGTATTTTCATCGCTTCGTTAAATACTATTTCGCCAGAACAGGGGTAAGAAAGAATCTTCAGGATGCTCTATATAATCACTCAATTATTAATGAGGAAATGATTAACGGCTATCTCCAGCCTTTTTTACAAGATGAAATTTTTATTGCCCTTACCAGAATGATCCGTGACCGGGAAGGAGATTTACCTGGAAATGTGCTTCAACAAATCAAAACACCCTGTCTGCTAATTTGGGGCGATCATGATAAATCTATGCCACTTAAAGTAGGTGAACAGCTGCATAAGGATTTAGCGAACTCTGAATTAATTGTTTTAAAAGAGACAGGACACGCTGTACCAGAAGAACGTCCTTTTGAGGTATTCGAATACATCAAAAACTTTTTAGAAAGTTACCAAACGGCCGTTGAGTAAGAATAATTCCCCTCAAAAAGTAAAGGTGTATTCCTTGGAATACACCTCATTTAAACCAGCCCTTTTCTTTTGATTGGGTGATTGCTTCAATTCTGTTTTTGACTTCCAGTTTATCTAAGATAATCGAAATATAATTGCGCACGGTACCCGTTTTGATGCTGAGGGTCTCAGCAATTTCTTTGGTGTTTTTCCCATCGGCTACGAGCTCAAGTACTTCTTTTTCTCTGTCAGTCAATGGATTTTCTTCCCCATAGACATCGTCCATTAATTCGGGTGCATAAATTCGTCGGCCGGCCATCACATTTCGGATTGAACTGGCTAGCTCCTCACTTGGGCTATCCTTTAACAAATACCCGCTTACTCCAGCCTTTAAGGCCCTCTGGAAATAACCAGTTCGCGCAAAGGTTGTTAAAATAATGACTTTACACCCAAGACCTTTTATGTCCTCTGCGGCTTCTAGTCCGGTTTTTCCAGGCATTTCGATGTCCATAATGCAGACATCCGGTTGAAATTTCTTTACAAGCGCGACGGCCTCTTCTCCATTTGAAGCTTTTCCGACCACTTCCATATCATCTTCCAAATTAAGCAGGGAACCAAATGCTCCAAGCAGCATTTGTTGGTCTTCAGCAATAACGATTTTGATCATTTGCCTTCCTCCTTATCAGTTGGCTTAACGTCATTCGGCACAGTGATGATTAGTGTGGTGCCATTCTCAGTCAATAGCTCAAAGCTGCCATTTATAAATTCGAGCCGCTCCTTCATGCCGATTAAGCCATGACCCTCTGACAGCTCATCTGTTTTACCCTTGAAAACACCATCATCATGAATAGTCATTATCGTCTCTTTCGACATTTGTGCAATAGAAATAGAACAAGTCTTTGCCTCGCTATGTTTCACCACATTGTTTACCGCCTCTTTTAAGCACATACTTAAAATGTTTTCAGTTAGCAGCGAAACATTTTGAAGCACAAACTCCCCATTACATTCAAAATTAATTTGGGCAGCTTTAATCATTTGTTTAACCCGAAATATCTCATCCTTCAGTCGAATTCCTCTCATAGAAGAAACCATCTTCCTCACTTCACTTAAGGCAGTCCGTGCAGTTTGCTGTACATCTTTAAGTTCATCACGAGCCTGCTCAGGGTCCTTCAAAATTAATTTCCGGGCAAGGTCTGTCTTTAAGCCAATCAGGGAAAGTTTTTGCCCAAGTGTATCATGCAGGTCCCTAGCAATCCGATTTCTTTCCTCCATTTTAACAAGTTCCGAAATTCGTTTATTGGCATCCTCGAGCTTTTCTTCAAGCTGACCGCGCTCTTTTCGATTATGAATACTGAATGGGAGGAGTATCACACTAATCCAAATAATGATGACAAACGGCAGCTGCTGGAGAAACAATTTTTCTTGCATGACAATATTATAGTTGATCGATGCGGACGTACTTATGAGATGAATAAAATATAGCGTTAAAAAAGCTATTCGGTCCTTAATATTTCCGATAAAATAAGCAAGAAAGAAAGCAAAATAAACATAACTATAAAGACTGGACGCTGTAATCGATATACCTATTAAAATTAAGGTCCATAAATAAACAGGCCAGCCCTTAGAGATAAACGCAATCCGGTAAAGAATAAAGAAAACCAAAGTCAATAATATACCCACGACAATCTTAATCGTAGAAGCGGATTGAATTATAAAATAAAAAGGCAGAATGCAAAGGATGGTCCAAATATAGGGTGCAATGCCATTATTTTTTTGAAAGGTTAAATACTTTTTTATCATTCCTGGTACCTCATTAATAAAAACTTCCTGCCTCAATTATTTTTCCTTCTTAATACTTCATTTTAGCTGATATTCCCCCATCTTAAAACAAATTACTCCTGTAATACTGAATTTTCTTTATATATGTAAATTACATATACTGGTAATAAATGAACTTCAACACCTATATAATTAAGTAATCGGAATTTTATAAATGTTTACACCTTACAAATATTGGCAACATATGTTTATAAAAACACTTAGGAGGAATCAAAATTGGGAGAATTTTTTATTGGCGACTCCTGCATTCCTTATTTGCGATTTGGTGAGGGTGAACCATTAGTTTTTATTCATGGCCTTGGAGAAGTAAAAGAGGGCTGGTCAAACCAGTTTGAATTTGCCGATCAGTACGATTTAATCATACCCGACCTGCGTGGTCATGGTGAGTATCAAAAGCCTGGAGAAATTTCAATAAAACATTTCGCTGAAGATGTCATCAGCTTACTAAAAGGCCTCAACGTTGAAAGCGCACACATCTGTGGCTTATCAATGGGTGGAATGGTGGCACAAGAAATCTACCGTCAGGCCCCTGAAATGTGCCGTTCCTTAATGCTGGTCAGCACCTTACATTATGCGCCAGAAATACTTGGAAAGCTTTTTTTAAGATATCGAAAAGCACATGCAGAAAATAAATCGCAGGATGTACTAAGAGAAACGGCCGCAAAAATTTGCCTCTATTCTTGGAACAAAGATAATTTCGAGAAATTTTACCAATTTTACCGTCCAAATCGAGAGTATCATTTTAAAGCGATGGAAGCCTGCCTGGAAGTTAATAATTTGACATTACTTCCTAAGATTAAGGTTCCCACCTTAATCATTGGCGGACAATATGATTCCCTTATACCTGCTTGGGTGCAACTCTTGATGCATAAACAAATTCCTCATTCTGAATTTGTGATTTTCAGAAATACAGGCCACATTGCAAAGCTTGAAGCAAAGGATAGCTTTAATAGGACACTAAGAAGCTTTTTAAACAAGCATAAAACGGCAAGTTGAAGGAGGAGGGAATTACTTCCCCTTCCCCACTTGCCTATACATATTATATATTTACTTGTACCCGATATTATGACTAAATTTAGAGAGGATTCGATCGGCTTGAGGCCCATTGATGCACAATTTTTGCAAACAGACCGGTTAAAGCTAAGCTGACATGGCCTGCTTCAACCGTGATATAGGTTTTATCCTTACTAGAGGCTAAATCCATAATCGGTTTACTTTGCTCTTCAAGAATTAAATTGTCCCGCGAACCGGAAACGACAAATAGATTGGCCTTTATATTTTTTAAGTCTACTACTTTATTGCCAACCATCATTTCTCCTTTAACGAGCTTGTTCTCTTTAAAGAGGTCTCTCGCCAATTGACGATAGGCTTCACCAGCAAATGGTACCTGATCAAGTGTCCATTTATTCATCCTTCGCCACTTATCAACATACTTTGAATCATGAGCTCGATGTAAAAGATTGGTATAATTTGTGAAATAGATAGGCGCACCTATTGCCCGGAACATACCTTCTACCAATTTAGGTGGAATTATCCCGTAGGTATCAATAAAGCGCTCGAAGTTAATATCTCCTGCTCTAAACCCTTCAGCCCACTTATCGGGTCCCATAAATGGCTGAAAATCAATGGGTACGGTCGCGACAATTAGATTTTTGATTGGCTCTTCCGCAATCGACGCATAAATAGAAGCAATCGTCCCGCCTAAGCAATAGCCGATTAGAGTTATTTCCTCTGCACCGGAATGACGAATCACTCGCTTAACTGCGGTCCGTAAATATTTCTCAATATAGGTGTCAATCCCTATCTTCTTGTCTTCATACCCCGGTGAACCCCAATCCAACAAATACACTTCATAGCCCATATTGGTTAGTCCTTCAATGACACTAGCCTTTGGGGCGATATCTAAAATGTATGGCTTATTAAACAAGGAGTAAACGAAAAATAAAGGAATTTCATATTTTTTCTGTTTCGCCGGATAATGCCATAAAACGGATTTATTTTTCCGCCAAATTTCATTTCTTGGAGTGTGACCAACTTCCGGCTCGGGCTCACTTAGAATATTAATTACGTTAGCCCAGCGCTGCATTTCTTTGTCAAAATCCAAGGTGGGAATGAACTCTGTTAATGGTGAATCTGCTGCCAAAGTAGTTTTCTCCCCCTCCTAGTTAGTTTCCTGAAGCTGTGCCTGTTAACACAGGTTCTGCGGACTTTTCTTCTTTAATCAGATCTTTAATTGTCTCGAATTCCTGTTTAAAATTATTTAGTTTTAATAATTCAAATTTCAATTCCTGAAGTTCAGCATGTAAGCTCTTTGTATCAGACAGTTCTTTCTTTGTCTTGACTAACTCATTCTTTAACTGCTTGGTTAATTTGATGATTTCTTTGGATACTTCGACAACACTTTCAATCTCTTTATTTTGTGACTTTACAGAATCCTGTAAATCCCAAATTTGCTCTTCTAGGGCTTCCATTTTTTCTTCCGCTTGAAGGGTTAGGTTAGCCACATTTGTCACATCATTTTTCGTTGGGAAATTAAGGGCACCTGCCAATGCCTCTTGATTTTTTTTAAAAGTTTCAAGAATACGCGAATGCAAATCTGTCCCTCTGTGCGACATTTTTACATAGTCTTTGTTATTGGCTAATAGAAAGATAAAATCATTTATTTGTTTTTCCCACAATAAACTAAATTTATGAAGGGATTCATATGGATCGTAATTTTCTTTGTCAGACATCTACCTTCACCTCTTATCATTTTGTTTACTCTATTACTTTTTCAAATACTTTTGAAAAGGTAAGATAGCTGATTTAACCTGTTTCGTAAAGACGTCAACAAATAATTTTTGATTTTCATAAAGAACATTTGTGGTTTTCTTTACACTCTCGAGATACTTTTCGCGTCCCTTTTTTCTCATAGAAATATATTGTTCAACGGTTTCTAATAACTTATCAAGAGCCTGTATCTGGCCAGTTGTTAATTTCTGAACGGGAGTAATTAAAATCTGCGCCGATCTATTTTGAATATCTTCCACTACTTGATTGATTTCTTCATAGGATTTAACAGGGAAGAAATACTGTAGTGATGTAGTGGTCATTAGGAGTTCTTCCCGTGTTGACTGTTCCCACTCCTTTAACTCCAAACCAAATTGGGCAGCAACCGCAATCACATTCTCCTGATTTTGCTTTGCCTTCTCGACATAGTTCCTTACTGCCTCTAAGAAGCGTTCATCTTGTTTATTAAAGCGCTCAGCCCATGCATCTAATTCATCAAAACCAAGCTTCCATAGTAGGTCAAGGCTCGATAGCTCCTTTTCTAACTCCTCTGTTCCTTGGTTTTCTAATACTGTTTGATTATTTTCAGTCATGATCGATTTCCTCCTTCATATTATCCATTTCAAATAGTTTCTTTAAATCCTGTAGATCATTTTCCAGTGTTTTAATATGATTGCTGCGTTTCTCTCTTACCTCACAGTTTAAAAAAGTCGCCCATTCTTCCAGTGATTCCCGAACCATTTTTAGCTTGCGTTGATTTTTCTTTTGCAAGTTTATGATTTGGTAGATGGATTCATCCAAAGAATCAATCTCCCCTTCAACATCTACTATTCTATTAGAAAGGGACGCAAATTCATCTTTAGTGGCAAGGTCCAAACGATTTAACCACCTAGTAATTAATCGTTTATAAATCCTTAATTCTTTTATATGTGAATCCATCGCCTTGCCAACTGCGACTGTAAAGGCCCGGGAATTGGTACGAGCATGAATTCTTTTATTTATCTCTGCTTCGATTTGTTTATAAAACTGGATAGGATCTTGATTGTTAGGATCTTGCTGTTTAGAATTCATGTTTAACCTCTTTAATTCCTGCCTAACGAAAAATTATTGGACGCTCGCGGTGGTTCCCCCATCTACGGCTAAAATATGCCCATAGACATAATTGGAAGCATCTGAAGCTAAAAACAAGGCTGGACCCTTCATGTCGTCATCTGAGCCAAACCTTCCTGCCGGAGTCCGCTCAAGGATTTTTTGACCTGAATAATTAAGGATAGCCTTTGCCATTTTGGTTGGGAAAAATCCTGGAGCAATGGCATTTACATGGACATTGTATGGCGCAAGTTTCACGGCTAGGTCCTTGGTTAAAGTAATAACCGCCCCCTTACTTGCAGAATAGCCAATCGCATCCATAACCAATGGATCTTGCCCACCCATACCGGCAATTGATGCGATATTAATAATTTTTCCGGACTTTTGCTTGACCATAATTTTCCCTACAGCTTGGGAGAATAAGAAAACACCTGTAAGGTTAATGTCCATCACCTTATCCCATTTATCTGCAGGCATTTCTAATGCCGGTGCCCCCCAGCTCGTACCGCTGTTATTTACTAAAATATCAATTCTGCCAAATTCCTTCAGAGTCTCGTCCACAACATGCTGAATATCTTCAAGCTTAGAGACATCACATTTGAAGGCAATTGCCCGAACCCCTTTTTCCTCTAGGGCTTCGGTAAATTGTTTGCAGGCATCTAGATTTCTAGAACAAATAGCGATATTTGCTCCTGCCTCTGCATAAGCTGTCGCAATTTGCTGCCCCAGTCCTCTTCCACCGCCGGTTACAATCGCGGTTTTTCCTTTTAAACTAAAAAGCTCTTGAATATTCATCCCATACCCTTCTCTCTAGTAAGCTTTAACTTTCAATATTTCTTGTTCTCGAAGGACCCTTCTTAGTAACTTTCCTACCGAGGACTTCGGCAGCTCGGAACGAATTTCAACTTCTTTTGGTACCTTATAGGGGGCAAGATTTTTCCTTCCAAATTGTTTAATTTCTTCTTCTGTGACTGAAAATCCTCCTTTTACCTTAACGAAAGCTTTCACAGTTTCACCACGGTAAGAGTCAGGTACCCCTATTACTAACGCCTCTTCAATCGCTTCGTGCTGGTAGAGGACGTCTTCGATTTCACTAGGATATACATTGAATCCGCCTGCAATAATCATATCCTTTTTACGATCTACAATATAAAAATAGCCATCCTCATCCATCTTGGCAATATCTCCTGTATAAAGCCAGCCATCTTTTATTGTCTCTTCAGTATCCTGCGGACGATTCCAGTAGCCTCTCATAACCTGTGGACCTCTGATTACTAGCTCCCCTTCAACGCCCACGGGGGCATCGATATATTCTCCGTCCTGCGGTATAACTATCTTAGCAATAGTACTTTGAACAGGGATTCCCACACTGCCGTATTTTCTAGGGACAAACGGAGGACTGAAAATAGCCGTTGGTGACGATTCGGAAAGACCGTAACCATCAAGCAGTTTGACTCCTGTTCTCTTTTCAAATAATCTTGCTGCTTCCACAGGCAGCGGCGCCCCTCCACAGCTTACGTAATACAGGTGTTCAAAACCGCATTCTTCCAGACCTTGCTGGCTGTTTAAAGCGAAATACATGGTTGGAACTCCAGACATTTGGAAAGGCTTTTCACGTTTTACTGTTTCCATTACTTCCTTAGGGTCAAAGCGCGGCAAAATAATCTGATTGGCGCCTTCTCGGATACCGCAAAGTGCCGTACTAGAAAGTCCATAAACATGGAACATAGGAAGAACAGTAATCATTTTAAAGTCTTCTGGTTTCTCACAAGTTTTATAAGCAAAATCACAAACCTGATTAAAATTGGCTAGCAGATTAAGATGGGTAAGCATCACTCCTTTAGAAGGGCCAGTTGTTCCACCTGTATATTGAAGCAATGCTACATCATTTTCACGTTCGATATGTACTTCAGGGATGTTTATATTTTCAGGAAGAAAATCTTCGAAGTATTGGTCCCCTTCTGCAAGAGCTGTTCTCTCGCCCCCAAGGCTGACCACAATAACTTTTTTCAAAGCTGTTTTCGGCTGGACTTTTTTAACTTTACTGTATAGAGCATCTAGAACAACGATATACTGTGAACCTGAATCAGTTAAAACATGTTCAATTTCTCTTTCTACGTACATAGGATTTACCTGAACAGCTATACCGCCCAGTCGAAAAATCCCAAACAAGCTAAAAATATAGTGCGGGGAATTAGGAAGCATAATAGCAAAGCGATCACCCTTTTGAAAGCCCTCACGAGATAGACCTGCAGCAAATCTGTCAGTAACCACCTTGGTGTCATTAAAGCTCCAAACCTTACTATAAAAGGTGAGGGCTGGCTTATCCTTATATTGGCTAACTGCCCCTTTTAGAAAATCATAGAGGGATTGGTGTTCAATATTCACATGCTCATCAATTCTTGGATCATAGATTTTTAACCACGGCTTTTGCTGATAAACCATAAAAAAAGATACCTCCTAAAATTATAGTAACCTAGCAAATATTCTTTTTAATAACCGCCGTAATTCTAAGAAGTGATCTACCTATTAATAGAATACTGATATAATTATGATTATTGTAGAAAAAGGCTATTTTGTAAACCCTTCCTTCTCGACATTTTTCTCTATTTCCCCACTTCTCCAATCCTTCATTTGATACACCCTTTAAACCACCCTTTGTAATCAAGAACTCTCCACACTCATTAATCAGCCGTTCTGAAAGAGCATGGGGAGTTTTGTCGAAATATTTTCTTGATCAGCTAGATTTTCGACAATAAGAGCATGAATCTTCCCTAAATATTTTTTGTCAAACGATCAATAAAAAAGCGAAAAAATAATATTCTTCTATAAGTTTTTTTAACCATATAACAGATTTGATTTTTCATCCGCCCTTATAAATTTGGGTTAAGTTTACCTGGTTAAATGGTCTTCTATAGAACTTTTCTACATATTATTTACTATTAATTGGAAGAGAAAGGATGGATGGAATGCCAATAACTAATGCCAATGGGGTCGACCTTTATTATGAAATACATGGAGAAGGTGAGCCACTACTACTCATTATGGGCTTAGGGCTTAATTCAAAGTCTTGGTTCAGGACACTACCAGTACTTAGTGAGCATTACAAGGTCATTATTTTTGATAACCGTGGAACAGGTTCAAGCAGCAAGCCCAATATACCTTACTCTATCGGACAAATGGCGGATGATACACGTGCTGTCCTAGATGCAGCTGGAATTGATTCCGCACATGTCTATGGTATTTCTATGGGGGGCATGATTGCTCAAAGGTTTGCGTTAAAATATCCAGAACGGACCCGTTCGTTAATATTAGGCTGTACAACTTCCGGCGGGATACATCATGTGCCGCCTGGTGCTGACGTTGCCATGCAGCTGCTATCAAGAGGGTCGGCGATTGCCACACCTGAAGAAATCGCCTGGGCCACAGCACCAATCCTGTACAGCCCGAGTTTTATTGAGAATTGCCGAGACCAAGTGGCAGAAGATATTCAAAAACGAATCGAAGTACCTGTCAAGCCCTATGCTTACATGCTCCAGCTTCAGGCCTGCTTAGCTCATGATACCTACAGTGAGATTGATCAAATCAACGTCCCAGTTTTAGTTATCCATGGTAATGCGGACCGGTTAGTGCCATATGCAAACGGAGTAACCTTAGCAGAGAAAATTCCTAATGCAGAATTTTTAACAATCAATGGTGCTGGGCATATTTATGTAACAGAGGCTAATGACCTGGCTAATGAAAGAATTTTAGACTTCTTAGGTAAAATCAATTAGAAACAATGCCCGATTAAGTTTAAATCGGGCATTTTTGTTATATATTTTTAAGCTTGGGCAGTAAGCGGATGTTTCATCCCATCAGTCAGTAATAAATGTTGGATTTCACCTTAATCAGCGAAACGTGAACCATAGTTCACATTTCATTGACAAATCATATGACATTATGTCATAATTGAACTATAGTTCAATATTTTATTAGATTTTAAGACTGGAGGTGTAGGCCTTACTTGCTGTAAGGCTATACATTTGGAAATAGTTAACCTGATCATGATCGCCATTTTTATTGCCCTCACAGCCTTTTTTGTCGCTGTAGAGTTTGCGATTGTAAAAGTAAGAGGCACACGGATTGATCAACTAATGAAAGAAGGAAAAAAAGGAGCTAAGGCTGCGAAACAAGTGGTTACGCATTTAGATGAATATTTATCCGCTTGTCAGCTCGGCATTACGGTTACAGCTCTCGGACTTGGGTGGCTGGGAGAGCCGACCGTTTCAAAGTTATTACAGCCCCTATTCACTATACTAAACTTAAATAGTGCTTTTACACATGTTTTATCCATCATATTAGCCTTTGTTTTAGTTACCTTTATTAATGTAGTCGTGGGCGAATTAGCTCCTAAATCTTTTGCGATTCAAAAAGCAGAAACGATTACACTACTTTTTGCTAAACCTTTGATTGGGTTTTATAAAGTTTTCTACCCGTTCATTTGGATTTTAAATAGTTCTTCTAGATTATTAGTTGGCTTCTTTGGTCTAAAACCCGCCTCTGAAAACGAGTTAGCTCACACAGAAGAAGAATTACGGATTATTCTTTCTGAAAGTTACCAAAGCGGGGAAATAAATGAATCGGAATTAACCTATGTTAATAATGTGTTTGATTTTAATAATCGGATTGCAAAAGAAATTATGGTACCTAGGACGGAAATGGTAAGTATCTCAGTCGATGATCAGCGGGATGACATTCTCTCATTAATCAAGGAACAAAAATATACACGCTACCCTGTCATTAATGGAGATAAGGATAATATTGTCGGAATTATCAATATTAAGGATATCTTAACAACCAAATTGGACAAGGATTGGAAAGAGAATAACTCTCTTACACCATTCATTAAACCGGTCATCACTGTAATTGAAACCATTCCTATTCAAAGCTTATTATTGAAAATGCAAAAAGAAAGGACCCATATGGCCATCCTCATCGATGAATTTGGAGGTACATCAGGCCTTGTAACCGTTGAGGATATTATTGAAGAAATTGTCGGTGATATTCGAGATGAATTTGATACAGACGAGATTCCTGATGTGCGTGAATTAGCCAATGAGCATTATATTGTCAGTGGGAAAGTCCTCATTGAAACCGTTAACGATCTTTTAGGCACTTCCATCTCAAATAAAGATTTAGATACGATTGGCGGCTGGTTCCTGTCAGAGAAGTTCGATGCTAAAATGGATGACTGCATAGAATTTGAAGGCTATTCCTTTAAAATCAAGGAAATGGAAGAACATCATATTTTATATATTGAGATTCAAAAGTTAACACAAGCGGCTTCCCCTCTCCCCCTAATATCTGTTTCTTAATTAAAAACGGGCTGAATGTTCAGCCCGTTTTTCTGCTATGCGCCTTTATTTTGAAGATGACTCATTTTCAGGCATGTCTGCAATATTTGTAAATTTGCTTTTTCGTTTTTATAGATCATAGTCTGATAATTTGGGAGAAGTATGTTAGTTGGGTTAATCGGTACTTCACCGCATATATCAATGCCCTCAGCCTTCTTTGCAATTAGGATGGCTTCAAGGAAACGATTTAATCTAGTCATATCCATTATTCCTTGATCCCAATTTGTTGCTGCGTCAGTTGTGTTTAGTACATCTTTATCTATACTGATGTAAACATTACCGGTGTGAATAACAGATAAAACCGATTTTATCGAGTAGTCATGTCTGCCGTCAAATGGAAAAATGACCACTCGAGGGTCAGTAGAAAAGTGAGAAGTTATAGTGGTTGGACCAATAATTACTACTCGCTGCAGCAATGGGATTTCCTTAAGGGCAAAGGAAACCCAGGAGCCACATGAAAGTAGATTCTCATGTGGATTATTATCTAATCCGATATCAGGATGGTTATCAAACAATACAAGAGTAAAAGGTTTTTTAATTTCTTTTAATAAAATAAAGGTAACATAATGATAGTTTCCGCTGCCAATAAAGGTTATCCCTTTTTGAATTCTCTTGTCCAGCTGTTTCGTTAAGCTCTGTAAAGAATCTTCTTCGCAATACAGGTTGACATGCTTCATCTGGCGAAAGTCGAGATCATCATGTAAATAATTATGGAGCTTATGTTGTGCAAAGTACGTTTCGTCAAAATTAATGAAGGTTATCCCATTTTCTAATAACCCCATTACTTTCATCTCCTTAAAAATTGGTTTTTAAATCTCCCAAAGATTAGTAGATTGGTTTAATGGTTAATAGTGACGGAGACTGCTATTAGCCTGCTTTTATTATAGCAATCTTGTTCTAAAATTTCATGGGACGTAAATCAATAAAAGGACATGAGATTTCTTGATATAAGAATTCTTATGCCCTTTTAATCACTTAATTATGGGATAATATTCCCTGCAGTTTTATAAATTTGATACCATTCTTCTCTTGTCAGTCTAATATCTGAACCTTGACATGCGTCTTTCATGCGCTCGACTTTAGTGGTTCCAAGTACCACCTGAATATTTGCCGGGTGGCGTGTAATCCAAGCCGTTGCTATTGCGGTTTTCGTTACACCATATTTTTCAGCGATGCTGTCTATTGCTTCGTTTAGCTCCGGATAGTGCTCTAAATCGCCTAAAAAGGTTCCGGCAAAGAAACCGTGCTGATACGGGGACCACGCTTGCATGGTGATATCATTTAAGCGGCAGTATTCTAGAACACTCATGTCCCGATTAATTGCTTGGTCAATTTTCATGTTTAGTGTAATTCCTGCATCAATCATAGGTGTATGCGCAATGCTAAACTGAAGCTGGTTTACCACTAACTTGTGGGGTGTGTATTTTTGCAACAGTTCTATTTGAGCAGGGTTATGATTGGAAACTCCAAAATATCTAACCTTTCCACTGTTGTTAAGTTCTTGAAATGCCTCTGCTACCTCAGCAGGTTCCATTAATGGGTCTGGACGATGAAGAAGCAGTATATCAAGGTATTCGGTATTTAATCTCTTTAAAATACCATCTACCGACTCCAGAATATGCTCTTTTGAAAAATCAAAATAACCGTTGCGAATCCCACATTTACTCTGTATGATCATTTTTTCGCGGATAGAAGAATTCATTTGAATCGCCTCTGAAAAAATCTCCTCAGATTTACCCTTCCCGTAGATATCCGCATGGTCAAAGAAGTTAATTCCCTCATCCATCGCTGAGCGTATTAATTTCTCTGCTTCAGCTATGGAAAGCTGTGGTATGCGCATATTTCCCATAATTATGTTTGATGCTTGAAGGTCTGTGTTTGCAATGTTTATGTATTTCATTTAGTACTCCTCCCTTCTATTTTCCTTTCCATTATATCCTACAATGAAAGCGCGTACCAATAAATCCCGCTAGAGTTTAATCCAGTTTTGTTTTCTCATTTACTGCCTGTTCTCTGAATTCTTTTGGTGTCTGACCATACTTTCCTTTAAAAATCCGATAAAAATAGCTGATGTTATCATATCCAACCTCTTCTACAATCGAAGAAATCGGCATCTCAGTACTCTCTAATAATTCTTTTGCTTTTACAAGCCGTCTTTCCTGCAGCAATTCTTTGAAGGTATGCGACGTCGCTTTTTTGATTGTTTTACTTAACCCATAGTGGGATTGGTTTAGTTTCTCAGCTAATTCATAAAGAGAAGCATGTTTATAATTCTCTTCAATGTATTGAAGAGATTCGACCACCAAATAGTGGTTCATCGAAGCTTCCTCTTTTCGCTCAACTAGATCCGTATTTTTGATTAATTCGATCATCAATAGCCCCATATAAAGCTTAATAGTGGATTCCGAAAAAGGGGAAGGATGCATAATTTCATAGATGATTTTCCCAATCATATCCTGGATTGTCTCGACTTCGGCTACTTTAAAATATAAAAATTGTCCATTTTGTGTGTTATTGTATAAACCGCTGATTAAAAAATCACTGACAATATTGCCTGAATTTAAAAACGAAAAAATAAAATCAAAGAAGGCAGGACGAATGATAAAGTTGATAACAATATCTTCCTTGGCACATGCTTTAATTTCATGTTCAATATGTTGATTTAATAATAATAGTTCACCTTTTTTTAACGTAATGGGCCGGCCGCCTGCCGTTTGCTTAAGCTCACCATTATAGACATAATTAATCTCAATATAGTCATGCTTATGCAAAGGAAAATCAACAAAACGCGTATGCTTTCGAACCATAATCATCTTGTCATTACTAAGAAATTTTTCACTCTCTATGACAAAGTTCGTCTTACTCGTGTAGAGTTCTTTACTTACATTCTTTCGCTGGTCCAAAATGAGTTTCTCTTCATCCGTTACCTGGAGAAGTTCATCTAAAAGGTCCTGGTTCATTGTAATTCACCTTTTTCCAATTGCATTATTTCTTATTATTAGCCAAATCATATCATATCTCGGTCAACTAACTGAAAAACTAAATTAGGCTTTAAGAAATAAAAAACCTGGACCAACGAAATGCTGGAACCAGGTTATCATAATTTTATTCAATTAAACCGCTTTGCCTTTAATTGCTTTTGATTTTCCAAACCGCTCTTCTTCAATTTGTTTCAATGTTTTACCATTCGTATTTGGAGCAAGAAGAATCCCGATCACACAATGAATGGCTAAGAAGACAAGCATTACAATACCAGCGATTTTAAATCCTAATTTATCCATCACAGTTGGTAATATAAATGACCAGACCGCAATGCCGAGTCTTACTAAGAAGTACATAATACCTTGTGCACCAGCACGATATCTTGTTGGGAAAAGTTCGCTTGCCCATAAACCGTAGAACGCTTGAGCGCCGAAGCCAGCAGCACTGCCCCATAGAATAACGAAAGCAAAAAGTGAGAACCAGTTCATTCCTGTAAACGTTAGAATTAACCATGCTGCGATTCCCATTACCGCTCCTATTCCAAACAAGGAACGTCTGCTAAATTTGTCTCCTAGTTTCATGAATACAAAATAAGTGGTAGCGACTGTTAAACTCCAAAGTAAAACTTGAAGTAAATTCGCTTGTGTGCCTGTTAACCCGCCAACATTTTGATAGATATATGGCATGAAATAACCCATTGCACCTGCGGTTAAATTCCAGAATAAATAGATACCAATTAATAAAAATAATGCTTCACGATTCGGTTTTAGGCTTAATAATTCTTTGAGTACACCTTTATTATTGCTGCTTCCTTCTTTCGCTTCTCGTTCTTTGCCTTCTTTCCAAATCGCTGATTCAGATAATCCTTGTCGGATGTACCATGTAATAAAAGCAATAATTAATAAGTGGATGAAAATAATTCGGCTTCCTAGTAAACCTAGTGGTGCAAGTAAGACGGCAAGTAAAAATGTAATTGCTGGGCCGGTTGACCATGCTAACTGTGCCGTTCCAACATGTGCAGCCCTTTTATCAGCTGGTGCTTCTTCTGCAATATAAGTCCATGAGGCTGGTACCCCGGCACCTACAGCAATTCCTGTAATAATGGTCCCGACTAATAGCATTGGGAAGTTAACTGAAACAGCAATTAATAAAACTCCCAGCATATAAGCCAGCAAGTCATAGGTATATATAAATTTCCGTCCATATTTATCACATAAATAACCGCCAAACAAAGCTCCTACTGCCGCTCCAAACGCATTGGCACTCAGTGCACTTAATAGGCCTACCGCTATATTATCTAAATGAAGATATGCTTGCCACATAGTTAAACTACTTGCAGCTGCTATGATGGATCCAGCTTCAATATAGTTCGCCATTGCAACAGAGATGGTTGCTTTCCAACCAGTCGTTTTTTTAGCACCAATCTTAGCCATTGTAATACCTCCTAATAATTTGTTTTTATACAGGAAACGGTTTCATTTTTGAAACTAGTACAAAACGACTATTCTAAATAAAATACTTCCTCTAAATTAATTGAAACTGGACTATTGTCTGCATTCGTGTCCATTAACGGCTCCATATACGACCACCATTTTTTACAGATAGCTGTTTGCGACATATGCTCCCATTTCTCTTCATCCTCAATTTCTACATAAGCAAATAATCTACCAGTCTCTTTATCTAGAAAAATAGAATAATTATGTGCACCATGTGCCTTTAATTCTGCAGCCATCTCCGGCCATATTTCATCGTGGCGGCGCTTATATTCATCGTAACTATCACGGTTGACAAACATAATACTCGCTTTTCTGATCATAGGTATTTTCCTTTCTAGAATTTAATTTTCCTTATAGTTAAACTATACCGTGATAAAACGCTTACTTGTAGGAGACAAAATTCAGTTAGGGGTGAAAATATTCAGAATGTTGGAAGGGATTACAAAAGAACAAAAGCGCAAGCGCCTTGAACAGCCCCGACAAGCATAAGACGNNGCGAAAATTTTATAATTTCCAAAACGATAAAAAAGCCAAGGAGAGCTTATGCTCCTTGACTCTTTTAACAACTTAATTATCTGATGAAGTTTTAGAGAAATGCTCCCTGAATTGCGAGGGTGTCTGCCCTATCCATTGTTTGAATAAGCGACTAAAATATTTTGTATCTTGATAACCTACAGATAAGGAAATATCATAAATCTTCAAATCCGTTTTCTCTAACAGTTCCTTGGCTTTTTCAAGTCTTACGGAGGTTACATAATCTAAAATAGTCTCCCCAGTTTGGTTTTTAAAATAATCACAAAAATAGTTTGGGTTCATATAGACCTGTTGTGCAATTTTCTTAATCGAAATATTGTCCCCCAAATTATTTTTTATCCACTCTTTCGCAACCTGAATAGGATTATGCTGCTCCTTTTTCATATCAGTCATTTTTTCCATCACATGTACAATCCACATTTTTACCCTATCCTTCAACTGGATGAAATTTGCTGCATTTTTTGTAATATTTAAAGCATCTGTTAGTAAATTCGGATCCTCACTATAACCATCATTTTCTATCCAATTATTCACAATCCCAATTAATAAATAATGTACCGCTTCATTAATCATAACAGGTGATGATAAAGATTCTATTTCACGAAAATAGCCTTGTAATGCCTTAAGTAAATCATCCCTTTTCCCCTGTGAAAACGAATTAATCACTTGTTCTGTATATTTTAAAATAGAAGACGAGATTCCCTTTGATTTTTGAACTTTTATGCCTTCAAACAAATCAGTCTCAAAGACTTGATTTCCTCCTTGAATCATTCGAAACTGAAGTAAGGTATGCAACTCGTTCTTCATATTACTAAATAATGCAAGATCATTAAATTCATTACCTAGAGCAACGGATACTGTTACCGGGGTTAATTTGTGTATGGAGATTCTAAGTTTTTCAGCAAATTCTCTTGAAATGGATAAAAAATTGGAAGCATCTGCTTTATCTTGGATCTGTAACAAAATCCAATAATTCAACTTACTGCCCCGCCACCACCAGCTATTAATCTGGTGAACTCGAATAGAACCAACAACTGTTTCTTCTAAAATATTTTCAATTTTTTGAGTACAACTATTCCAATCTTCGGGCAGAAATTCTTTAGTTTGAGAAAAAATCTGATCAATACTAATATGAACTAATTGATAACAGCCACTTGGAAACTGCCGGGTCCATTCTAGATACGCAATATCTTTTTCTTCATTCCAGGTCATTTCGCTTAATAGCTGCAGCTGTTTAGTATACTCCAGTTGCGAAGCCTTCTCTTGCATTCTGTTCCATTCCTGCTTTTCCTTGTACAGCATTTCGATTTTTTGTTTCACTTCATCCATCTGGATTTGAAACTGTTCCTTATCAATTGGTTTCAAAATATAATTAACAGCACCATCTCGAAGGGCAGTCTGCAAATATTCAAAATCATCAAATCCACTTATAAAAATGGTCAGGAAGGATAGCTGGCTTTTAAGTTTTTTATTTAAGGTTAACCCATCCATTTCCGGCATCCTAATATCGGAAATGAGCAGGTCAAAAGAAAGGGATTGATTGATAACCGCTTCATAAACCTCTAATCCATCAGAAAATGTACCAACGAGTTCCCATTCATCTCCTAATGAACGAACCATTCGTTCAATCCCTCTTCGAATTCTTCCTTCATCATCGACAATAACCGTTCTTATTCGTGTCATCTTCCCTCACCATCCCTTTGAATCAACGAGTAATTTGTTACTTCATTCTTTAAAATTGCTGGAATTTGTATCATAATCTCTGTACCTTTTTCGATGGAACTATTTACTCGTAATTCATATTGATCTCCAAACATCATCATCACCCGGGCGTGAACATTTAATATCCCAAAACCAGACTCTCTTTTTCCCATCGGATCGGACTTCAATTTGCTATTTAACTCTTTCAGCTTCTCTTCATCAATTCCTGGACCATTATCACGAATGGTAAATAATATATCTTTTTCACTGTACTTATTTGAAATTTCTTCCACAAAAATTTGAATACTTAGCCCTTTTCGTTTTTCCAATCCATATTTAATAGAATTCTCGACAAGCGGTTGTAAAATAAATTTGGGCGTAAAATAGGAGCCAGTATCAAGTTCCGTCTGTATCTGGTAAGAAAGTCTTTCTTCAAACCTGTATTTCTGGATTTTTAAATAGTCCTGAATATGGTCTACTTCTTGTGAAATCGGCACCAGCCGATCCTTGTTACTTAATGAATAACGAAGCATCCTGCCAAGAAGTGTGACCATTTCAACAACTGTTTCAGATTCTCCGTCTTCAACTGCCATACTAATCGTCTGGAGAGTATTGTACATAAAGTGCGGGTTTATTTGCGATTGTAGAGCATATAATTCAGCGTTCTTTTGACGTATTTCAATGGAATAGTTTTTCTGGATTAAATCCCTAATTTCTGTAAGCATGGAGTCAAAGCTTTGGGCCAAGACACCAACCTCATCTGTTGATTCAACGGGAATGGAGACACTTAGATTGCCCTCCTTCACCTCTTGCATAATATGTCCTAGTTTTTTTATAGGCTTTGTGACTGACCAGGCAAGAAAAACCGATAGTAGACTCGTGATAATGACAAGCGTAAAAAAGGCTAAAATAGTTACTTTTCTAACCATATCCGTTCCCATTGTTAGATATTTTAAAGGAATACTATGAACTAAAATCCATTTATGACGTGCTGATTTATTAATACTAATGAGTGTTCTTTCTTCCGCTGTCCCTGTCTGAAAGCTTCCATTTTCTAATGGGTAATCCTTTACTTCAGTATAAACCGAACCAATCTTTGAAGGATCTGTATGAAAAATGACCTGGCCATTCTCGTCCATTACCCACATAGCCGCACTTTTTTCTTTTTCTAAATCAGCTAAAACATCTTCAATAAATGATAATTTAACCGCTAAGAAAAGCGTACCAAGTGATTTTCTATTATCAACATCTGTTACCTGTTTCATTAACAAAATATAGGGAGGATTACCTTCAAACTTCAGACTTGCTTGTTTAGGCAAAATCAGTTCGACTTTCTCTCCTAAATCATGTTCTTCACCATATGGAAGGGAGAGATTTCCAAGATTAAATCCCTCATAGGGAATCCGCGTACTGACAAAGGATCGATTTTTAGAGAGAAGAAAAGCTCCCAATATTTCTGAGCTATTATCAAGATAGGTATTCGTTAAGAAACTCTCTACTACAAATTGGTCCTGATTTAATTGAGATTGATTCTTATAGCTGCTATCTCTTAAAACAGACATAACATCACTGGAGCTATAAATCAGTTCCGGTAGTCGTTCTAATTCTCCGAGACTGTTTTCAAGATTATTATTGGCTTGCTTTAATAATTTCGGAATATATTCTCCCACTTTTTCTTCAATGGATTTTGTATATTCATAGTAAGCTAGGACACCTAAAAGGCCCATAGGAATAACTGTTAACAAGATATACGTAATAATTAATTTTGTTGATAAACGGGAGTTTTTTAATTTTATTTTTTCAAGAAGTCTAGAAATCATATTGGTCGATATTCTCCCTTGTAAAATCAATGGGCAGTCCCATTATGACGGTGTCTCCTTTTATTTTGATATTACCAACCTTTCCAATATGCTGCCCATCCTTAAGATTTTCACCATTCAATAATTCTTTCGCTAAACTAACCGTTAAATAGCCCAGTTTTTTAGGGCTCCATAATGTAATCATTTGAGCTGATCCATCTTTTAGATAACTCCGCATTAAATTAGGGGTAGAAAGCCCTGTTACGGTAACCATCCCTGCTTTTCCCGCATCCTTAACTGCCTGTGCTGCTGCGGGAGGACCGACTGAGGAACTGCCTAGTATCCCTTTCAAGTTAGGATAAGTTTTTAATAGCTTTTCAGCCCCTGTATATGATTTTTGGGAATTATCTTCCGTCTCAACTACATCTACTAATTTCATTTCTGGGTATTCTTCTTCCTGCTGCTCGATGATATAGTTCATCCATGTTGATAAATTCGCCGCAACATGAGAACCCGTCATGATGGCGTACTCGCCTTTTTCCCCCATCTTAGAGGCCAAATTATCCATTAGGTGCCGGCCTAGATTTTCAGGGTCAACCATATTAATGAATAGTTCTCTATATTTTGTGTCCGTATCCGAATCCCAGGTAATTACTCTTATGCCTTTTTCTCTTGCCTTTTGCAATGCAGGTCCTAATCTTTCTGGGTCGTTGGCTGAAACAGCAATTAGGTCAACGTCTCTCTGTATGAAATCTTCAATAATATTTCGCTGCTGCTTCCAATCGGCAATAGGTGGGCCAGTGAATAAAACATTAACGTTTAAGTCCTCGCCAGCTTCGAAAGCCCCTTCTTCCACTGCGTTGAAATAAGGAATCCCACTTACTTTAGGTACGATGGCAATCGTGTAATTTTCTTTGCTTTCATTTTGTTTATTTTGCTCTTTCTTTTGATCTCCGTTATAAATAATTTGATATTTTCCGGTATTCAGTTCGCAACCGCTTACAAATATTACGATTAAAAAGCAAATCAAAAATTTCAAGTAGTTTTTTATGTTCAACACCTCACAAAAAGAGCAGCCTCATTAAATGTAAAGAAGAGGCCATCTATTAACTTGGCCTCCTTAACAGTATAACATATTTTGAAATCGTTTTTATTATTTTAATAAATTATAAAATTTCCTTAAACATGGCAATAACTTCTTCTCTTGTAGGCTGGAATGGGTTTCCTGGAGCACAAGCGTCTTTTAAAGAGTTAACAGAAAGTTTTTCTAAATCTACTTCTTCCACTCCTAGTTCTGCAAGCTTGCTAGGAATGCCTACTTCTTTTGATAGAGCTTTAATCGCTTCAATTACTTCTTCTGCACATTGCTCATCAGTTTTTCCAGCTGTTTCTAAACCTGCTGCTTTTGCAATTGCACGGAATTTTCTTGGATCACGTTTGGCATTTTCTCTTTCTACAATTGGAAGAAGCATTGCATTACAAACTCCATGTGGTAAGTCATAGACGCCGCCAAGCTGGTGGGCCATTGCATGAACAAATCCAAGGCCGGCATTATTAAAGGCAATTCCTCCTAAGAAGAGACAATAGGTCATTTGTTCACGAGCTTCAATATCATGACCATTCTTAACGGCACGAGGCAAATAATTAAAGATGATTTCAACCGCTGCAAGGGCAGTCGCATCCGTTACTGCATATGCACCTGGAGTAACAATTGCTTCAATCGCATGTGTCAAGGCATCCATACCAGTTGCTGCAGTCAATGCTGCCGGTTTATCAAGCATTAATTCAGGGTCATTCACAGAAATCGTCACTAAACTATTTTTATCCACCATAACCATTTTTACTTCACGTTCTTTATCAGTAATAACATAGTTAATAGTAAATTCACTTGATGTTCCGGCAGTCGTATTGACCGCAATGATTGGAATCGATTTATTCTGGGTTTTGTTGACTCCCTCATATTCACGGATGTCTCCGCCATTGGTTACATATAAACCGATTGCTTTAGCTGTATCCTGTGGTGAACCGCCGCCAATTGATACTAGACAATCACATTCATTTGTTTTAAAAACATCTACACCCGTATATACATTTTCAATGGTTGGATTTGGTTTTACTTCATCATAAACAATGTATTCTAAATGAATAGAATCTAGTTCAGCTAAAACTTTCCCGGCAACTCCGCTTTGATTTAAAAATTTATCTGTTACCACCATGGCCTTATTAAAACCTAGATCTTTTACCAGCGGAGCTAGCTCCTTTAAACAGCCTCTACCCATTAAATTTGTACTTGGTACATAATAAACACTCATTTGAGATCCTCCTTCTTTATGTTCACTATTTCACAAATTTATTTTTAAAATTAAGGGACAATGATGCCCCCTAATAGTAAATCCATGTTAAAAGTTTTATAAATTTAAGATTCCTGGTCTTGGAACAACTTTGAAAGCATCAGCAAGGTCTTGTAACTGCTGGTCGGTAATCGTTTGTTTTTTACCACCTTGCGCACATACAATCGTATAAACCTGAGCTGCTTTTTCGGCTGTTTCAATCAAGCCAAATGTTTCATCCATTGTTGCTCCAGCTCCGAAAATCCCATGATGTGGCCAAACGACAAGGCGGACATCCTCCATTTTCTCAGCAGTTGCTTCGCCAATTTCATTTGTACCTGGAATAATCCACGGGATAACGCCGACACCATCAGGGAAAACAACAATACATTCTGTACACATTTCCCAAAGCGTTTTCGTAAAGTCTTCTTCCTTCAGGCTATGTGTAAATGTCATCCCAAGCAAATGAGTGGCATGGCAGTGCATAATCACGCGATGATTTTTATCTGCTGATAATCGCTTCCTATGATTCATCAAGTGTGTTGGAAGTTCACTTGTTGCAACTCCTCCATCCTCAAGGCCCCATAGGATTTCGTAGCTTTTGCCGTCTGCGGCAATACGGATAACGCCTAAGTTAGAAGCTGGGTCCTCTTTTACATTTTTGAAGTATTTCCCAGAACCAGTTACAGCAAAATATCTTCCAGCTAGTTCAGAAGCATCAAAATTCATTGGTACTGTTCTTACCACTTTATCAACATCCAAGTAAGGTAAAACTTCATATTCGTTTAATAAATAACTGATATTTCCGCCATTGCGTTCATCCCAGCCTAAACGGTACAGGTTTGCTGTTGCTTCAATCATTTCTTGTAAAAATGGTGCTGTATATATTAAATTTCTCAATGTCATGCTCATGTTTTTCTCTCCCTTTTAATGAATTGATTTATGTTTAATTTGTTTATGTTTATTTATCTTCTTTACATTTACATCATAACTCCATAACAAACATAAATCAACATAAAACAAAGAAATATTCTTTGTTTGTTTTTGTTTAGTTAACATTATTGTCACAAAATATATTTGTTTATTTCTGATTAAAAAATAAAAACAGACCTAAAAGGCCTGTTTGCTTTTGTTTTTTACTCTTTGTTTAATTAAAGTGATTCATACATCGATTTGGAAAATAACCTGTAGTTCCTGATGTTACTAGATAATGAGGTCCCTTTCTTTAAAAATAATCCTCCCAATTGTATAAATCCTTGGACGTGTAACATCGGATCCCCCAATGCAAATACCACTAGGAGTACAGGCTCACAGGAAGTAATTAAAACATATGTCCGAACTTGAAAGGACCCAACAATCCGAGTTTGAAAAGTGGTTACATCTACTTTTACGCGGAAGATTTTACATGGTGTTGGACAATTTCGAATCGGGAGCAGCATATATCGGAATCCACTTGGAATAAAGGATCGATAAACTTGCCTACCGTCCTTGGCAATGCTTCTATTTCATTATTGTTTTACAATAACTGTTTCACTCTCAAGTTGGTTTAACTTTGCTATAATTTCTTCCATTTGGTTAGACGATAGATTTGTAAATGATTGACCTACTAATTCACTCAGTTTTTGTTTTTTCAAGCGAGCCAAAATACTTGTATTGCTCTCGATCTTAGGAATATAGCTAACTAAAACCTCTTATTAGCGAGTATATCTATCACCTTTGTATCCGAGGTATATACCACACCAATTCCCCGTTCATTCGGATAAACAAAGCGGTAGGAACCGGAACCAATTTCCAATGATACCCCATCCTCTGTTTGACAAACATCAATCATTCCATCCATTTCGGCCAATGCCTTATTCCTTTCTTTAACATCGGTTAGCCTGGCATATGGCAATAAGATTTGGGCAGTTGTGTTCGCAGGAATTTCAACTTCTGCGGCTATCTCTTCATTGGTCAAATTCCAGGATGATGTAATTCTTCCATACATGGAGTTATGGCTTGCACATACGTAGCTCAATTCCTTTCCGCCAAATTTCGGCTGAATACGAATGCGCTTATATGCCGGTTTTACTTCATCCATGTCCAATCCGGCCAATACGCGGTACATCCAATCCCCAATAGCACCATATGCGTAGTGATTGTATGAGTTCATGTCATCACTCCAAAATGAGCCGTCCGGCTTGATACCATCCCAGTGCTCCCAAATCGTGGTTGCTCCTTTTGTAATAGAATACAGCCATGATGGATAGGTTTTCTGTAAAAGAAGCTTCACTGCTGTTTCATGATACCCATTATTGGATAATACAAAACAAAGGTATGGTGTACCGACAAACCCAGTTGTCAAATGATAATCATGATCCAATACAAGTTCATTCAAATCATGGGCAACCCCCCTATCTCTCATTTTACCCTCAACAAGATCGAACATAAGGGCAAGGACATGGGCCGTTTGAGTAGGAACAGCCAAGCGCCCATTCTTTGTTACAAACTCATTTTTAAATTCCTCAATTACATGTTGCAAAATTCCTCCATATGTTTGAACATCTTCAGCCTTGTTAAGAACAGCGGCTGTGTCACGGAGTAATCGAGTTGAATAGGCATAAAAAGCAGTGGCAACCAAATCATTTGGGGTGGCTCCATAATAGCTATCCTCTTTACCATCCAATCCGAGCCAGTCACCGAAGTGGAAACCCGTATTCCACAGGTATTCATTTTCTCCCTGCGCACGTATATATTCCACCCAAGCCTTCATGCTGTCATATTGTTCTGCCAGTAATCTCTCATCTCCATAACTCAAATAGACATTCCATGGACAAATAACGGCTGCATCTCCCCATGCTGCTGAGGAGGCCCCGTCAACCACTTTAGGAATAACATACGGCACACCGCCATCAGGTAATTGATCCGCTTTTAAGTCCCTTACCCACTTTGTAAAGAACTGCCCGCCATGGTAGTTGAAAAGAGCAGTACGGATAAATACCTGTGCATCACCTGTCCAGCCTAACCGCTCATCCCGCTGCGGACAATCTGTTGGTACATCGACAAAATTTCCTCTTTGGCCCCAAACAATATTTTGTTGAAGCTGATTGACCATGGAATTGGAAGTTTCAAATTCTCCAGTTGGTTCCATATCGGAATGAATAACCTCTCCAACAAAATTTTCTAATGGAAGACCATTTTCTTGGCCAGGATACCCTTCTACTTTTACATATCGGAATCCCTGAAATGTGAAATATGGTTCATAAATTTCGGTTCCAGTTCCTTTTGTAATGTATTTAACGGTTTGCTTTGCACTTCGGAGATTTCCAAAATAAATATTTCCATCTTTATCAAGCACTTCTGCATGTTTTAGCACAATTTCTGTACCCGCAGGTGCATTTACCGACAGCCTGATACGGCCGACCATATTTTGACCAAAATCGATTACAGTATCACCTGCAGGCGTAATAAACGTTGAAATTGGACGAATTGTCTCAGTTACACGGACAGGGTTGTTCTCTTGCGCAACAATATTGGTTACTTGAGTATGACAAACAACAACACCTTTCCATGCTTTATCATCAAAGTTTTCCTCGCTCCATCCTTCTTGTTCAATCCGGGCATCATAAGTTTCACCATGGTAAAATTCTGAATAAATAATTGGACCAGTAGAAGCCTTCCAAGTTGAATCAGTAATAATAACCTCTTCAGTACTATCGTCGTAACGAACGTGAAGTTGAAGCATTACGGCTCTCTGTTCTCCATAAAAATGCCGCTTATTTTCCCAAGCCAAGTCTCCTTTATACCAACCGTCTGCCAGCATAACACCGATTACATTGTCATTACTATTTAGCTGTGCAGTTACATTATATGTCTGGTACTGGATACGTTTGTGATAACTAGTCCATCCTGGAGCCAGTAATTCATCCCCGACTTTATCCCCATTTAAATACAATTCGTAAACACCTACACCAGTGGCATAAATACGTGCTGATTCGATTGGCTTTTTTAGTTCAAACTGTTTCCTTAGCATAAATGCTGGCTCAGCTTGTGAATTAATTTCCTCCGGATTAGGAGTAATCCAGCTCGCTTTCCATTCATATGGGTCCAGTAGAGCTGTTTCCCACCAAGCTATTTCGCTCCAATCGGACTCCCGGCCAAAATTATCCCAAATCTTTACACGATAAAAATATCTTGTGCGAGATGCAAGTTGCGGACCATTATATTCAATATGAAGAGATTGATCTGAGTCGATTAATCCTGTATCCCAAAGCGGATTTTCAAAACCAGTTTCTGTAAGAGAAACTTGAATTTGATAGGACTGCTGCAGGGTTCCGCGTCGTTCCGATTCGATACGCCAGCTCAATCGCGGCTGATTTGTGTCAATCCCAAGTGGATTTGTTCGGTATTCACATGTTACAGCTGTTACTTGCAAATTAGCCATTTCTTATTTCTCCCCTTTATATAGATTATAAGCAGGATAAGAGACCTATTTTATCCTTTTACTTCACTGAACCAGCAGTCATACCTGCAACAATCTTCTTATTGAAGAAAATAAACAGAATAAGCGGTGGAAGCGAGATTAATACGATATTTGTAAATAGCAGGTTCCACTGTGTATTGTACATACTTGAGAAGTTATATAATGTAAGCTGTAATGTAGCGTTTTCTGCACCGGGATAGAAATATAACGGGTTTACGAAATCGTTATAAATTCCTACTGCAGTCAACACGATGACAGTTGCGGAAACAGGTTTTAACAATGGTAAGATAATCGAGAAAAACAAGCGAATACGGCTGCATCCATCAATTAATGCTGCTTCGTCAATCTCACGTGGAATGGTTGCCATAAATCCTTTATAAAGCAACACTGTAAACGGTAAGCTCAGTGCCACCTCAACTAAAATAATTCCCGGCATTGTTTTAAATAAGCCGATGCCATTTAACACCCAAATAGTTGGTACGATCGAAGGCGGGATGATCAGTCCTGCAAGAATCAAAAAATTAAAAAAAGGCGTTGCTTTACTTGTTTTACGCTGCAATACATAACCTGCCATTGCACCAAAAACAATTAATAGAATGATAGAAAATCCTGTGATGGCAATACTATTAAAGAAAGCACGAATTATCATGCCATCTTGCGCTTCTATTACAGCCTTCATGTTTTCCACTATATGGAAGGAGCTTGGCCACGCCATATTAAGCAATGAAGACTCTTGCGTATTTTTTACTGCATTAATGATTACAAAATAAAATGGAATACCAAACACAACTAACGTCAGTAAAACAGCGATACATTCCAATACAAGCTTTCGAATCCCTTTGCCCTTCACTCCCTTGCGGTTTTCAACAGTAACTGGAGGTCTTGCAGATTGGACCACTACCTTGTTCATTACAAATCCACCTCTTTTTTGTTTAAGTAGGCGTACAATGGGAATGCCAATGCAGATACAAGTAGGAATAAAATTACGTTTCCGGCTGTGGAAAGACCATAAAACCCTGCTTGATACTGCTTATATATAATAGAAGCAATAAGGTCGGTACTAAAGCCTGGACCGCCCTTTGTCATCGCCCAAATTAAATCAAAGGATCGAAGACCGCCAATAAATGCTAGGATAATAACAGAATTCATCGCTGGACGGCTCAATGGCAAAATGATATTCCAGAATTTATGGAACCCGTTTCCGCCATCAATCATCAGCGCTTCATAATAATCGGTTGGTATGGACATGATCCCTGCAATAAAGATAACGGTTGCCATCCCCACACCCTTCCATACATCAACCAACGCTACAGAAAGAAGTGCAATTTTACTGTCACCTAACCAGTCAGGACCTACAATCCCTACCGTCTTCAAAGCTATGTTAATAAGCCCCTGAGTTGGGTGCATCATCATCATAAAAGCCATCCCTATTGCGATTGTACTTAAAAGAGTAGGGAAGAAAATCATGGAACGGATAAAGCCCACTGTTTTGAGCTTCGAGCTGAGAAATACGCCGAGGAGCAATCCAAGAACTACCTTAAGACAACATGTTACAACAGCATAGATAATAGTGTTTTTAAATCCGATATTCAAAGAGGGCTCTGTCAAAAATGTTTTAAAATTTTCTAAGCCAATAAATTTCCAATCTGTGAGTGACCACCATGTCATACTGAAAAATAAGGACATGAGGGTAGGCAGTAAGAAAAAGACAAAATAGATAATGCCAGCTGGAATAAGAAATGTGTACGAATATGTCCGATTTATAATTTTACCCATTTTGGTGTCTCCTCTCCATTGTTTGGGTTAAAAGCAGCCCTGTCTCGTATTGACAGGGCTTCGCCTTTTTATAAGTTAAAATTACCAGCCCTTTAAGCCAAGCTGCTTCGCTTGCTTTTCTACATCTTGATCATAGGATTTTGCTCCTTCTTTCGCCGATACCATACCACCGCCAACCTGAGACGTGATTTGTGGCAAGTTTGGTCCCTTTAATGGGCTTAAGAATTCAAGAGCCGGTGCTGTTTTGCCATCGTTAAAGTATGGAATCATGTCTTTTACAGCAGCATACACATTATCCGGTAGTTGTGCATCTTTAATTGCAGCTGGACCAGTTGGTGTAGATTTTAACATAAACAATTTTACAGCCTCTGGTGTTACAAAAAACTCTGCCCATTTCTTTGCTTCTGATACATGTTCGCTTGCCTTGTTAATATAAATGGCACCAGGCGCCCATGCAGTAATACCGTTTTTGTCAGCACTATCACCAGGCTGAGGGAAGAAACCAATATTGTCAATTTGATCAGGATACAATGTTGCAATGTTGGCTAAGGCAAAAGAAATCATTGGATATTGTACACCAGTACCGTCGACTAGCATTTTTAATCCTGCATCGTAGCCAGTTGAGTTAAAGTCTTTATTCATATAGCCCTTTTTGTAGATATCTGCCAGCTTTTCAAAGCTTTTTAGAGCAGCCGGTGTTGTGGCCATTTTTGCCTTATTTGCAGTAAAATCATCTGGGAATGATGGATCTTCTGCTAATAAATTATAATTATCAGCAAGCATGATAACCTGAGAAGTCCAGGTATCCTTATATGTGCCAATAACTGCTGTTTTTCCTGCTGCCTTAATCTTTTCATTATTTTCCATCAGCTCGTCCCATGTTTTTGGAACAGAAAGACCAAGCTCTTGATATACTTTCTTATTGTATAACCAGCCTCCTGCACTAAAGCCGCCAACTGGAATACCGTATACCTTTTTGTCTACTGTTACGGCTGTCTTAAATGTATCCAAGATAGTATCCATATATGGCTCATCTGTCAGATCCACAAAGTTTTTCTCAGGATTCAATGCTTGTAAAAGTGAACCAGAGTTATATGCCATTAAGTCTGTCATATCACCAGTTGAGAGGCGTGTTTTAACAAGGTTATCCCCTTCTGAACCGCCTGGGCGGGTTTCGATTTCAGTCTTAACATGGTATTTCTTCTCAAACTCAGCTGCAACTGCCTTAAAGCCATCCATTGTCGCAGGGCTCTGATTATCCATTAATAATGTTAGAGTCGTTTCTTTAGAATCACTTCCGTTTGAAGTACTTTCCTTACTACCGCTGCAGCCTGCCAATATACCAGTAAATAGTGCTGCGGAGCATACCACTGAAAAAACTTTGTTTCTTGTCTTAAACAATTGAAGTTCCCCCTTAATTATATTTAATATCAATTGAAGATCATCTTATGCCAATTTAATCTATTACTTTTTGAAACTACTTTTAAAAAAAGATGAGATATTGGCATGCCTGATTTAATTTAATTGTAAGTGCTTTCAAATAGATTTGTAAGCGATTCATTTTTTGTATTATGTCCGTTTTTTTTGGAAGGTTAACAAAATTCATCCTACTAATTTATTTATAAATTTTTTTCTTATTCAGCTTTTTGTAAAAAATAAAAAAACCTGCTCGTTTTGTCAATTTGAGCAAGGCTCCCATAAATCCATCATTTAATTAAAGATGTTTTTTAAAAGAAATCACGAAATTGGCCCGGTTTCACTCCAACATATTTCTTGAATAATTCAGAAAAATGCCGATAACTATGGTAACCAACCTTTGCACTTACTTCTCCTACTTTTTGGCCTTCTTTAAGGAGTTCTTTTGCCTGATCCATACGAATTTGCGTCAAATATTTAATATATGATTGCTCCATTTCTTCTTTAAATAATAGGCTAAAATAGGTAGAATTCATGCCAACGAAATCTGAAACCTCTTGCAAGGTCAAATCTCGATAATAGTTTTCCTTCATGAACTTACATGCCTTCTCCACGGCTCCATGCTTTATCTCCTGGCGTACTTCAAGTGACCAATTCATTATTGTTTCCATTTGCGCACGAAACCAGTTATACATTTTTTCCTTTGAATTTATAGTTCGTATTTCTACATGTGGTAAAAAATCGGCATCATTTATTTTTAGTTTATCTTTTCTAACCTCTTTTGCTACTTCCATCCCAAGATATATGATTTTTAAAATTTCCCGTTCCAATATCTCGGGGCTGAACAGCTGCCCCTCAAGCTGTTTTATAAATGAATCAAGCTGATTTATCAGACCAACTTTATCCCCCGTCCTCATACTAAAAATAATTGCTTCCTCTTGATCTGATAAATTTATAGATTTTAGAGGGTTTTCTCCAATAACCTCAAAGCGCGTCCAACCAGCCTCATACATAAACTGTCCATACCTTAATGCTTGTAATGCCTCTTTGTAACTTTTTTTGGCATCTACCAGAAATTTATATTTCCTTCCAGAACCTATTGCGATTCTAGGTGTTTCAGGACAAGACACTAATTGCTCATATAAAGCTTCCATTTCCACTTGAAAATGAAACACAACTAGCAAATGTTCGATGCCGTTACGAACTGGAACTACCTTGTATGAAGAATGACTTTGTAGAAATAAATACTTCCTTGATAAGGCAAGCACTGTTACACCAACAACTTTCTCACTTTCAATTCCAAAACTTTCTTGCCACCTTGGTATTGCCTCCTCCCCTAACAATAGCAAGTCCAATGTGGCTTTCTCCAGCAGTTCAACTCTGCTGTCCTCCCATCTTGATTGGATTGAAGTGATACTCTTCTGAAGATTTATTTTCTCTATTATTCTATTTATAGCATCTTCAATGATTGGAATCGTTATCGGTTTCTCCAGGTAATCAACTACACCTAGTTTAAGTGCCTTTTTTACATACTCAAAATCATTAAAACCACTGAATACAATGCAAAGTGTATCAGGTGATGTTGCAAGAATTTTTTCAAGAACCTGTAGTCCATCCATACCGGGCATTCGAATATCCGAAAATATGATGTCAGGTTGTTCTGCTTCAAATAATGTGAGGGCTTCATTTCCGTTGGTTGCTGTTCCCACTAACTCGATACCGTATTTGCTCCAATCAATCATCCTTTGTAAGCCTTGAAGTACAATGTATTCATCGTCAAAAATTACAGCCTTTAACATCTGTTACTCCTCCCTGGCATTAATCAGAAATTTTATTTCAATGCTTGTTCCTTCATTTACCCTACTTGAGATTGTAAGAATGCTATCTGCACCATAACATAACAGCAATCTTTCCCGAACATTTCTTAAACCATAACCTTGCTCTGTTGCCTTTATATCTTTGATACCAACACCGTTATCACTCACTGTAAAAATGACCCAACCATCTTTTACCTTCCCGGTTAACTCGATGATTCCATCTCCAACTTTGGGCTCCAACCCATGATAAATGGCATTTTCTACAAGCGGCTGCAACATCAGCTTTAAGATTTTTTTGTCCATTAAGTCAGGATCGACATTTTCTATATACTTGAAGCGATCTTGAAAGCGAAGGTTTTGAATCGTCATATAATGGCGAATATGCTCTAATTCCATTGAAACGGGAATCATGTCTTCCCCTTTATTCAGACTGAGTTTAAAGCTTTCAGACAAGGCTACTGCTATTTTGGCAATATCATGGTTATTTTGCATAATTGCCATCCAATAAATGGAGTCCAATGTGTTATACAAGAAATGTGGTTTTATTTGTGCCTGGAGCGTCCTAAGCTCAGCCTCCCTTTCCTTTAATTGCGCCTGTACGAGCTTTTCATTCAATTCTTTATTTTCCACTGTTACCTTTTGGAAAATATTCCTAAGATTTATTAATGGTCTTGAAACTTTCCCTGAAAAGGAGAAAGATAGGAAAAGAACAATTAATCCTAGTAAAGCTGAAATGAGGGCTGTGGCCAGCCCAATTTGATTAGACTCCTTAAGCAACTCCTTTTCTTTTGTTAATTGGACGAATGTCCAACCTGTGGTTTGATTTTGATAACTACTAGTAAGGTAGCCCTTTTCTTGGAATAATTTAAGCGAAGATTCAAGAGTATTTTCCCTATTTAACTTTAAATTAAGTGTTGAGGGATTCTCCATAAAAGCGTTTTCTTTTTTCTTTGAAAAATCAATTATTGCCCACTCATTTTGGTTGCTCTCCTGAAAAACTCTTGTAAACATCGACTTATTTATGTTTACCACCAATAAACCAATTTTGTCATTGTTATAAATGTCTTGGGAATCTTTTAAAAGTTTAACAGAAGAAAAAGTGTTTTTGGATTGATCACTATTAAGGACATTTTTTTCGAAAAACACAGGTCTCCCTTGTTCTTCAACACTTTTTTTATACCAGGTTGAATCAGAAATAGTTCGATAGATTCCACCATTGTTATATTTTCCTATACTATTAGAGTTCCCATAACATACTGCTCTGTAATTCACGTCAAACAAACAGACAGAATCAATATATTGTGTATCAATTAGATAACTGGAAATTAAATTTTGTATTCTTTTTTGTTGTTTCATTATCCATTATGTTTTGACCTACACCAGCATACTTTGCACTATCGATCAGTTCACGGCGTACATCTGGACTCCATGAAATAAGCCGCTCCATATTTATAATGTTTCGAAATAATAAGTCTGCAACTTCGCTGGAAGTTTTAAGATTATTTTCCGTTGTTTTCAATTGATTTTCAATTAGTGTATTTTTTGCAATGTTAAACGATATGTATCCCAATAATAAAAGGGGAAGTATGGAAATGCCTAGCATTAAATAAAAATATTTCATTCTTACTTGGTTATATTGAAATTTTATCCTCATTTTTTTAGATCCCCATTTTCAGTCCAACCTTGTTTTGTTTTTATATTTTTTTATTATAACAAATTTTCAAACAATATTTTATTAACTCTTTTTTCCTCCTTGTCGTTTATCAAGAGGTTAAAACAAAAAAAGTCTTGGCAGTATTTACGCTCAAGACTCTATTATTTAATTGTTTTATAAATCGTATTTCCTTATTAAATAAGTTGGTGTGCAGCTCCAGGCATGACAATAGCTATTGATTAAATGGCTTCCATAAGGAGAAAAATCCTTATTTTTCGGATCATATAATTCCCAGAACGTATCCGCCCCATCTTGGATCATGCCGCCCCAATAGTTCTTCATTTCTGCGATTGCCAGCTCTTTTTCTCCTGAAACCAGCAAGGCTTCAATCAAATGATGATACATGTATGGCGTTGCAATTCCAACAGCTGGATTTTCAGCTAAAAGACGCTTCATTTGTTTATTATTTTCTTCCTTAGTCAAAACACCTGCCAGGACCATCCAAATTTGGCTTGCCCAAGAAACTTGACGGTCTGAACCACTGATAAAAAATTGCTGCTCCTCATCCCACAAATAGTTTTTTGTTGCTTCTACAATTTCTGCCAGCCGGTCTTTCAAACTTTCTTTTTCCGATACGTTTAATTCTTCGGCAAGGCGAATAGCCTGTTTCATAGTATAGATTAACACTGCTTGTGATGGAGCTTGTTTGTTTAATCCTTCCTGCCAATCAATAAAAGACCACCAATCGGGGGTATCTTTTAGAATTTTGTTTTCATCTAGTCTTTCAAGTGCAAGTTCAACTTGGCGATAGGCAGTCGGCCATAGTTCTTTCAATGTCTCTAAATCGCTTGTGGCAAAATAATAATCATGTAATGTGGAAGCAAAGAACAATGAATAATCAAATAGATAAGTATCATCAGCAATTAGATGTGGAGCAACAAAAACATTAGCGGGTACCTCACCTTTATCATCTGGAACACCAGCAAAAAGATAAAGACAACGTTTTACCAGGTCATTGTTCCCAAATGTTTCATAGTTTGCTAGTGCTTGTAGTCGCAAATCGCCGAGCCAGAGCCTGCGATCGCGTTTCGGCCCGTCTTCAAAAACATCTTGCATGCAATCTGCTAGCGTTTTGAGGCTGATTTCATCCATTCTTTGAAGCTCCGCATCTTGGTGTATAATCTTTTCGACAATATTTAAATTCGCTGATGTAACAGCATTGCATTCTACATTTTCAAATACGACTTTATATTTAGGCGATGTATCGATTACGTCGAACTTTACATATCTAAAGCTGTATCGTCGAGGCAATGAAATCACAGCAGGCAATACATCCACAAAGATCGTTTCTTCCTGAAGCCAAGAACTACTGAGCCATCCGTTGTAATTTTCAAAGGGTTCAGCCATCTCCACAGGCATTTCACCAATGGTCAGTTTTAGTTTGAGTGGTGCATCCGGTGGACTGCCAAATGGATGAATAATAAGGGATAGATACCCAACCTGATGGTCACCAAAATCAAGAATAACCGAATCATTTTTACCATATTCAGAGTTTGCTAGAGAGGAAGCCGGAGCAACAACTTCCGACTTCCATCCATGAATTACTTCTGGATCCGCTTTTATTTCTACAATTGAAGAAGGTTTCACAATTGTTTCGTGAAGTTTCGGCTTCAATTGTACCGCTGTTTCAATAAATTTCTCATTTCTAACAATCACTTGATTTTCTAGTTTTTGAATACTCATACCGCTATCCCCTGTTTCTCCCGTTCACTATTCCGCGCATCAATTTCAGCACGTATCTTCGGGTAAATTTTATCTAGATTATAGAAACTCATTGTAATCATGGAGACAACTACTAGTACGGCCGGAATTATTAAGTATCCCATCTTAATCGCAAGCAATGCTTGCTCTGTTTGATGGCCTTTTGGCACATAATGTCCCCAGGTTAGCATAAGTCCAAACAATGCACCTGCAACAGCCATAGTTACTTTTCCGATAAAGCCGTTTAATGCTGATAATAAGCCTGATGCATTGATACCTGTTTTCCACTCACCATAATCAACTGGATCTGCCTGCATCGAAAAGTAGATGCTTTGACGAGTTCCATAGCCAATTGCTGCTATAACTGCCCCAACAATTATGACCGGAATGTTTGAACCAGCAAACAACATGATTAGAATACCAACAAGGTTGACCACACTTGAAATCATAAATAATGAACGTTTATACATTTTTTTTGCAATAATTGGTGTTAAAAATGTACCTGCAATTGGAACGAAGGAACCAATTCCTGCAATCGTAGCAACAAGGTCTGCACGATCTAGATTGTATGTGAAGTAATAGATGAGTGCTCCCTGCTGAAAGAAATAAGAACCCCACATAAACAAGATATTCAAAGCAAAAATATAATACGGCTTGTTTCCTTTTAAAGTAGAAAATGCTTGTTTTACAGTTACTTTCTCAACTTGAACCTTTACCTTTTCTTCTACATTTTTAAAAGTATAGAAAAAGAATAAACAAGCAATGATACTGAAGATCACCATCGTCCAGAAGAAACCAGTCGCTTGTGAACCTCCTCCAAGTGTTTTTACCATTGGCATTGTGAGAACACTGACTGCCGTTGCTCCAATAAAGGAAAAAATAATTCGAACCGTTGAAAGCATTGTTCGTTCCTGCGGCTCACTAGTTAAACTTGGTAAAATGGATGCTAACGGTATGTTAACCATTGTATAAACCATTGAAAGTCCCATATACGTCATATAAGCATAAAGTAGTTTTCCTACCGGTCCTACATCAGGAACATAAAATGCTAGAATTCCAAGAATGGCGAAAGGAATAGCTCCCCAAAGGAAATATGGTCTTGATTTTCCCCATTTTGTGTTTGTTTTATCAATAATAATTCCCATCATTACATCTGCTACACCATCTACAATCCTAGTTAACAAGAACAACAAACTAACTTGAACTGCTTTTAAACCCACAACATCCGTATAATAAAACATTAGATAAAGTCCTATCATTTGCCAAACTAAATTACATGAAAGATCTGCCGCGCCATATCCGATCCGTTGGCGCCACGCACCTGCTGTTGAGTTCATCCTACATCCTCCTGTATATCAAACGCTGTTTGTTGAACTAGTTCATACATTAATTAAACCGTTTTCTGAATCCGTATACAATAAACAGATTACAGTTAAAACTGCTCTTTTTACAGGTTAATTACATGAAGTTAAAGGGCATTTAACATATGACAGCTATTTACCCTTTTTACGAAATTGACTTGGGGTACAGCCAAAATGCTGTTTAAATTTCCGATGAAAGAAACTGCTGCTTTCATAACCAATTTCAAAAGCTATATCATCCATACTTTTTGTTGTATTTTTTAACAGTACGGAAGCTCGAATCATCCTCTGCATTTGAACAAGTTCCAGGAATGTTTTACCCGTTCGTTCTTTGAGCATATTGCCAAGATAATTAGGATTGAAATTGAATGTTTCAGCAAGACTCGTTAGACTGCAGTGATTATAATTCTGTTCAATATAATGCAGAATTTCGATAATATTCGCTTTTCCGGACACACGTGTAAGTTCAAAATTTTTGTCAAGCTGATATACACGCATTAACTCTGTTAACACGACAGGTAAATAAGACTGAACCATTGCAACAGAGTAGTCCTGTTCATCGAAGAACTCACACATCATGTTTTTAATAATATACTGGAGGTTTTCATTGTCCTCTGAGTGAAACAAAATGTAATGGTCATGACTTTGATTCTCCGAAACTGCATTTGCCAAAAAGTTAGACACAATACCTGTATTTCCCAATCGACCTATGAAGGATCCAGTAAAGGTCTCTTTTTTCATAATAATATTAATCAAAATATCATGTTCTCCGAGGGAGGGTATGCTGTGTGGCACGTCTACATCTAACATACATACCTGCCCCTGCTTCAAAACTACTTGCTTACCATTAATATTTTGCTTGCAGACACCTGAGTAGACATAATTGATTTCAATAAAGGAATGCATATGAAGAGGCATATCGGCAAATCTATGATGCTTACTGATAAAAATAGGCCCTTTATTAAAAAAATACTCTTCTTGCATTCTGGGAATCTCACTACCATTTTCAATCAGCAATTCGTTCCCATCAAAATCATTGATATTTTTACGGGTTTTTATTTGAATTTCCTCGATAGGATCATGTTTACGTAAATATTGGTCTAATTGTATATGATTCATAAAAATGCCATCCCTATAGTTTTACTTAAGTTGTGATAAGACAGAAGAAATATTTAAATTTTAATATAATGGTTGGCAATATGATGTTATCCAAGTGCCTACATAATAACTTTTTCCCTATTTTATAATGGGGGGATATTAAAAACAATAGGAGGCTTAGAACAATGGCAGAGGTAAAAAAGATCAGATGTGATACATAAAAAACAAAAAGTAAACANNTGTTTACTTTTTGTTTTTTAAATTTTATATCCAAGGATGACAATACCAACGTCCTCACCGATACATAATCTAACAATTTTCTTATGCTCTGTATCTTAGGAACAACATTTGTCTACATTCCAGCAGGATTGGTAAAGTTTATTAACCCAGCGTCTAGGTATTATTCTTTTTAGTCACCACATAAATGTTTTCTTGATTTCAGGCGGTACAGGCATTTCTCCATAAATTTTTGCTCTGCCAGGAATTGTTGAGTGATTATTCCTGTTCTCTAATACACAAACCCAATCCTGCTCATATCCACAAGTAGGCGTTATTATTTTTAAAATGCCTCGCTTTTCAACTTCTAAACTAAATGCTTTATCTGTTATTACATTCTCTTGTGTATAGCATTGTCCATCCCTAGGATTAAACCACCAAATTTGTAACTGATCTATATTCAATCTACTTAAATCTACAGTTTCTTCTCCACCTGATGGGAAGTATAGACAAGCAAATTTCCCTTCCTTTTCTACACATGACTGAATGTGTTCATCTATAATATCTTCCAACTTATCATTCTGTTCAATTAGTAAATCTTGACATGGACTACACTGACTTAAATCCCTAGATTCCAAAAAATCTCGCAGGATTTTCATCTGCCATGCTCCAGGTTGGTCTAAAGCTTCAAACCAAGAATATCTTCTGAAACTGTCTCTTTCCTTTTCCGAAATCATCCAACACACGGATGGATGCCCATATGTATGGCCAAACGACCCGGCGAACAAACTCCAATAGGCACGTTTCCTCACCATCCATCCCCCATGGAAATCTGATCCAACTGGCCAAGTGGTTGGCATTTGTTCATAAGCAGGTTCTCCATCAAAAACAGGCATAGGATTTTGTCTATTATAATCATTTTTCACTAGTTGATAATTTTTCGGTGTTACCCCATGTCCAGATTGAATCATAATAAAGGATATCCAAGCATCATCATCAGTCCAATAAGACATTGTTGAACATTCCCCTGTCTCCGCTTCATGGCATGCATGATAAGTTATTAAAAGCTTTTGCCAATCAGGATCTTTTTCGTTATGTTTAATATTCTTTTGTAGAACCCCTTTTGCAATCCCTTCGGCCATATTCCGCCAAACATCCTTGTAATCCACCCCTAGATGAATGGGCTGCCTGTCCCCACCTAGACACCAAATGATATTTGTTCTATCCTTATAGCGATTACCAATCCATTTTCCGTATTGAAAAGCATTTTCTTTAGTAACAATTTTTTCCGAAAACTCACCCATCCAGTTATGACCTACTACAAGTTCTCCCCATACAGGCAGTAATAGCAGATAAAATCCATATTCTTCCGCTTTATCTATTATCCAGTCTAAATACTGAAAATATTTTTCATTAGGAGTGTTCAGATTATCATTTAATAAAGCCTTATCTCCAGCTGGATTTCTCATTTCCTTATCCTGTTCTGGATCAAGTGCAACAATTTGAAGTACAGTAAATCCTTGTGATTTTCGTTTCTGCATCAAATATTCTACATCGTCCCATTTTAATCTCTGTGCGATTGTCCAATCAGTATCTGCCAACCAGATAAATGGTTTCCCGTCCTGATGCGTAAAGAATCTTCTATTTTCTGAGATTTTTAACCTATCCATTTTTTCTCCTTTTTAAATGAAATAAATAGTTAGTTCAGATTAAATTTCTACGGTGTTTAATTGGTTAAACCATACTAGCAACAGCCCAGCGTTTTAACATACTAAAACACCATTAACCGACTGTTTCCATCCTTGATAATATTTATCTCTTACATCACTAGTCATCAATGGTTGATACAATTCGTGTTCCTGATTTAGTTTATTTATTTCGTCTGTCGATTTCCATATTCCTACTCCTAAACCTGCTAAATAAACGGAACCCATCGAAGATAATTCGGCTACTTGTGAAGCGATAACATCGATATCTAACATATCAGCTTGGTATTGCATTAAAAACCGGTTGCTTGTTGCTCCACCATCCACTTTTACACTCTTTATTTGAATATTGGATTCTGATTGCATCAGTTCAAAAACATCTTTAACCTGATAAGCGATACTTTCTAAGGCTGCACGTACAATGTGGGGTTTCCCAGTATTTCGGCTTATTCCCATAATTGCAGCACGAGTGTACGGCTTCCAATATGGAGCTCCCAAGCCTACAAAAGCTGGTACAAGATAGACACCTTGATTATCTGAAATTGCACACGCTAACTGCTCTGCCTCGCCAATTTCATCAATTAATTCAAGCTGCTCCTTTAGCCATTTTATCGTATCACCGGTACTATTAATTACCCCTTCCAGCGCATAGCTCACTTTCCCATTTAATCCCCATGCAATCGAAGTAACTAAACCATTGGTACCGTCTACCATTTCTCCAGTTTGCATTAGAACAGAAGTACCTGTTCCATATGTCGCCTTCGCCATTCCAGGCTCAAAACATTTCTGTCCAAATAATGCACCTTGTGAATCTCCAATTACACCTGAGATAGGAAGTGCTTTGAACGGAAGAGATGGATCCTCAGTTACACCAAATAGTTCATTAGAATCTTTTACTTCAGGAAGCATTTCTCTTGGGATGTCAAATAAGTGCAACAATTCATCATCCCACTGAAGGGTATGGATATTAAATAAAAGTGTCCTGCTTGCATTGGAGAAGTCTGTTACATGAACCTTCCCGCCTGTTAATTTCCAGATAAGCCAGCTATCAATCGTACCTAATAAGAGCTTTCCTTCTTTTGCTCTATCTTTGACACCCTTCACATGATCCAAAATCCATTTAACCTTGGATGCAGAAAAATATGGATCTGCTTTTAACCCGGTTTTTGATTGTATAATCGTTTCATATCCTTGTTCTTTCAACTCTTCACACATGTCTGATGTTCTTCGGCATTGCCAAACGATGGCATTGTAAACCGGGATCCCTGTTTCTTTATCCCAAACTACTACCGTTTCTCTTTGATTCGTTATGGCCAATACAGCCAACTCATCTTCTGGAACAGAGATGGTTTGAACCATCTCTGTTAATAGGATTTTAACATTTTCATAGATTTCAACGGGGTCATGCTCTACCCAACCAGTTTGAGGATAGTGTTGTGTATGACTTGCAGAACATTTATGAGTAATTTGCCCTTCTGAATTAACAAGCAAAACTTTTGTTCCTGAAGTACTTTGGTCAACTGCAATGATATATTGCTCGTGAGACATTAGGAACACCTCATCCTTTATTCACCATCTGCGTGGCAACCTTCTTGACATTGTCAACACTTAATCCATAATATTCAAATACTTCAGCTGTTTTTCCGGCAATAGCAGGTTCGTCTGGAAGACCAAGAATCCTAACAGGAACCGGATGGCTTTGTGAAACAACTTCAACTACTGCTGAACCTAAACCGCCATAAATACTATGCTCTTCTATGGTGATAATTCTTCCAGTTTCCTCAGCAGCTTTCAGAATAGCTTCCTTATCTAACGGTTTGATTGTATGCATATTAATCACTCTGCAATCAATGCCTTCCATTTCAAGTGCTTCCGCGGAATCCAAAGCAATTCTGACTGTCTCCCCTGTTGCAATAATCGTAATATCTGTACCTTCTTTCATCGTAACAGCTTTACCGATTTTAAAATCATAGTCTTCAGAAACATATGAATCTTCTACAGGATTGCGGCCAATTCGAAGATAGACCGGTCGATCATACTCAACTAATGCTTCGATCATTTTTTTAGCCTCATGACGATCTGCAGGCATCATTACATCCAGACCAGGAATGGCACGGGTTACAGCTAGATCCTGCAAAGAATGGTGAGACATACCAAGCGCACCATAACTAACGCCGCCGCTTATGCCGATTAATTTAACATTTGTATTGGAGTACGCCACATCTACCTTAATTTGTTCAATACTTCTCATGCTTAAAAAACAAGCAGGTGAGGCAACAAATGGTTTTTTACCAGAAGCAGCCAAGCCTGAAGCAATCCCAACGAGATTTTGTTCTGCAATCCCAACCTCGACGATTTGTTCCGGTAATTCCTTACCAAAATTCACAAGTGATGCCGATCCTCTAGAATCACTAGTTAAGACTAAAATATCTTTATTTTCTTTCGCTAAATCTAGTAAAACCTCACTGATAGCTTGACGATTGGCAATCTTATTTCCTTTTGCACTTTTTAGAGCAACCCTACTCATTGTACCACCTCCAATTGCTTAGACAGTTCTTCCATTGCTAATGCATATTCTTCCTTACTCGGTATGTGATGATGCCATTTTGCTACATTTTCAGCAAATGAAATTCCCTTTCCCTTGACTGTATTGGCCACAATGAGAGTCGGTTTTCCCGTTACTTTTGGAGCTCCCTCCAATACATTCACCAATTGCCCGATGTCATTTCCATCAATTTCGACAACTTCCCAACCAAACGCTCTCCACTTATCCCCGAATGGTTCAAGGGACATAACATCTTCTGTACTTCCTGTGATTTGCAATCTATTGCGATCAATGATGGCTACTAAATTATCCAGCTTGTAATGTGAAGCAGCCATAGCCCCTTCCCAAACTGATCCTTCTGCCTGTTCCCCGTCTCCCATTAAGGTATAGACACGATAAGATTTTCCATCCATTTTGGCAGCCAAGGCCATGCCAACTGCAATTGGCAGCCCATGTCCTAAGGAACCTGTATTCATTTCCACACCAGGGACTTTATTATTCGGGTGACCAATTAATCTAGTATTAAATTGAGAGAATGTCTTTAATTCCTCTTTCGGAAAAAATCCCTTGTCTGCTAAAATCGCCCAGTACGACTCAACCGCATGCCCTTTACTCTGGACATAACGATCACGATTTTCCCATTTCGGATTTTTTGGATCAACATTCATAATATGATAATAAAGAACCGTTAAGATATCCGTGTTGGATAGAGAGCCGCCTGTATGCCCCGTCCCCGCTTCATAAATCATTTTTAGCAGTTCCATTCGAATTTCTGTTGCTTTCCGTTTTAGAAACTCAATTTTGTTCATTCGATTTACCTCCCCACTTTATTTATTAAGGTCACTGCCACGAAGCCATGCTCTGATTTCGTCTTCTGTTGGATCTACCGGATCAGGATTCAACCCTGGAATATATTCGCATGCCTCAAACAGGACTGGGATTACATTGGCATGGATACCTACTGTATGGTGAATATACGGACCTTTTACCAGCTTTTCTTCCCATAATGGCCAGTCATTTACTTCCACCCAAACATATGAACCTCTCGTGAATGGCCCTTCAATTCCCTTTGCTTTTCCTAGGAATATTGAATATTCCCCATGATCTCCGTCAAAACGGGCAAGTGTCATTTCTCCACCCTTAATTTCCCCTTCATGTGTACCAGGAGAATGATCGTCAAATAAGAAGTGTTTGTTCAACTTTGGCTTTTCTTCCACACTTAACGAAACTGGAAAATTGCCGCAGTGGAATAACAGCTCGCCATTTGGATTTTCAGGATGACGTACAGTAATATCTGCAAAGAAAGTTGGCTGAGTATTCATGGTAGCGGCTTGAACCATAATTGAGGTAATCGCTCCATGTATGTCTGTTTCACAAGTTACCGGGATCTGTTCGTCTGTCAGAATCGCATTGGCTAAACATGGCATGATGCCAATAATATCCTGCAAAGTTGACCAGCATTGAATGGCAATTGCTGTACTTCTTGTATCGGCAGCCAGTTGTTTCATTGCCACTTTTAATGAAGCGATCCGACGAACATCCTGTTCTATCACTCCACTCCAGTCCAGCTTTTCCTTGATATAGCCCATCGCTTCATCTAATTCTGGACTCTCAGACTTTTCGATTTTCAACGTTACCTTTTTCAATTCTTCAAGCGTAATCGGATGAACCTGGATTCCGAACGTCTCCAACAATTCACCTTCATTGCAGATTACTGACCAAAAATCAGATGGCCTTGTGGATATTTGTAAAATTCGTAGATTATTAAACTGCTTCACAACATTCGCTGCACCAATAAAATTCTTAAATCCTCTTTCAAAAACAGGGCTATCAACCGTGCAGTTAGTGATATATGTAAATTTGACATTAAATCTTCTCAGAACTTTACCAGTTGCAAAAATTCCACATTGTGTATCACGAAGCCGCATCCCATCTTCCAAAGGGGCTTCATCTCTTGGACCCCAAAGCAGAACCGGCTTGCCGATTGCTTTGGCTACACGGGCAACAATATCTTCTGTTCCAAAGTTGCAGTGTGGGAAAAATAATGCATCCACTTCAGCATCTCTAAAGCGCTTTATTATCGCTGGTTCTTCTAAACGCTCATGCAGCAAGCCTTCTTCATTGATCCCTTCCAAATCAACAATTTCCATGTCCAAACCAAAGCTCTCCATTTTTTCTCTAATTAACTGTTTGAACTTTAAAGCATCTTCTTTACTAAATACAAATCTTCGTGTTGGAGCAAATCCAAGCTTAAACTTTTCCATTTTCCTGGGCCTCCCAAACAATTTCAAAATATAAACATCAAAATAATAAAGCGCATACAAAAATGTCATTTTTTAAAAAACTAAATAATTTTAGTTCACTCTATATCCCTTGAACAAATAATAGCAACTATTAAATAACTAGTCAATTAATTTTATAAATTATTTTAGTTTTTATTTGTTTGTTTATATAAATTTTAGTATTTTTATATGTTTATTCTTTGGTTACCTACTATATTGTCTAGAATTTCGTTTTATTTTAGATATTTTTAACTAAATAA
>NZ_NUNF01000045.1 GCF_002585305.1 Bacillus sp. AFS037270 | reverse complement strand
TTATTCGGGTTATAGTTCATATTAGCCTCCAAGGTCTTTTTTTAAGATCTAATATTAATTAAAAATCTTGGAATCCACAAGGAATTTTTTTATCATAAACGAAGCTGCTCCGAGGACGGCAGCATTGTTGTTGAGTTGGGAGATGAAAATCTCATTTTTTAGTGGTATATAGCTCGATATCCTATTTGAAAGAGCCTTCTTAATCGACTTTAAAACGATTGGATTCGCCTCAATCAAGTTACTTCTCAAGATAATCGATTCAGGGTTAAACGTATTGATCAAATTTGCCAAACCAATTCCTAAATAATAGCCAAATTTTTCTATTTCTATCAATATATCCCCATCGTTTTCCATAATCATCTTATTGGCCTTTTCAAGTGTCATTTCTCTTCCATTTTTTATTCTGGAAAGATTAGTGAAAAAGGCATTTTCTGATGCATACAGTTCCCAACATCCTTGGTTTCCGCAGCCGCATTTTTTTCCATTGAATTCAATCGTCATATGTCCCATTTCTCCGGAAACTCCATCAGATCCGCGGTAAAGCTTGTCATTTATAATGATAGCCAGACCAATCCCAGTTCCGACGCTTATATAAATACTGTTATCGGAATTCTTTATGGCACCATACAATTTCTCTCCAAATGCTCCTGCATTTGCTTCATTATCAATAAAAACAGGAAAGTTAAAATGAGATTCGAGCAAATTTTTTATGTCAACCTTGTCCCAATTTGAATGGGGAGTATATACTACCGTTTGATTCTCATTAACAAACCCATGTACCCCTACTCCAATACCAATAATGCCATATGGAGATTCCGGTGCATGATTCGTCACCAGTCTAATTCTATCAATGAAAATTGATTTAAGCGCTTCCACTGATTCGAATACAAATTCAAAGTAGTCAGAGAAAAGCTTATTCCCCTCTAAATCAATTAAAATCGTTAAAATATAATTGGCAGCAAGTTCAACTCCTATGGAATAGCCGGCATTTTTATTAAAAACTAGCAATACGGGTTTTCGGCCCCCGTTCGATACCCCCACCCCAATTTCGGAAACAAGATGTTTTTCGATTAATGAATTCGTTTGCAAAGAAACGGTTGCCTTGTTCAGGTTCGTTAATTCCGAGAGTTTTGCCCTGGAGATCGGGTAGTGTTTCATAGTCGTACTCAGAATAACTTTTTGACTATGCATTTTAATATCGTTTTGATTTGCTAATTCCACTTATTCTCCTCATCTCTTTATTTGTTTATCCTATCAAACTAACTACCCATTCCTTTATTTGATTATTTTTTATTATATCGTACAAATTTATAAATTTGTATATTGTTCAATTAAAAAAGATGTGTTAGTATAAATGCATCGCTTAGTTTATCCGATAAACAAACAAAGATTTAAGTTGTTTTGTTTTTTTCGTGATAAAGTGTAGCCGGTTTCAATGTGAAATTACTAGTTAAAGGGCTTTAAAGGAGGATAAACGCACCTTATTTACTGTTTAGATGATTTTAAGTTATTGTTTAGGATAATTAATAAAAATATCTTCTTTGTTTATTTATGCAAACAAACCAAGTAAGTATATGATTGTTTTTCATTCCTTATACTGAAAGATTTCTGGTTTGTTAGTTTATGCAATTAGTCACTTTATAAAGTATTCTCCTATTTTAATAGGAGTTGCTTAAAATTTTTTACCATCGCTGAAAGCGGTTAACCCTACTTTTGGGTCTATAAAAAATCGATTAGCTCATTTTTTAAATAGACTTTTTTTAAATGTCTATTATGTAAGCGGATAAATCGATTGAAAATTTAACTGTAAAGGAGATTTATGACATGGCTTTAATGGAATCAACCGTTAAACAAATGAACAAAAACACACAAAACATTCAACATAATGAGTACCATAAGCTCAGCCTTTCTGAACGGATCGGTTACGGTCTTGGGGACTTTGCCCAAAACCTCGTATTTGGTACAGTCGGAGGATTCCTTGCTCTCTATCTGACTACCGTAAATGCCATTGGTACAGCAGCAGCTGGGTTCATCTTCTTGTTTGTCCGAATTGTCAACGTATTATGGGATCCGATGGTTGGTACTTACGTCGATAAACATACATTCAAAAACGGTAAATATCGTCCTTGGCTTCTGATTGCAGGTGTTCCACTTGTTATCTTAGCAGCGATGCTCTTTGTTCCAATTCCAGCCATTCGTGGTTCAGTGCCAATCGCCTTTATCACGTACTTTTTGCTCGACTTAGTTTATTCTGTCGTTAACATTCCCTACGGTTCATTGAATGCTTCACTCACACGTGACCCTGAATCCGTAGATAAAATCACAACTACTCGTATGATGCTGGCTAACATTGCTAATCTCTTGGTTTACACACTGTTTCCAATGTTTGTCCAAATGGCAGCCCCAAAAGACCGCTCAATGAAAGACACAGGTTTCTTTGGTCTTAAGATCAACATGGGTACTTATACAGATGCATCTGCAAGTCACGCTTGGTTTGGGGTTTACATGGTTTACATGATACTTGGCGCTTTGGCTTTGTTCTTCTGCTACCGTCTCACAAAAGAACGCGTTGTCGCAACGGCTGAACAATCTGCAGAAGTGAAAGCTTATGACCTGTTCGTTGAATTGAAGAACAACAAACCACTCGTTATTTTGGGTTTCTTCTTTATGCTTGCTTTCACCTTCATGTTCTTCATGAACACAGTGAATGGCTTCTTTAACCAATACACGGTCAACCACTCAGACTGGATGGGTGCAGTAGGTCTCATCGCCTCCATCCCTGGTATCGCTTTCCCAGTCTTCTGGCCAAAATTGAAGAAAATCTTTGGTAAAAAGGGATTCTTCCATTTCTTCCTTGGTATGTTTGTTGTTGGGGAAATCCTTACTTGGGTATGGTCGTTAGATGGCATGCACGATTCACTCTTCCTTGCTTATGTTTCAACCTTCATCAAGCAATGGGGTCTCACTTCAGCAACTGGTTTCATGTGGGCACTCGTTCCTGAAGTTGTCTCTTATGGTGAAATGAAATCTGGCAAACGGAATGCTGCTATCATCAACGCGATCATGGGTCTCTTCTTCAAGATTGGTTTCACTCTTGGTGGTGCCATTCCGCTCTGGTTCCTTGCGGCTTTCGGCTTCGATGGAAATGCGGCGAAACAAACAGCAAGTGCTCTTTCCGGTATCAATATAACAGCTATCTGGATTCCAGCAGCGCTTGCTATCGTTTCGATGATTGTCATGGCTCTTTATCCACTCTCAGATAAGGACGTCGAAGACATCAATAAGCAACTCGATGCTTCTCGTGCCAAAGCAAAAGTCAGATAAATAAGTTATTAACAATATTCCTACAGAACAACTTTCTACGAAAGAAATTTATGTATCAAAAAAAGGCCAGGTAAAGTACCTGGCCTTTTTGATTGATGGTAAACAACTCGATAATTGGTACAGCAGTAGGTTTTATTGTTCCTTTAATGAGTATAATTATAAAAACATTATAATCCGTTTGTGTAAAAGATAAGACAATAGCGTCAGGAGCTTTTAAAAGAGAATCAATGGGTATTCGCCGTTTCATACTGAAAATACCTACATAATTTATAGTGATCTAACCAAAAGGAGAGAAGCCCAAATGTATCCGTATGGAAATTATCAAGTTCCACAAACTCAAGTTGAGTATTATCCATATGTACAACAGGATCCATATGGACCTGACCGACAACTATCGCAAATATCGCAATTATTTCAACAGCCACAATGGCAGCGGCTTGAGCGCAGAGTAAGCCTGCTAGAAAGTGAATTTGACCAACTGCACCGCAGTTTACGAAGAGTAAATCAAAGGCTTCGAGCAGTGGAAAACAGATTACACATACCATTTACCCCGTTTGAAGGGGAGTTTTAACTACTGCTGCTGGATTGAAAGGGGCTATTGATTTCAGAAGAAGGAAAAATAAAAAGGGAAAAAATCCAATGACAAAAAGTTTCGGGTAAGTATTGTCTTCTTCAGAATATCTCTAGATTTTGCTTGACATCTAATCTATTATAAAATGTTTTGTATTTTTTAACCAAATATTCCTGGTTCCAAATGACCAAAGCAAGTGTAATACTAATTTTAAAGCTGCCATTTGGTGGCTTTAAACTTACTTCTTTTAGAAACTTGCATGTTAGAGGTCTCCCTTGTTTCAGAAACCATCATGGCACAGATTACAAAAGATAAATCGGCCATTACTGGCCGACCTTGGATCTATTCATTGATCATCTTTAGGGCTACATTTAGCAAACTATTATGTGTCGTCCACAAGGATGTTCCATCCTCATGAATAATAACCGGTTTATTCTCCAGCATCCGTTTTGCTACTTGCCAGGAACTTTTGCTTCCATGGTCTCCAAGTGGAATCGAACGTTCATCATAAGTATGACTTGGTCTTACAATTGTAATCGGGAAGCCTTCCTCTCGATAAAGTTTCAGCAAATACTCTTCACAGGCAATCTCTTTTATTTGAGTTCTGGTATTCTTTTAATTCTCGGGTCTGTAAATATATCACTATCATCTGTACTTCTTGTCGAGAATTCAGAAACTACCGCACCTTCGCTTCCTGATTTAAACCAATGAAGGGTATTCGGATAAATGGTATATTGCTCTCCTGGCTGTAAAATAATTTCATTGAATGCAGTATAGTACTTTTCATCCCCTTGCGGCGGATTCATTTTACGATTTTTTGTTTCTTCTCCTTCTACATATAGATATACTGTTCCGTATCGACATCTAAACGTCTCTTCTTTTCCGTCATCAAAATCTCTTTTTGGATGCTTGTGTTCAGGACAAGTTTGATTTGGCAGCAAGGCCAGTTCCTTGGCACAAACCAGATCCGTGTTTACATATGTATGCAATTGCAATCCTGTATCCTCAATTTTATTTAGTCCAAAGTCGGCTACCTCCAGACCATTTTTCTCTTCTTCTGTCAAAATGATATGGGCCTTATCGAACAATTTTAAAGACAGGGCTTTTATTTTTTCGTAATCTTGCAGATTCATTCTAACTCCTCCTTGGACAGATAATCCTTATAAAGGCTATAAAATGATGCGCCTAATTTCCTGCAAATTGATTGTAATGAAGCATCAATCATCACGGAACTTAAAACGATGTCGATTGCTTTTTTGACATTTTCAAAACTATGCCTGGATATACAAAAAGGAAAAGTCAGCCATTATTGGCCGACCTTGAATCTATTCATTTATCATCTTTAAAGCCGTATTTAATCCTTCCATAACCCTGTCACACCAATGGTCAAATTCCTCATCCGATTTTTGTAGTTCAGGATGAGCTAATATGTATTCGACCGTTTGCTTTATCCCTTGGTCAAATCGAGTCGTAGTAACAAAATCGGGAACCAGTCTTTTTAGTTTCGTATTATCGAAAACGACGGAATTGGCCTTATCCCCCAGTAATCCACCCCTGTAATCCTCTTTACTGCATGCATCCAAAAATTCAGATGACACATGGACCGCATTGAGTTTTACTCCGAGTGCGTCCGCGATTGCTTCGTAAATTTGATTCCAGGTTAGACTTTCATCTGAAGTGATATGAACAGACTCACCGATGGCATGGATATTGCCCATTAAGCCAATAAAGCCTTTCGCAAAATCACGATTGTGTGTCATCGTCCACAAGGATGTTCCATCACCATGAATAATAACGGGTTTATTCTCCAGCATTCGTTTTGCTACCTGCCAGGAACCTTTGCTTCCATGTACTCCAAGTGGAATCGAACGTTCATTATAGGTGTGACTTGGTCTTACAATCGTAATCGGAAAGCCTTCCTCTCGATAAAGTTTCAACAAATACTCTTCACAGGCAATCTTATTTCTCGAATATTGCCAATATGGATTTGATAATGGCGTTCCTTCTGTAATTCGATAGTCGGACAAAGGAGTTTGGTAGGCAGAAGCAGAACTAATAAAGATAAATTGTTTCGTTTTTCCCTTAAATAAGCGATAATCTCTTTCCAGTTGGCCAGGTTCAAACGCGATGAAATCAGCAACAACATCAAACTCTAAATCTTCAATCAGTCTGGAAACTTGGTCTTCATCATTAATATCAGCTTGAAGTAAGTTTACCCCTTCTGGCAAGCGATCCTTTCGATTCCCCCTATTAAGAAGGTAAAGCTCACATCCCTTTGTTACCAATTGTTTCGTAATAGCAGAACTAATCGTTCCCGTCCCTCCGATAAATAACGCTTTCATTTTTCCACCTCCGCTAATTTTAAAGCGATCCATTCTATTAATACGTTAGCAAGTAAATATTCTATATTGATTTCAAAATTCCTTTTTTCAAATCGATAAAGCCTCCCATCAACTGATTCGATCCGTAGTTTATCCATAAATATTCTCTATTTATTTATGCTATCCTTATTCGTGAGGAACTCTTCTAAAGTATTAGTATCGCTCATGTGTGTTATTATAGTCCCCCTATAAACTTACAAGACATTTCAAGTGTAGCATGCCTGTCACAAAATCCTTTGTTAAGGGAACTACACTAAAAGTTATGGAAAAAACCCCTACCAACATATCTCTGAAATGATGATACATAAAGCAAAAAAACTGCTTTAGGATTTAGAATTAAGTTTGACAGATATTACATTTGAAATTGGTTTTATCAATCCAGTCTGCTTTATCAAGATAGTTTGTATTTGGAATTAAAAAATGCTATAAATGGCAGTATCTTTTATGAATGTAAAAAGAGCCAAAATAAGCAAGTAGTGCATAAAAACTTGCATATTTTAGGCTCTTTAATTTTATTCCTTATTGTGTTAAGGCACCCCGTTACTTTGAGTACAATCCTTCACAAATTGGAATATAATTTCATCAAGTAGTGCAAATATCATCTTTAGCTAATCCTTTTTATCCCTAAGTGTAAAATCAATCCTATCATACTACAGATATTTTTAATTAATGTCCTTCACTATGTAGGGGATAATTTATTTTAACTAGAAAAAGTCCGCCTCTAGAAAGCGGTCTTAGAGCATTAGATGTTGATTCTCATTTTAAGGATCATTATCAAAACAATATCATTTTTCTTGATATACTAACTTGAAAAAGAAATTCCGATTTTTTATTACTATTACTGTAGTTAAAATAAGCAAAAGAACGGTTTGTATGACTTTACTCATTGGGTGTGTTAAAAATACTTCATTGAAAAGCCCCGCTGAAATATGAAAAACGATTGCAACAATAATATTTCTTCCTGTTTTATAGTATAACCAGTTCATCAATAGAACAAAGGGAATGAGACTTACCACAAAATTTATAGAATATATTACCCCTGTTTCGACTAGATTGCTTTGATAATAATCTTTAATAAAAGCTAGTGGGAAATGCCAAAATGCCCAAAAAATAGCAAAAATCATAGAAACAGTAAAAAGATTAAATCGTTTTCGTAAGCTGTCTGTGCCATATGAGTGCCAAGCTAATTCTTCAAGTATTGGAGCAATAAAGAGCAAAAACCAAGCTGGAAAAAAGCCTGCTGAAAATGAAGAATTTCCTGAGAGTGCAAATTGAGAGGTACTATATCCGAATAGCAAGGAAATTGCCTGTGCAAGAAGAATACTCGTGATCATAAGAAAACAGGTTATAATAATGTAAAATGGTTTTATGGTATTGAAATTAAAAAACCTGTTCAATAAATCCTTTCGTAAGTAAGAATCTGAGAGCATTAAAACACAAGCTATTACCAATGGACTCGATAAGCCAATAATCCCCAAAATGCTTACTAAGATAACATATAGATTTCTACTGGGTTTAATGTGACTGATATATGCAGCAATGAACCACAATATCCACGGAACTACAATTGATAATCCATAGAACAAAATTGGATGCCGATATTTCTCGATTACCATTTCTTTTCCTCCCTTTTTATTTTTATCTTACTTTAATCCTATTAAGATTTAATATTTTAAATATTAAATAAATGTTTATTTTTGGTAAGTATTCTAACCGATGATTTTTAAATAAAATGGACCAAACCAACCACAAATCAGCCCTTTAGCTCAATAAGTTCTAATAAAAAAAGCGTTAATCCTTTTTGGATTAACGCACCCTTTACTTTAAGTACAAGACTTCACAATCTTTTTTTCACCTCATTAAACTCAATCCCTAAATGTGTTGTCCATGCAAAAAGACGCCTTCTTATAAAAAAGAAAAAAGATGAATTGGAACCGGCCTTGAAAGGTTATATTGGCCCTCATCAGCGATTAATGTTGAAAACCATCTAAGACCACATTGATTTTTTTACTCAACAAATCGAGCTGCTCGATCAGGAAGTTGCGAAAAAACTCGTCCCTCAAGAGGAAGATATCGAAAGACTCGATTCCATTCCCGGAATCGCAAGGAGAATGGCCGAACAGATTCTGTCGGAAGTCGGAACCAATGTGAAAGCCCAGTTTCCGAGTGCAGCCCATATGTGTTCCTGGGCAAACCTTGTACCAGAACAGAATGAAAGTGCAGGTAAGAGGAAATCGGCCAAGACCAAAAAATTAAGTTCTGCATTAACGGAAACAGCTCATTCATTTCGTTAGGACCAATCAACGCCACTCCAAGAGGATTGCAACTTTCGCAACAGAACAATTTGGCCGAGATGATACGTATCGTGCATCATGATATTGCTGAGTAAACGCTCAATAGAGTAATTGTTAGCTGCATACGGAGCTGTTAACTTTTCATCGTCAAGGTCCGCAATGACCGTTTTTAATTTATTCATGACTTCATAAAGGCGCTGCACTGTCTGGGCCCACCCAATTTCGTCTTCTGGATCCCCCGGATTTCCAAAGGTTTCATCATTGCCTTCTGCTTTATGCGGATTCTCTGTGCCCTTAATTCGATGGATCACGTCTTCATTCCAAAATATCAAGTGGTTGACAATCTGCCAAATCGAATTGCTGATTCCCGAACTTGTCCATGCTGCCTCAGCTGCGATGACTCCATGAAGCGCCTGATCCATGGATGCAAACCACTCATTCTCATAGCAATGCATGTCGAGTTGTTCTAAAAACATTTTGGCTACAACTTGCATAAAATCAATCTCCTCACTGTTTAGTGTAATCTTTCAAAGTTAAAAGACATGAAAAAATCTGAGTATAGTATTAATTAATCGTTCCTAAAAAGGTATAAACCAAAACCAAGTGTGTCCCTTCTATTTTGGAGATACATTTCTCTCCAACTTCTAATTCTCCCAACATAGCAGGGTAATCCGAACCTTCCGGATGACGATAACAATAATCCTCAATCCATTTCGAAAACAGCCATTCATACGCATCAAAATCATCTTCATTTGCTACTGTCGACCATATAACGAAAAAATGTTCTAAATGAAATCCTCCAGTCATTTATTTTGAGAATACAACAAAACCAAGTTCACTATAACTTATTCGAATCATCCAGTTTAAATTCCTTCATGTACCTGACTACAATTGCTTTTATTTCAAACAACTCTAAATATTTTTTTATAATAAGGAAAAAGTAAATTTGTTCACTTATAAATTACCACTTTTTTTTGGAAATAGTCTTGAAAGGCGGTCTTATATACCATAGGTAAAAGAAAACTTAAACTATGGACAAACCAATATGTAATTATTTTTTAATTGTCTTTAGTAATGTTCGCTTCTTTTTATATGATTACAGCAGGTTTCCCCATTTTCGCCGTATCAACCATAAGTGATAATCCTGCGATTGCAAAAGATATTGTTTATCACCCTTATCAACAGTTAATTTGTATTTCATGTCAGACATTATAAGGGAAAAATCACAAAGGATAGGTGAGCAGTAGAAAATACTCTCAATCTATCCTTTTTTGTACTACAAATGACCTCAATTACCACAACATATTGTGGTATGCTTTCTTCAACTAAAGCACCCGTTACTTTAAGTGCATTCTTTCACATTCTATATCCTAGTTTTCATACATTGAATCATCAACTTCAACAGTATATCAGATTAATCAACCACAAGTTTTTATATAATCAACATTTAATATTACCTCAAACTGAAATAGGCACTTAAATCAGTGACAATGACCTAACAGAAATCATAATTTGTTGAAGAGAGTACAGGTATATATGATGGTTTCATTTAAACGAAACTGACGAATTACCCTCGTTCATCTCTCTATATAGGTGTATGACGAACCTAATTAATAAATACAAAGGGGAGGAAAAAATGCAGAATCTTCAAAACGAACTTCAAATGTTAGGAATGGATAATTTCCAAGTTGGTGATTTAATTACCATTGATCCAAACCTCAATGATCCGCGTCATTTTGGCGGAATGCGTTGCGGCGGCGGTATGCGTTGTGGTGGTGGCATGATGTGTGGTGGCATGCGCTGCGGCGGTATGCGTTGCGGGGGCTTTCGTTGTGGAGGATTCCGATGTTTCGGTTGCTTCGGCTGCTTCGGCTGTGGCGGCTGTGGTGGCTGTGGCAGCTGCTATAACGGTTACGACGGATACTACAACGGATACAACGGTTTATACGGTTACTAATTCACAAAAGAAAAAATGGATATCTATGGAAACAAAGTGCCCATGCATAATTTGCCGCAAGGGCACTTCTTTAATGATTATCATTTTGGACAAAAAATCGTACACTAACTGATAGTGCACAATCGTAACGATTAGGAATTCGATCTTTCACTAACCTGCCCCGTTAGCCACCCATGAATCGAAAAATCATCACTTCACCACAGAGAATGAAAGTATGGTTTTTGTGGTCATACTGATATTGCCACATGAGGTTTAATTTTAGGCTCAGCTTTTTTAAAAATTATAATTGCTGGGTCTACTTTAGCATTGCCTTTTTTAGATTTTCACTGTTTTGTACTTTCATGGTAGTAGCATAAGAAAAAGCTGCCTAATCGACAGCTCTGTTTAATCGCAAAAGAACCACTAACATAACAAAATATTGGAAATTAGGTTATAGCATACATGGTATATCCATTCTGATGAAACTGCCTATATAAATCCAGGCATACCTCCCATGCCCATTCCAGGGAAGCCTCCCATGCCCATTCCAGGGAAGCCTCCCATGCCCATTCCAAACATTCTTTCCATTTTTATCTCCTCCTCAAATTGTTTCAAAAATAATGTATGTGTCCATGTTGAAAGAGGAATAGATATTTGCCTATATTATTAAGTGCATTCATTCTTGGTCGTAATTTTATTTACGATATAGTTATAACTCATCATTATGACAGCTTGAACTGCAACTCTTGCACCCGTTACTTTAAGTGTATTTCTTCACAATCCCTTTTTCCCCTCTTCAGTTCTCTTAAAAAATGAACTCACCTTAACCGAGTAATAAGTATAAAAAGAATAAAGTATTAAATAATAAATAATAAGGGAAGGTGGAATCAGAAGTATTTATAACTGAAAGCATTACAAGGGTTCTTATCCACCAATCCAAAGTAAATAAAGTAATTGAAGAACTAAACCATCATATGAATAATCTTTTAAGGAAATGGAGAGCTTAACTTAATTCACGGAGGGAATACACCATGAAAAAAAGCCTAATCTTAATTGCATTCCTTATATTTAGCCTTGATTTAACAGGGTGTGCCAGAAATAACGTAAATAAAAATGATGTTGTAAATCGTGACCAAAATGTGACAAGGAACAACATCACCAACGACAGAGACAATAATGATTACGATAATAGATCTAGAATGAGTGTAGCTGATGATGCAGCTAAAAAAGTAGCCGATCTAAAAGAAGTGGACACGGCAAATGTCATTGTTACAGAAAATAATGCATATGTAGCCGTAAAGCTCACACCTACATCCCGAAATAAGGGTACTTATAGTATTGAACATAAGATTTCACAAAGAGTGAAATCCACCGATCGAGATATTGATAACGTTTACGTATCGGAAAACCCTGACTTTTATGATCGCATGACCACATATGCCTCTGATATTCGTAATGGTAGACCAATCTCAGGTTTCTTTAATGAGTTTACTGAAACAATTCGTAGAGTATTCCCTAAAGCCAAATAAGGTGAATAAAAAAATGCTTGGCAATATGCTAAGCATTTTTTCATGGTGATCTAGGATTAATTGTCCACCATAAATTTTACATTCATTTTTAAAATAACGTCATGTGCAAAATTAACTAATATTTAATTAAAGAGCCTAGCATGAACCATCTCTAACAGCAGCCACCATAACCATGATGAAATGGATAGCCGCCATATCCATGATGGAATGGATAGCCACCATAACCATGATGGAATGGGTGACCACCATAACCATGATGGAATGGGTAACCACCATAACCATGATGGAATGGGTAACCACCATAACCCATGCCATAACCAGGATAACCTCCATAACTCATACCGCTTCCAAAGAATTGTCTTTCCATTTTATATCTCCTCCTCAAATTGTTTCAAAAATAGTGTATGTGTCATTTTTAAAGAGGAATAGATATTTGCCTATTTGTAATTGTTGTTATTTTATTTTCGGTATAGTGACAACTCCTCATTGTACTAGTGTTCATGGACAATTAGCATGAGTGTCCCATTTTACTGTCTTCTCGTTTGAACTAGCTGCCACATTAGCACAAAAAATGAAAATGAGCTGCCGCAGCAACTCATTGTTAAACTCTTGCTACCCGATAGTTTAAGTGCTA